>CASFOW010000001.1 GCA_949296705.1 uncultured bacterium
TAAATCTTCTACCAAAGTTCCTATTATTAGATCTCTTTCCATAGAGTTTGGAAGTTTTTTTATATTTTCAACTATATTTTTGTAATCATTTTCTAATTTTTGTGATATACTCATATTAACAACGACCTACCTTGTATTTTTCTATTTATTAATAAGTTTAGGTCGTTGTTTTTATTTTGTCAAATTGTAAGATTTATTTTTGAAAAATCCCTTAATATCTTTAATTTCTAATTTTTCTGGGTTTATATTCAAAATATCTTTATAATAAATTAGCATTAATTTAAAAGTATCGCGATAAGATTGTATAGTATTAGTACTTAAATTTCTTTCTCCAGATAAATATTCAATTAGGTATTTAGTTAAATAATATGAAAAGTTTTTATTCATTTTTTATCACCATTGAAGTAGTTTTCTGTTTTTGTAATTATATCCGGATATAAATCAGTAGTTAATCTTAAATAATATTCTGTACATCTCGTATCAGCGTGACCCATATAAGCACATAAATATGGAAATAAAGCATTTACATCTTTACCTTCTAAAACCCATTGTTTTAATTTGTGAACACAGTATGTATGCCTAAAATCATGAAGTCTTGGACCCTTACCATTATGATGAATACCAGCTTTCCATAATATTCTTCTGAAATATTCATAAACCGTTGATATATCTATATGGTTGCCACATTTATTTGAAAAAATATAATCTTCCTGATTAAATATTTTCATTTTGACAATATAATTTTTAATAAGTTCAATGATAATTTGATGTATAGGAATTAATCTGTTTTTATTGTTTTTCGCACATTCAATAAAAAATGTATTATTATCAAAATTAATATCTTTGACTTTAAGTTTAACTACTTCTCCGATTCTCATACCTGTACTATATAATATTTTCAATATTATTGTATATTTTTCTCTTTCAGGGAATTTATTAAAATCAATATTATTACATACTTGGAATATGTTTTTAAGTTCATTATCTGAAAAAATATAAGGGATAAAATCACTTTGATAACTACCTTTAGGTAATGAGGGAATAACATAAGATTTAAAACCTTTTCTGTTTAAAAATTGCGATAAAATTCTAATTGTGCTTACTCTATTGATAATATTTATTTTAGATTCATTTGGTTTTCTTTTAATAAATATAGTAACAAATTCTTTAGTTATTTTTATTTCAGTTATATTTAATTTAAGCGCCAGTAAATCAATTTCTTTTAATTTCCACTCCATAGTTTCATATTTAAAACCCAAATTATGTTTTTCATCAATCAATTCTTTTATAACGTCTTTAAATACACTTTTATATGTATACTTCATTCATCAAATACTCTATTAGGATCAAGTGGGCATGATTCTAATCCTTTCATATTTATATGAAGATATGATTCTGTTGACTGAATTGATTGGTGACCTAATATTTGTGATATTACTGGTAATGACGTTTCTTTTTCTAATAAAATTCTTCCTAAAGTATGACGTAATGAATGGATACCATATTTTTTATCTCTGGGAATCGGAATTCCAGCTTTTTCCATTCGACTTTTAAAAATTCTTTCTAAAGCAGTTGAATTAGAAAAACCATTATATGGAGGAATATTTCTTATAAATAATTTTTTATCACTTGTTTTTGGTCGTCCGTTTTTGATATAATCAATAACAGCCCAACCAATATCATTTAACAATGGAAAAGTTATAGTATGGTTGGTCTTTTTTTGTTTTATAGTAATTATTTTAGTTTCCCAATTAAAATCAGATAATTCTACAGTTATTAAATCAATAGCTCTTAAACCAAGTCTACAAGCCATAAGTAATATTGCATAATCTCTTTTTCCGACTGGATTATCTCTATCAATAGAATCTAATAATTTTTTAGCATCTTCTATATTCCAACTAATAGGTAAATGAGTAGAATGTGGGGATTTAATATTAGGAATTATTAAGGATATATCTTTTTTACATAAATTTTCATTAAAACAATATGAAAAAAACTGTTTCATTTCTCCGATTCTATGAGTTATAGATTTTGGAGCTTCATGAATAAATTGAGATATAATATCATCAATATTTTTAGCATTAATATCATCTAATGTATCAATTTTCTTTTGAATGATTATATTTATCATTGATCTTACTGTTAGTTCTTTATGTTTTATAGTTGACTTTTTATAATCACAATCATTTTTCAAATAATTCATAAAATTATTGTACATAGGTTCCCAATAATTATTTTTTTCAATAGATTCATGATATCTTGAAAACCTAGAAACAAATGTCTGATTATAACTATAAGTACTAATCATTCTTATAATTCTCAATGGAATACTGAATTTTTGATGATTATTTGTAGTATTAACTAATGTTTTGATATCAAAATTATACCTTTCCTTTAAATAATCTAAACCTATCCTTTCTTTAAAATATTCATAATTTCTTTCATTACAGAAAGATAAGAAATCATCAAAGTATTTATTATATTCTTTTATTGTTGCCTTAGAATATAATTTTTCTTTCATGATTTTTTTAATTTGAGTAATACACTCATCAATTTTAATTTTGTTCATAATTGAACTCCTTTCTCTGTGGGGTTACCACGAGAAAGTATTATTGACTAAAATAAAAATAATGTAAAGTTTTTTTATTAAAGTGCTTTGTTTTAAAGCATTTTTCTTTAAACCTTACATTATTTCAAACTTTACATTATTTCCGTAATGTAAAGATTTACATTATGGTAAATCATATTTACTTGACCCGATTTTTAAAAATTATTTATTAAAAAATGGTGTTGATGCAAATCATATCATCAAATTAGAATTAGATTCTATAGAAAATGAAGAATTTACTAATCCAAAAAAGCTTTATGAATACGTCATGAACAAAGTAGTAGATAATGATACTTACTATATTATTTTAGATGAAATACAAAAAGTTGATAATTTTGAAAGTGTGTTAAATAGTTTTTTGAGAAAATCAAATTTGGATGTATATGTAACAGGAAGTAATTCAAAATTTTTATCTTCAGATATAATTACTGAATTTAGAGGGCGTGGTGATGAAGTGAGAGTTTATCCTTTAAGCTTTTCTGAATTCATGTCAGTGTATGATGGTGATGAAGTAAAAGGGTTAGATGAATATATAATTTATGGAGGACTTCCCTTAATTACAACATTTAAAACAACTGAACAAAAAGTTGATTATTTGAATTTTCAAAAAGATAATGTGTATATTAATGATGTAATTGAAAGAAACGATATAAGGAATGATGAAGAATTAAAAACTTTAATAGAAATAATATCATCAAGTATTGGTTCTCTTACTAATCCAACTAAATTATATAATACATTTATTAGTAAGGGAAATAGAAATATTACGAATAAAACAATAGCACTTTATTTAAAATATTTAGAGGAGGCTTTTTTGATTGAAAAATCCAAAAGATATGATGTAAAAGGGAAAAAATATATTGAAACACCTTCTAAATATTATTTTGTAGATATTGGGATTAGAAATAGTTTAATTAATTTTAGACAATTAGAAAAGACACATATTATGGAAAATATAATATATATAGAACTTAGAAGAAGAGGCTTTAATGTTGATGTGGGTGTAGTTGAAAAAAGAGGTAATATGATTAATAATAAAAAAAATTATAAGCAGTTAGAGATTGATTTTATAGTCAATAAGGGTAGCGATAAGTATTACCTTCAATCCGCATATAGTATAGAGGGCGAGGATAAGAAAGAACAGGAATTACAATCTCTTTTAAATGTAGGAGATAATTTTAAAAAAATAGTTATTGTTTATGATCATTTTATTAAATGGCAGGATGATAATGGAATTATTTATATGAGTATTTATGATTTTCTATTGAATGAAAACAGTTTAAAAGAAGCTTAGATTATTTCTTCTGATAAGAACGAAAAAATGTATATCGAGTTTTTTGTCTCATATATATCTTTTTTCGTTTAAAGAACTTGCTGAATATGTTAGGATATAAAACTTATCAAGAAAAGTAGTAGGAACTAGACTAAATGGTCTATACGTCTTTATTGGTATCTGTATTTTTATTCTACCTTTATCTCTTGGCTTAATTTTATTTAAATATTTAGAATATAGAAAAATAAACAGTCATTCCTAGTTGAGTGGCTCTTTATTATGTAAATTATTGAAAAAACAGTTATTTTTTCAAAAGGGTTATGCTATAATGAAAGAGAATAGGAATAGTCTCTATTCAAAAAACTAAGTACAGAAAGAGGTAAAAATTATGGGTTTTATTAAAGCATTTTCTGGTGCCTTAGGTGGTGCATTTGCTGATCAATGGAAGGATTTCTATATTCCTATGCCAGGAGTTTCAGAAACAGCAGCCTTGTTTAGGGCAGTACCACAAGGTACTAATAATGATCGGGGCTCTAATACAAAAGGTTCAGATAATATTATTACGAATGGTAGTAAAATTATCGTACCTGAGGGCACTGCTTTAATCACAATGCAGGATGGTCAAATTACTGGCGTAATCGCTGAAGCCGGTGGATTCGAATTTAGAAGTGATGATCCAAATTCTAAATCAATGTTTTCGGGCGATGGTATTTTATCTTCTACTTTTGGCCAATCTTGGGATAGGTTTAAGTTTGGTGGTCAGCCAGGTAGTGAACAACTTGCTTTTTATGTGAATTTAAAAGAAATTCCTAATAATCGTTTTGGTACGCAATCAGAAATTTATTGGGATGATGCTTATTTAAATGCACAAGTTGGGGCAGTAACAAGGGGAACATATTCATTAAAAATTGTTGATCCCGTTTTATTTGTGAAGAATTTTGTTCCTACTAAGTATTTGGTTGCTGATGCACCAGTATTTGATCTAGCCGATATGGATAGTGATGCAGGTACACAGCTATTTAATGAAGTGGTAGGAACATTATCGGCAGCTTTTTCTAATTATACGAATGATCCAAGTAAAGGCAATCGAATTAGTAAAATTCAAGGCGATCAGATTGGTTTTGCGGCAGCGATGAGTAAAGCCGTAGAAGATGCTTATCATTGGAAGAGTGATCGTGGTCTTGAAATTGTTAAGACGGCTATTCTTGCGATTGAGTACGATGAAGATACGAAGAAATTATTAAGTGATGTTAAGAAAGCCGATGCTTTAAGTGGAGCACGTGGCAATTCCTTTATGCAACAATCTCTTGCTCGTGGTATGCAAGCAGCAGGTGAGACAGGTGGCGGAAGTGGAATGGCCTTCATGGGTATGGGAATGAACGTTGCTGGTGGCATGATGCAAGGAATGAATCAACCACAACAAGCTACTACTAATCCATTTATTCAAGTGAATCAACAGCCTCAACAACAAATGGGCGCAACTAATTCACAACCTAATCCCGCTTCAACTACCCCACAACCACAACAAGCAGAAGATCCATATCAAAAATTAACAGAGTTGAAAAAATTACTCGATGCTGGTGTTATTACTCAAGCTGACTTTGATGCGGCTAAAAATAAATTACTAGGAATTTAATATGGATAAAGAACAAGACGTAAAAATTGTTCAGACCGATAATCATCAAGAAAATGGTCAAGTAAAATGTCCTAAGTGTGGCGCAACGGATATTTCTCTAAATGAGAATAATGGAAAACTACGGTGTAATTTCTGTAGATATGAGTTTCAACCAGAAAAAGTAGAAGGTTTAGAGGAAAATATTAGTGAACTAAAGGGAACAGTAGTCGCATCAGGAGCTAGTAATATTCAAGCAGATACTAAAGATGTTATTACGTTAAAATGTAGTAGTTGTGGGGCAGAAGTAGTTATCGATACAAATTCTTCTACACAAGCCAGATGTCATTGGTGTAGAAATTTTCTATCCATTAATGAACAGATTCCTAACGGTAGTGTTCCTGATGTAGTCTTACCGTTTAAAATTACTAAAGAAGAAGCTAAAAAACAAATTGAAGCTTTTGTATCTAAACGAAAATTCTTTGCTAATCCGAAGTTTAAAGCCGAGTTTACCACAGACAATATTATGGGGGTTTACTTTCCTTATATGATTATCGATATTAATTCTCATGCTAAATTTAGTGGTGAAGGTGAGGAGTTAGTTCGGGAATATACTAGAGGTAGTGGGGACGATAGAAGAGTCTATTATGATGCTAATTTGTATCATGTAGAAAGAGAATTTGATTTAGCCATAAGTGGTTTAACAATAGAATCAAGTTCAGATAGAAGAAACAAAAAAAGTGAAGATAAGACGAATAATGTAATCAATGCCATTATGCCCTTCGATACCGAAAATTGTGTCAAATATGAGGCTAATTATTTACGGGGGTATACTTCAGAAAAAAGAGATACTAACGTTAATGAATTAGAAAAGTTTGTACAAGTTCAAGCTCAAGATGTCGCAAGATTTGATGCCAACGATACACTAAAACAATATGATCGAGGGGTACGTTGGCAAGAAGAAAAACTTTCTATTAAAGGTTCCCAGTGGCAAGCCGCGTATTTACCAGTTTGGTTATATAGTTATCAACAAATAAAAGGAAATCAAAAAATTCTTCACTATGTTGCTGTTAACGCAAGAACAAAAGAAGTCATGGGTAGTATACCTATCCATATGCCTAAATTAGTAGGAATGTCTTGCCTAGTTGAGTTAGTTGGCTTTTTCGCAATGTTATTCGTTGATTTTGATTATAGTTTCCTTTTCTTGTTATCTGGCTTTTTGTATTTTTGGTTTATGTATAGGAGATATCGAAATCAAGATGCCCGTCATAAACATGAAACGGAAACCAAAAGTAGTATGAGTAATTTACGAAAAGAAGATCAATTTATTCGAAAAGAAACTGGCCTATCTAATTCTAGTATGGATGGTGCGAATAACACAAGAGTAGGAGAAATAGATACAACCTCTCCTAAAGAAATATTAGATATGATTAAAGATAATCATGTCGTGACAAGTTTTATCAAAGATACATTAGAAAAAGAGATGAAAAATAAATAATCATCTCTTTTTTCTACTTAAGAAGCTTCAATATAAACACTTTTATCATATATATGTTGATCATTTTCTTTTTCTAATAATTCATCCGTTGTAATTAAAAAGTAATCATATTCTAAGATATCTTCTCCAGTATCAGTAACGGGATCATCCCAAGTTAAATCTAGGTGATACCAACTTCCATTTACCTTGACAAAGTTCCATATGTGATTTTCACTTGCTATTTTAAAGTTTTCAATCCCTAAACGATCTAAAAAGATTTTCATCGAATCCGCATATCCCCCACAGATTGCATAATGTTCAATTAATGCCCCATAAGCGATATCAGAATGATATTTTTTTATTTTGTTATCACTTCTGTCTTTATCGTATTTAGTATTATTGATAATATAATCGTGAACAGTTTTTATCTTTTCTTCTTCAGTCATTTCCGGAGTAAATAAAGTAGTCATTAGTTCATCAACAACCGCATCAATTTCATTGATTTGTTCATTGGTATAGGTATGATGTATGGTAACTTGAACTTTTCCTAAACTATCGAATTCAGTTTCGATATGACTGAAACTATTATAAACTTGAACAAAGTTATTGATATTAGAAAGCAACGATTGATTATTCGATATATAATTTACATCATTAATACATTCACTATATTCCTCAGGACAATAAAAGACAAAATCAGTCATTCCGGAATTAATCACTGTATAATAAATATTTAAGATATCTTGTTTATTGTGAGGGGTAAAATCATCTGTAATTTGAATAAATTGATAATCGCGATTACTAGCATATTCATTATTGGTTAAAACACTGTTTGTTTTTTTTGTCGTTAAGAAGTTATCCACAATAAAACCAACAATTTCTTGATTATAGAAGATAGTAACTAAGAAGATTGCTACTAAGAGTACTAAAGTTATTATTTTTTTCATATCATCACCCTATACTCATTATTATAACAAACGAAAAATAAAAAAAGAAGTAAAACTTTTACTCCATTTCATTTTTCTTTTTCATCAATCTTGATTTTTCTCTAGCTGCTTTATTTTTATGTACTAAGCCACTTGAAACTGCTTTATCGATTCTTTTTACTGCTGTATTTAATTCTACTTCAGCTTGTTCCTTATCGTTTGCTTTTACGGCTTTTTCGAACTTCTTCATTGCTGTTTTCATACTAGATTCTACAACATTGTTTTGTTCTTTTCTTTTAGCACTTGTGATCACTCTTTTTTTCGCACTTTTGATATTTGGCATGTTTTCACCTCACTTTTATAACAGTTTAATTCTAACAAACTTTTCCTAAAAAAGCAAATAAAAGTTATGTTTTTTCTAGATAATTTGTATCTTGAGTTAATTCTTTATTGATAATTAGATAAATATAAAGTTTTGACATAAAATTTCTAGTTTAGTAAAGAATAAAAATAGGTGATACCGTGAATAAAGAAATTGATATGAAAAATTACCAAGTAAGAACAGATTTATTAATTGATCTATATACTGGAGAATATGATAAGGAAAAGATAGATCTTCATAGGGAAAAGGATCAAGATATAGAGATTGTCGATATTGTGATTAAGGATGAAGATAATGAATTTAAAAAGAAAAAAGGTAAATATACAACTGTTCAATTTTCTGATGTAACTGATAAGGAAAATCAAAAACGAGTAGAAGAAATAGTTACCCGCTATTTAAAAGCAATGTTAGAATATTTACATATTTCTCCGGATGCGTCATGTTTAGTGGTTGGTTTAGGTAATAGGGAATCTACTCCTGATTCGTTGGGACCAAGAGTGATTGAAAAGATATTGGTTACCAAATATTTATTTGATACACCTGGAGTACAAGTAGCAAATGATTATCGAAATGTTTCTGTATTTTCGCCTGGGGTTCTTGCAACAACCGGAATAGAAAGTAGTGAGATGATTTTAGGTATCATTGAGCGAACCAAACCTGATTTTTTAATCGTTATCGATGCCTTGGCTTCTACTTCATTAGATAGAATTAATAAAACGATTCAGATGACTGATAGTGGGATTCATCCAGGAAGTGGAATTGGCAATAATCGTAAGGAAATTAATAAAGAAAGTTTAGGAATACCTGTTATTTCTATTGGAGTTCCAACAGTAATTGAAGCAATTACTATAGTTAGTGATACAATTCAATATTTCTATAAGCATTTCGCTTACAATAAAGCAAACTTAAATAAGAATAAATTTATTCCCATTACTAAGCGAGATTACCGAGAGTTCAATGGGGAATTAAACAAACAAGAAAAAGAAGAGTTATTTGGTCATATCGGTTTACTTACTGAAAAAGAAAGAAAAGAACTAATTTTTGAAGTACTATCGCCAATTGGCTATAATATGATGGTAACGCCTAAAGAAATTGATTTTCTAATGGAAAAAGTATCCTCGGTAATTGCGAATAGTATAAATTGTTCACTTCATAAAAATTTCGACATATAATTCGTTTAGAACCTGTTATAGTATAGAAAAAGTAGGTGATAAAACGAAAAAAAGAAAATTAAAGAAAAAGAAAAACTATTTATTTAGATTTTGTCTATTACTAATAATATTTGGTTTATCTTTTTCTTTTACTATGAGCAAAATATCTAATCAAAAAAATATCAGTAATAGTGAATTTGTACGATTGTTATTGGCAGAAGGTAATCCTAATTTTACTGTTCAAAAGAAGGAAAAAAAGAACTTTTTAGATTCTGTTCTTTCACTTTTTCAGATTGATTTAAAGAATCCATTTCAAATGATTAAGAATAATTATTCTTATCAAGATTATAGTGATAATTCTAGTGATGAATTAGAACAACCTACAGGAAGTGAATATGTAGAAGATCCATACCCAGAAAAGGAAGTAACGGAGCCTATTGTATATTTATATAATACACACCAACTAGAAGAGTATAAACAAGAAAATCAAGAAAGTTATAATGTTACACCCAATGTGATGATGTTAAGTTATATTATCAGAGAAAAACTAAATGATAAAGGTATTCCTACTATTGTTGAAGAAAATGATGTATCTGCTTTTTTACAAACGAATAATTGGAATTATGCTTCTAGCTATAAAGTAACAAAATTATTAATGGAAGATGCGAAAACTAAGAATCCTACTCTTAAATATTTTATTGATCTTCATCGGGATTCAGTATCAAGAAATATTTCTACTGCGACAATTAATGGAAAAAGTTATGCAAAGATTTTATTTATTATTGGTTTGGAAAACCCCAATTACCAAGAAAATTTAACGGTAACTACTACGATTAATAATATGTTAGAAGAAAAGTATCCTGGTATTACTAGAGGAATTTATAAAAAAGAAGGAAAAGGAGTAAATGGAGTATATAATCAAGATTTTGATAAGAATACAATTTTATTTGAAGTAGGAGGTCCGGAAAATACGATTGAAGAGGTGTTAAATACAGCAGATGCGATTTCTACCGTGTTAGCAGAATATATAGAGGGAGATATATGAAAAATAATGTGCTTAGAATTATCTTTTTTACTTTAGTGTTTCTTTTTGTCGGGTTATATAGTGCCTCTAATGCCGGTTATATTGATTATCAAGCCAGGAACCAAATGGTTTTAACAGAAGAACAGATTAAAAAGTTTGAAGAAGATGTGAAAGAAAATAAACCGATTGATATTGAAAACTATGTAATCAACAAAGAAGAAACTTATAATAATAATTTATCTAGGTTATCGTTAAAGTTATCTAATGCAATCGGAAAAACCTTTCAGAATACTTTAGATTATTTGTTTGGAAAACTTGAAGGGATGATGAATGGCTGATTAGTTTATATTTCCTACTTGTCGAACAACTCAAGAAATGATAAAATGAAACTATAGTAGAAAATAGAGAAATAGGAAAAGAATTTATGATGAAAAGGATCGGTGTAAATAGTGAAAAAATTAGAATTTATCTGGAAGCCTAAGTATAAGTATTTACTTATCTTAGGAGTTTTCTTATGTTTATGTTTAGCTAATTCTTCTTATTCGTACTTTAAAGAATCTAAGGAGAACAAGGATGCTTTATATTTGGAAGGGGTAAATCTTACCTATACAATTACTTCTCCTAGTCTTAATAATAATCAGATTGTTGTTACTGGAAACTCTAGTACAACAGTTACTCTTCAGATTACGAGTATGAATACGAAAGATACAGAATATGAATTGTATTATCAAATTATAGAACCCTTGACAAGTGAACAAACGGAACAAGTTATTGTTGAATGTAACAAAACAAGTAGTCAAGACTTACCGACAGGTTCTATTCCTACGAGTGGGATTAAGAGTATTGTTATTGAGATAAAGAATAATAATAATTCGTCTGTTACTATTGAATTTGGTGTTCAAGGTGGATTGTCAGGTAGAAACTTAGTACTAGAACAAGGATATTCAATTTCACTTGTTGTTCCTCCTGTAGAGTTAGCTAATCTAATGAAACAAGAAGCAGTCTTAGATAATATTGCTAGTACTTATGTAGCATCAGATACTGGAATTGATTTTTCTCAAATATCAAGTGATACCAATGGAAAAGGACTATATACATTACATGGAACAGAGAGTAATCCTAATCCGATTATGTATTACCGAGGAGATGTAGAAAACAATAATGTTAAGTTTGCCAATTTCTGTTGGAAGATAGTAAGAACAACAGAAACTGGAGGAGTAAAACTAATTTATAATGGCGAGCCTAA
>CASFOW010000002.1 GCA_949296705.1 uncultured bacterium
AAGACCCTTGGTACAATCTGCCCAAACTCAAACACGAATCTTCCTATTCTTTCTTATAAGAAAGAATAGGAAGATATTCTATCATAAACTAACAAATATTTCACTCGTTAATTTACTTCTTACAGTATACATGGTATAATAGGATTAGGGTGGTACAATTGTTAGAAACAGCGCTCAAGTTATTGAATAAGATTGAGGAGGCCGGCTTTAAAGCGTATATTGTCGGAGGTTTCGTACGAGATTATTTACTAGGGATAGAATCCCTTGACGTAGATATTTGTACTGATGCGAGACCGAAAGATATTCGTGAACTTTTTCAAGATGCTTGCCTTCCGAGAGAAGAATATGGGTCAGTAACCGTCAACGTAAAAAATATTCGTTTCGAGATTACCACATTTCGTAAAGAATATACTTACTATCAACATCGTAAACCATTAGAGTTTGAATACATTAATGATTTACGTGAAGATCTAAGAAGACGGGACTTTTTAATCAATACATTATGTATGGATAAGGATGGAGTTATTTTAGATTTTTATCATGGAAAAAAAGACTTAGAAGAAAAGATTATTCATACAGTAGGTGATAGTTTCTTAAAGTTTTCTGAGGATGCTTTTCGGATTTTAAGAGCGGTAAGAATTGCGACCGTACTGAATTTTCGTTTGAGTGAAGAGGTTAAAATAGCTATATTTAGGACTAAGCATTTATTAAAAGATATTTCTTATGAACGAAAAAAAGAAGAATTAGATAAGATTTTTTCTAGTGTATATGCTGATTATGGTATCCGTTTATTGCTTGATTTAGGTTTAGATCAGGAGTTAGAACTACCTAAATTAAAAGATGTCGTTTTACTAGATGATTTAGTTGGTGTCTGGGCTCAATTAGACGTAGTTGGTCTTTATCCTTTTACGAATAACGAAAAATCTTTAATTAAGAATATTCAGACGGTTTTAAAGTTAAATAATTTAAATCATCGGGTTCTTTATCAATATGGATTATATGTAAATAGTTTGGCTGCGACGATTAAAGGGATTTCTAAAAAAGATGTCAGTTACCAGTATAGTACTTTACCAATTAAAAGTCGTAGTGAGATAGCGGTTGATGGCCTAGAAATTGCCCAAGTTTTAGAAAAGGCACCAGGTAAGTATATTCGAGAAATTATGGATGATTTAGAAAATAAAATTTTGGATTTAGCGTTAACGAATGATCATCAAGTTCTTTTAGATTATATTATTGAAACTTATCGTAGTACACAGTAATTGTGTACTTTTTCTAAAATTAATTATATAATAGATTGCAAAAAGAGGAGGAAGAAATGAAGTCTAGTCGATTATTAGAGTTGTTGAAAAAAGGAAATTTTGTTGTTCCTCTTTACTTGTTTCAGTTACGGGATAAGTTTTCTCTATCTTTAGAGGAGTTTATGTTTTTGGTTTATCTGATGAATCTAGGAGAGAGAATTGTATTTAATCCTGAAAAGTTAGGGGCGGATTTAAATTTATCTTTAGAAGATGTGATGATGTTTAGTGATGATCTTAGTGAAAAGGGGTTGGTCAGTCTCGATGTTGTGAAAAATGAAAAAGGAATTCGGGAAGAGTATATTGTTTTGACACGATTTTTTGAGAAAATTTCCAAGCTTTTGATCGATGAAATTAATGAAGAGGATCCGGTTGTAGTAAAAACAATTTATGAGAAAATAGAGGAAGGGTTTGCCCGACCTCTTACTTCGATTGAGTATGAAATTATTAAATCGTGGTTAGAAAGCGGAGTTAGTGAAGACTTAGTGTTGGCAGCATTAAAAGAAACCGTCTTTAATGGTGTGACGAATCTTCGTTATATGGATAAAATTTTATATGATTGGACAAAGAAAGGGTATAAGACAAGTGATGATGTTGAAAAGGCAAAATCGCGGTTGATAGAGGAAAAGAAAGAAAGCAAGAAGTTGGAGTTGTTTGATTATGACTGGTTTGATGATGAGGAAAGCGAACAAAGTTAAGTTATTTGAGGAATATTTAGAGGAACTTTTTCCTAATCCTCGTTGTGAATTGGAGTATAGTAAGGATTATGAATTGTTGATTGCGGTTGTGTTGAGTGCGCAAACGACAGATAAACGGGTTAATCAGGTTACTCGTGTATTATTTGAACGCTATCCTTCATTAGAAGCTCTAGCTACTGCGGATTTAGAAGAAGTAGCGGAAATCTTAAAACCTATCGGTACTTTTCATAAAAAGGCAATATTTGTTCAAAAAATTGCGGAAGTATTGTTAGAAGAGTATAATGGTCATGTCCCTAATGATCCGGTTTCTTTACAGAAGATGCCTGGTGTTGGAAGAAAGACAACGAATGTGGTACTATCTAATCTTTACGATTATCCAGCTATTGCGGTTGATACGCATGTTGAACGGGTAAGTAAGCGTTTGGCTTTTTGTAACGAGAGTGATGATGTTAGAAGTGTTGAAGCGAAGTTACAAAAACTATATGCGAAAAAGAATTGGGCTAGGCGCCATCATCAAATGGTTTTATTTGGAAGGTATTTTTGTAAGGCAATGAAGCCTGAATGTAATCGATGTAAGATGCGGGAAGTATGTAGTTATATGCATAAGAAAAAATAATCTATAATAAAAAAAGGTTTCATATACTAGTAATGTTATAGGAGGAAAAATATATGAAGCCTTTTTTGATTACTTGTATGGCCGGTTTTTCGACTTTAGTAGGAACTTTTCTAATTTTTAATCGTCATTATTCTAAGAAAGTGTTAATTTCTTCTCTTGGCTTTGCGAGTGGAGTTATGATGATGATTTCGATTGTTGATTTGTTACCAACTTCATTTTCTTTTTTAACTACTTCTTATTATGTTTTAGCAGCTTTATTAATTTTATTGTTGTTTTTTGGGCTTGGTGCTTTATTTTCTTTGGGATTAAATCATTATTTACCTTCTTTAGATTTGAATAGTTCTAATCAGGGAAATGATCATTTGTATCGAGTAGGACTTTTTTCTTGTTTAGCCATTGTGTTACATAATATTCCGGAAGATTGTAGTTGTTATGTATCACGATAGAAATATAATATTGGCTTAAAATAAAAAACTACCAATCATAATTTATATTATTATTTTGGTAGTTTTTCTATTAATTATTATCTTCTAATAGTAATTTTTTCAATTGTATCATTATCTTGAAGTTCAGTTTTTGCCTTATCCCTTATTTTTCTTAATATTTCAATAAGTTCTTCTCTATAATTTCGATTAGTTAGTTGTCCGTTAAAACAAAATTCTCTTATACCATTATTATATATTCCATCAACTATTTCTGTTAATTCCCAATTATATTTTGTAACCATTTTTTCAAGCATAGGTAATTTGTCTTCTGAGAAGGTTACTAATGGTTTTGTTGTTTCTAGAAATTTCATTGACTCTTCAAACAATAAACTTCCAAGTCCCTGTTTTCTATATTCATCTGAAACAAATAACGTACATATTTTCTTTTCTTCTTCAGCTTTTTTTAAACAACTTAACGCAATAATTTTTCCTTCTTCGTTTTTAATAAAGATTATATTTCTATTCGGTGTTAAGCATCCTTTAATTTGTTTATCATAAAACCATTCTTTATAACCCGGATATGTACCATTTAATTGAATCGTAAGTCCATATATTTCATCAGCAAGTTTCATAAAATTTTCATGATTCGCTTCTGAAATATAATTTTTAATATTATCTATTTTCATTATTAATTCCTCCTTTAAATCAATTCTATTTCTATTGCTAGTACGCCATATTTATCTTGTTGTTCTGTTGTATATATTTCGTTTAATGTATGTAGAATTTCATCTTTTGTTATACTTTTATCAGCAATAAATTCAATATCAAAATCATTTACTAAATCTTTAAAATTATTATATTTATATATTTTTTTTACTTTTGTATTTAGATATTCGATGTCATCACTTAATTTTTCAAAAATAATTAAATCATTTATTTTTAAGTCTTTTCTTTTTTCGTCATTTAATCTTAATTCTAATCTTTTTGTTCCATTTTTTATATAATTAAAATATTGTGGTAATAGTTTCATATTATATGTTTTCATAAGTTTCTTCCTCCCTTAAGTTCTTCATATATATATTCATTTTCTTTTATGTAACGATAAAATTGTGGCACTACAAAATTTTTTTCTATATTTTTTATTTCACTTAAATAAATTGGAGTTTTAAATTTAATTGCCCTTGCTATTTTAAGAGCATAACATTTATCACAACCATTAAAATAATCTATTATATCATCGTTATTTTTATTATTAGTAGCTTCTAATATATAATCAATATCTCCTTCAAGGATTTTTTCTACAATTATGTATCCTACAATGGCTTTTTCTTCTTCCGAAGAATAAACAAATATTTTTTTATTATAATTTTTTTCTCCAATACTTTTTCTTCTATACTCATATAATTTTGTTCCATTAAATATTTGATTTGCATATTTTGTTTTTATTGAAATTAGCATCAATTGTTCCATTACAACACCTCGTAAATATTATACCATTAAAACGACATTTTTTTGTTGATTTTTAATAGTTAAAAATTAAATATATTAGTCAATAGACAAATATCTATCAAAGTATCTCATCAAACAAACACGCTAAAAATAAGGCCTAGATGAATTTTTATACAACATTTTTGGCATAGTTATTACTACATTTGTTGCATATTGACTATTGATATTGTTGTGATACAATATAGTAGAATATGAAATAATTATATCTAAAAGTACTAATCTGGCGCTGTGATTGGTACTTTTTTTCGTATTCAAGAACCCCTTAAATTTATAATTTCGTGTCTTAACTTAGCCATAAATACGGCTATAAAATTATCGAAAAAGTGTTAAAATTGTGTTGGAAATCACGAAAAAAACATAAAAAAATTGTATAACGTTTGTATAACACCCCTTATAATATAAGGGTTCCAAAGTAAACGATTGTATAACAACATTTGCAAGTGTAAACACTTGTATTTTTGTTAAACCTTTATGAAATAAGGGAAAACTAGCCACTGGCTAGTTCTTTGTAAACAGGTTTATCCTGCTTTACTTAAATTTTAAAGTATGCTGTTTTTTATGGTTTAAACTTTGTCCATTTTGAGTCTTAATTATGACTGAAACTGCGACACAATTTTTTATTTTTTTTCTAATTTTGATAGCTTTAACTATAGCTATTTTTTTATAAATAAATGATTACACTTTCACATAGATTTAACTAGATAGTAAAAAAGATAAAGGGGGTATTTTTATAAAACAAGAATTAAAATTTAATTTATTTTATGACAATGATAATGAAGAATTAGAAAATTTATTAATAGAAGCTATTATAAATTATTTAAAAAACAAAAAAGAAATGGGCTGTAATTTTGGTTAAAGCGCGTTATTATAAATATAGACCAATATTATATTTCTTTTAAATAAGGAGGAAAAATGTATAATACTTTAAGAAATATAGTAAAAGAATATTTGGTTGCAATTTACATAAGACTATCTAAAGAAGATGACAATTTAGGTGAAAGCGAAAGTATTCAAAATCAAAAAATATTATTAACTAAATACGTCAAAGAACAAGGATACACTCTGGTAGATATTTACATTGATGATGGATATACTGGTACAAATTTTAATAGACCTGGATTCATGCGAATGTTAAAAGATATTGAAAATGGTAAAGTAAATATGGTTATTACTAAGGACTTATCAAGACTATCAAGAGATTATATTGGTACTGGCGAATATGTAGAAAAATGGTTTCCAGCGCATAATGTTAGATATGTTGCTCTAACAGATAATATAGATACTTTTTTAGATAATTCTAATAATGATATCGCACCTTTTAAAGCAATATTAAACGATATGTACGCTAAAGATTTGTCAAAAAAAATTAGAACAGCACTTCATACTATGCAGAGTGAAGGCAAATGGGTTGGTGGGTGTCCACCATTTGGATATAAGGTAGATCCAGATGATAAAAATCATTTAGTTATTGATGAAGTTGAAGCACCAATTGTTAAAAGAATATTTGATATGTTCGCTAGTGGTGTTAGAATTAATAAGATAAGAGATACTTTTAATAATGAGAATGTACCAACATTTTCTATAACTAGAAATAGAAATTTTACTAGAAATGGTAATAATGGAAATATTTATGGATATTGGTGCAATACTACGATAAAAAAGATATTACAGAATAGATTATATACTGGGGATATGATCCAAAATAGACGTTCTAGACTTAGTTACAAATATCGTAAAATAATTTGTAATCCGAAAGAAAATTGGATAATCGTAGAAAATACTCACGAAGCTATTATTGATAAAAATACATTTAATAAAGTACAATCATTATTACCAAAACAACATCAAAGAAACGATAAAAAAGAATCATTTTTATTAGATGGATTATTAAAATGTGCTGATTGTGGTCACAATATTGGAATTCGAGCAAGACGTGCTAATGGAAAAAGTACAACAGTTTGTAATTACTATAGAAAGCATAATAAAGATTTTAGATTATGTACTGCTCATGGATTTGATTATGACACTTTAGAACATGGCGTAGCTAATGAAATTAAGAAAATAATATATTTAGTTAGCAATGATAAATTAGAGTCAGAAATACTTAAAAAATACAGAAATAATAATATATTAGATACTTATACTAAAGCAAAACAAAAATTAGAAATTGAACTGGATAATATTAAAAATAATTTAGATAATATGTATATTGATAAATTACAGAATAAAATAACTGATGAAATGTATCAAAGAATACAGGAGAAATTTAATAAAGAAATTTCTTTAAAGAAGAATAAACTTAATGAAATAAATGAATATTTAGAGAAGATAAATAAAGATGAAGATACATTTAAGACAATAAAAAAAGAAGTTCTAGAATTTAAAGATAGATATCCAACTAGAGATTTAATATTAAAATTAATTAAAAATATTTCCATACACGAAGATGGAAATATTGATATTTATTTTAACTTTAAAGAGTTAAATTTTATTTAGAATAAGCGTGATGCCTGATAACTTCAATCAGAGGGGATGATTACTTATATTACATCTAATCAGAATATTCAGTTAGGAATTCATTTGGCAATAGCGATTGCCTTACACAATATTCCGGAAGGAATCAGTATCTCTATTCCGATTTATTATAGTACTGGTAGCCGTAAAAGAGCATTAAAATATACGTTTATTTCCGCTATTTCTGAACCGATAGGAGCACTTCTTGCTTTTCTTTTGTTCTCTTATTTGGTTAGTGATGTGATGATGGGGGTTTTATATGCTTTTATTGGTGGTTTGATGATGTATATTGCTCTTGTTGAGTTGTTACCAGAATCTTTGTCTTATCGGAATAGTAGGTTAACTTATATTTCTTTTTTTTCCGGTTGTTTATTTATGTTGATTTCTCATTTTTTCTTTTTTTAGAAAGTAAAAACCTCTCGTTATGAGAGGCCCTTTTTATGGAACAATTACTTTTCTAATTGCGGTTTTCGTTAATGTTTTTCCTTTGTAAGTTACTGTATAAGTAATCATGTAAGTTCCACTAGCTAGTGGATTTTCTGCGCTACCACTAATATTTGAAATTACTTTTCCGGTTGGATCTTTATAAGTTGATTTTACAGTATATTGACTAGTAGGAATAATGGTATTTCCGATTCTAAGTGTTACAGGATTACTAACATCGGTATAAATAGAAGTGGCGCTTATCGTTTGTGGATTTGTTCCATTTGGGAAGATAGAAATATCTTTTTCGTCAATTACTTCTTCTTCGTTACCTGCGGTATTTTCATTGTCTTCTTTATCTTCATCTGCTGGTTCGTATTTGAATTCGTATACAGCTGCTTCACTTTGATTAGCACTATAATTTTGGAAGGTCGCAACGACTCGATAAGTTCCTGAAATATTGGTGTTGGCATCGATAGTATATTTGTTTTCTGTGGTGAATCCTAAAAGGACATTTCCATAGTAAACGTTATATCCGAATGGACCGTAACTATCGTTTCCAGTAGGTGTTGTTTGTTTGTTCCAAGTGATAGAAATCTGTTGTTTACTTTCTGAGTAGGTAACTTTTAATCCGGTAGGGGTATCTAGTTTGTTGTATTTAGAAGATGTTTCTGTAGGCTCAGTACCTTTTTTATAGTATTCGTAAGTGATTTGATCAGCTGGTGTATTACTACTAGCAAGGGCTCCTGGATTACTACTTCCTTTTTCGATTGCGACTTTAACGACACTATCTGGTACTTCAAAGTTTTGGCCATTCTTGTTAAATACGGCATTACCAATTGCTTTAAACAAGCTACTTCTACCATTTACAGCTTGAATATTGGTATTGTATCCATAGTTGGCATCTTCATAACCGTACCATAGGGAAATCGCATATTCTGGATCATATCCGACTACCCAAGCATCTTTAACGGCATCACCTGGAAAGCCAAACTTTTCTTTTTCTTCATCGGTATAACTTGAGGTACCAGTCTTAGCTGCCATATTAACACCGTTTACTTTAGCGTTACTACTTAAACCAGTTGTTGCGGAAGTGACTAATACATCAGTAATCATATATGCTGTTGAGTCACTCATAGCACGGCGTGATTCACTTTGGAAGTTAACTACATCTCCATTATCTCGGTAAACGACTTTGTTGACACTTAATGGTTCGTAGTAGGTACCACCATTAGCAAAGGCAGCATAGGCGGCCGCCATCATCATTGGTGTAGTACCATCAAAAGCACCAAGGGAGTGGGCTTCATAGATTTTTCCATTTTGTACATCTGGTTCGATACCTAAGTTTCTAGCAAATTCGATAATTTTTTGATTATCTACAGATTGGAATGCTTTTAAGGCTGGGATGTTTCTAGATTCTGCAAGAGCAGTTCTAAGGCTGATCCATCCCATATATTTACGGTCAGAGTTGTTGATTGCTGTTCCATCTGAATAAGTATATGGCGCATCTTCAATCTGTGTGTAGGTCGACCAATTATTATATTCAATGGCTGGACCGTAATCGAATATTGGCTTAGCGGCTGATCCAATTTGTTTTTCTGCCTGAGTAGCATAGTTCATGGTTGTTTGTGGACTCGATTTGAAGCGTCCACCTCCGACAGCAACAATTTTTCCAGTATCGACATCGATAACGGCAACACCACTTTGTACTTTGTCGTCTTTCCATTTATAAGTTACTCCGTTAAAAATATCATCGATTGCTTTTTGCTTTTCACTATCCATATTAGTATATATTTCAACTGGTGTTGTGTATGGGTTAATACCATGTACTTCTTGTAATTCTTCAATTACTGTATCGATATAGCTTGCATACGCAGCTCCTTCTTTAGATTGTTCCTTTAACAATGAAGTGATTGGGATTGCGTTAGCGGCATCGGCTTCTGCTTGAGTAATATAGCCATGTCTTACCATTAGGGATAAAACAGTTTTTCTACGTTCATAAGCTTTATCTGGATGGTAGATTGGACTATAGGCAGTAGGAGCATTGAATATTCCTACTAGTAGAGAGGCTTCCGCTAGATTTAAATCACTGACACTTTTTCCAAAGTAGGTTTGGGATGCTTGTTCTACACCGAAAGAGTTACTTCCTAATTCGTGATTATTTACGTAGAATTCAATAATTTCTTCCTTAGTGAAATCTTTTTCTAGTTTAAATACAGCTAAGTAGATATCGGTAAATTTACGAATGATTCCTTTAATACCTGAATCTAAAGTAGCGTCTGTATAGGTATTTTTTACTACTTGCATGGATAGAGTAGAAGCTCCACCAGCATTGCTGTTACCTAGTACTTGCTGAATACTTGCCTTTAAGAAACGAGGGGCATCGAAACCATTATGTTGGAAAAATCTGGAATCTTCTGTTGCGATTAGGGCATCGATGAAAACTTCTGGTAAATCATCGTAGGTAACATTTTCTCTTAGTTCTGATCCAATTCTTGCTCTTTCTATTCCGTCACTATCGTAAAGTATACTTGCTTCCCGTTTATTTAATTCTTCGATATTAAATTCTGGTGCTTCGTATACAATGTATGCAAAGAAGGCAATCATTAAGCCACAACATAATAGGGCTATAGTTAAGAAAATAATTAAAATAATATTAAATATTTTTCTTTGCTTAGGTTTATTTTTAATTTTATCTAGGATTCTAGCTATTCCCAAAATGATTAAAATTCCTACACCTAGTACTATGGTTAGGGTTAGCCCCATAATAAAATAACTGACAATTAATAAGGCGAGGATAACACCTAATACAATAAGCATAAAATTTCTATTTTCTGCTTTACTGGCACTAGTAGTTTTTTTTGTTGTTTTTGTCTCTTTTTTGTTGTTTTTTGCTTTTGCCATTTATGACACCTCCATAATTTTATCTATGATTTTTAAATAAGGTAATCTTGGTAAATAACTTTCTTCTATTAAGTATCCTTTTTCTTCGAAATAGCTAAGTGGAATTGATTTTTGACTTGATGTTTCTAAATATGAAAATAAATCTTTAGCAAGTAAAAGAAAGTTTTTTTGATGAGCGGTGAATCTAACGATTAGAAAACCGATGCCTCCACAAGAAGTAATATTTCTTAAGTGTTCGATTTGATGTTTATGAATATTTTTTAAGGGAAACAGATTTTTATCTTGGGTTTCTTTGGCTTCAAAATCAATATATTTTCCTTTGTATATTCCGTTATAATCTGTCGTTGAAGGAGATTCGAAGTAGGCTTCTCTGATGGTGACTTTACTTACTTTATTGTGCTTACTTGGGTAATCTACTTTACTAATTTTTATGGGAGTTGGTTTCTTGTAGATATAGGCTTGTTTTTGATCTATATAATATTTATTTGATAAATTGATATCGTTTTCTAGACTGGTACCACGATTTCCATATTGGATGTTTTTTTGATTTAATAGTAATTGTAATTCGTTTTGGACCTTCATTTTTTCACCTATGGTTTATTATACTATAGATAAGAAAAATTTACCATATTTATCAGAAAAAAACTCTTTTGTTTACTTGCAAATTTTTAGAAGTTTTGTCGAATTTGTTTCTTCTTTTAAAAAAGTGTAGTACAGTATAATTGGTGATTATATGAATTATTTAGATGTGATAGAAGTATTGTCTCGGATGGAAGAAAAAATGAATTATATTAAGTTGGTTACTCATACTAGAAAGTATAAGAATAGTTGTATGGTTGAGGAAGGGGAGTCAGTGTTACCAGAATTTAATCGTTAGTTACAGTTTAAGATAAAACGTATTTTTAAAATAGGGTGTTTGCTTTTTCATATACTAGGAATTTGCTTTGTAAAAAGTTAAAACATATAAGGGTGGAAAGGTATAAAAACAAGAAAATTTTGTAATTTACTTGATTAGCATACATTTGTTTGTTATAGTTTTGTTAATCAAGGACATCAGAAGGGAAAATGACAACATGAATATGTATAAAAGCTATCAGTTTCGGCTTTACCCAACTGATCAATAAATTATCCTGATTCAAAAAAACGTTTGGTTGTACAAGATTAGTTTATGCCCGTTATCTTGTGCTTTGACTTCGTTTAATTTGTTCTAAGTAGTTTAGCTTCTTTTGATAGGGTTCTTACTTTTTCTTTATTTAAATCTTCTTGGCTTATTGCATTAAAATCAATATCATTCATATCGATACTTAAGTTAGTCAAATTATATTTGTTTTTCAAGTATTCTACCATGAGTTTATAAGTTCCAATTGCGCTTTCATAGCTTTCTTGGTGGATAAGGGCTATTGCTTTACTAATATAGGTTTCTAGCATTGTTTGAGCAGTATCTTTATCTTGTTTAATGTGACGACTAATGATGGGACCTATTACTTCATATTCAATTAGTAGAGGAATATATTCTTGATGTTTCATCATGTAGTTGTCTCTAAAACTTCTTAATTCCTTTAGGTATTTACAGTTGTCATCTAGACCTAAAGTAGTACATACCGCTGTAGTGATGTAACAACAAGAAGATCCTTTTTTGTATTCGTCTTCTCGGTTTTTTAGACTTGAATCGGCATATTCGATATTACTACATGCGGAAGAATAAGGGTCGTAATAGCGATTTCGATCTTTACATAAGGCATCTCCATACTTGTTTTTATCATTTAAGTCCATATTTATGCATTGTATACATTGTGGCATTTTATCATCTCCTCGTACTAATTATACTTCAAAAAGATAGTTAGTACAATGGGAATGGTTATTGATTTAGTCGTTTCTTTTTTCTAGCATGCTTATTTATTGACTTTTTAATATAAATTTGTGATAATAGAGTTGTAAGGGATTGGGTGATAAGTGTATGGTACAAAGTAAAATCTCATTAACACCCCAAGATATCTTAGAAAAAGAGTTTAAAATTGACACTAGAGGCTATCGATTAAAAGAAGTAGATGCCTTTTTAGATGTGATTATTGGGGATTATGAACAGTTCTTTGAAATCATTAAGACTCTTGAAAAAGAAAAAGAAGAGTTAATGCGTGAAATTATGAATTTAAAACAAGAACTTCGTAATGTGAAGATGAGTATCGATATTGCGAAATCTGAGGATAAAGAAATTACGAATGTTGATATTATCAGGAGAGTTTCTAATTTGGAAAAAATCGTGTATGGAAAAGGAAATTCTTCTGGACTTGATGAAGAAGAAGAGGACGAATCTAAGGAAGAAGATGTGTAATAATACTTGGGCAAACGCTGTTTCTTAAAAGAAATAGAGGAAAGTCCATGCTCACAAAAGCTGTAATGCTTTTCGTGTTCGTGCCAAGGGAAAAAATAACCTTGGGTAGCTAAGATGCTAACGGCGACGAGGTGTTCTAAGTCGTAAGATAAGAATATAGTAGTTGTAAAGTGCCACAGTGACGATTTCTTTTAGAAATAAAAGAGTGAAACGCGGTAAACCCCACGAGTGAGAAACCCAAATAATGGTAGGGGAGCTTCGAGGAGGAAATAAAAACTAAATCGAGGACTGAGAAATCGGTAGATAAATGTTTGCCACCTAGTAATAGGTACAGAACATGGCTTATAAAGTATTATTATTAATAGATTGAGGTGTATTCAGTGAAGGAGATAGGTGAGTTTCTTAAGAATTCTAGGATTCATAATGGAGTCAGTCTAGAAGAAGCTAGTGAGGATTTAAATCTGTCTGTATTACAACTGGAAAATATAGAAGAGGGTAATGTTCGGGCTTTTAAAGATGTCTTTACCTTGCGAGAATTGGTGAAGGATTATGCCAAATATTTGGGTGTTGAAATCGAACAAGTAATGGAAGAGTTCAACGATTTTATGTTTGAACATACGTCTAAAATTTCACTTACTGATATTATCGAAGCAAGGGTAGCTAAGACGCCACAAGAGGAGGAAAAAACTAAGATTGCCTCTCCTTATACGCGGATTAAAAGTAAAAAGAATTGGAATTTAAAACCGGTTATTATTGGACTTGCTCTTTTATTTTTTCTTTTGATCATCGTATTTGTTATCATTCAATTCATGGATAAGGAAGAAGCTATAACTAGTGAATTGATGGGTAGTAAAGAAGAGGTGTATATATTATGAATTTACCTACAAAGTTGACTGTACTTAGAATTATACTTGCTATTGTTGTCATGACGTTATTAATGTTTCCATTTGAAGCTATCGGTATTTCTATTCCAGTTATTCGTACGACAATCGATATGGATTTACGCTATATTGTTGCTGGGGTAATTTTCTTGATTGCTAGTTTTACGGATTTTTTGGATGGTTATCTTGCTCGTAAAAATAATCAAGTAACAGATACTGGTAAAATGTTGGATGCGATTGCGGATAAGATGTTGGTTAATCCGGTGTTAATTATTTTTTCCGCGGAAGGATTAATTAGTCCAATCGTACCGGTTATCGTTGTTGCTCGTGACATTGTCGTTAATACGATTAAGATGGAAGCTGCATCGAAAGGAAAAGTAGTGGCTGCTATTAAATCAGGAAAAATTAAAACGGCTAGTTTAATGACGGGAATGGTATTATTGTTCTTTAGTAACATGCCATTTGAGTTAATTAATATTAGAGTAGATTTATTCTTAATTTATTTTGCGACATTAATGTCATTGATTTCGATGGTACAGTATTATTCATTAAATAAGAAAATTATATTTGAAAAGTAAAAGGGTGTGAAAAAGGGAAATTGGTTAGTGCAATTTCTCTTTTTTGTTTACTTTTTTATTATAAAACATTTGTTTGAGAAAAGTATTGCTTTTTTCTAAAAAATGCGCTATGATGTATATATATGCCAAATATAGGAGGGTTTTATGAGTAAAAATGATGCGAAAGATATTGCGTTAGAGAAGGTTCTAAGCGATATTGAGAAACAATTTGGTAAGGGGGCTATTATGCGCCTTGGGGAAAACAAGCATATGGAATTGGATGTAACACCAAGTGGTAGTTTAACTTTAGATATTGCTTTGGGTGTAGGTGGATATCCTAAGGGAAGAATTATTGAAATTTATGGTCCAGAATCTAGTGGTAAAACAACATTTGCCTTACATGCGATTGCTCAAGTTCAAAAACGAGGAGGGAGAGCGGCTTTCATTGATGCTGAACATGCATTAGATCCTGTTTATGCAAAGAACTTAGGAGTAGATATCAATGAGCTGTTACTTGCTCAGCCGGATACAGGAGAACAAGCATTGGAAATTTGCGAAGCATTAGTACGAAGTGAAGCAGTAAATATTGTTGTTATCGATTCTGTTGCCGCCTTGGTACCTCAAGCAGAAATTGATGGCGATATGGGAGATTCTCATGTAGGTTTACAAGCAAGATTGATGAGCCAGGCGCTTCGTAAACTTTCTGGTACGATTAGTAAGACTAAAACGACCGCTATCTTTATCAATCAATTACGTGAAAAAGTAGGCGTTGCATATGGTAATCCGGAAACGACTCCGGGTGGTAGGGCTTTAAAATTCTATGCCTCTATTCGTTTGGAGGTTCGTCGCAACGAAGCATTAAAAATAGGCGATGGTATTGTGGGAAATCGAACTACAGTTAAAGTAGTAAAAAATAAAGTTGCGCCACCATTTAAAAGTGCAGTTGTGGATATCATGTATGGCGAAGGTGTTTCTCATGAAGGAGAATTGCTTGATTTAGCAACAGATGCGAATATACTAGAAAAAAACGGTGCCTGGTATGCCTATCATGGTGAAAAATTGGGTCAAGGCAAAGAAAATGTCAAGTTATTTTTAAAAGAACATTCGAATATTACTAATGATATCGAAAAACAAATCCGTGAATATTATGGAATTAGCCAGCCTGAGAAGAAAAACAGTTAGAAACTATCTAGCTGTTTTTCTTTACTTTTTAGAGTTCTATTGACGGCTAAGCTTTGATTTTTAAATACGACATTATTTTACATTTAGTTTGCTTTTAGTGTCAAATTGTGTAAAGTGTACATACTTATTTATAGAAATAAACTATTTAGGATGACTAGTTAAGAGAAAAAAGATTATAGCTAAAATTTTCTTTATTCCTTTTCTTTCATAAGAACAATTTTTAAAATCTTGAATAGCTCGGATAAATTCTTGACTTATTTTTCTATTAATTTTACAATAGAGATAGATGTTATGATTTTATAAATTGTACATACAGAAATGGAGGTGTGGTCATGGACCCAATAATGCTCTCCATTTTACCTATGGTTGTTGGATTAATTTTAGGATTTATTTTATGTGTAATAGTTAATTATTTTCGAGAAAATAATACTTCTAAGCGGATAGAAGAATTACTTGCAAAAGCAAAAAAAGAAGCTGAAAAGACTAAACGTGAATCTATCTTAGAGACAAAAGAAGAAATTCATAAATTAAAATTAGATTATGAAAAAGAGTTGAAAGAGAAGAAAGCGGAGTTAAAAGATTCAGAAGAACGCTTGATTCAGCGTGAAAAAAATATGGATAAAAGAGACGAACTTTATCAAAAGAGGGAGTCTACTTTAGACGAACGTGAAAATAAGTTGTTTGATAAGCAAAAAGAAATCCAAGACGAACAGGTGAAAGTGGAAGAAATAAAACAACAGCAACTAGATTTATTACACGAAATATCTGGAATTAGTAAAGATAAGGCTAGCGAAATGGTAATGGCTAAAGTTCGTGAGGCGATGACGAAAGAAATTACGGCTTATATCAAAGAGTCAGAAAATGAAGCAAAGTTAGAAGTTGATCGTAAAGCAAAAGAAATGTTGGTTAGCTCAATGCAAAAATTTGCATCAGATGTCGCTAACGAACAAACCGTTACGGTAGTTAATTTGCCAAATGATGACTTAAAGGGTCGGATTATCGGTCGTGAAGGAAGAAACATTCGAACGATTGAAGCGATTACGGGAGTAGATTTAATTATCGACGATACGCCTGAAGCTGTCGTGTTATCTAGTTTTGATCCACTAAGAAGGGAAATTGCCCGTGTTACTTTAGAAACTTTATTAAAAGATGGTAGAATTCATCCAACTAGGATTGAAGAGTTATACGATAAAGTATGTAAAGATATGCGTAATAAGATTATTGAATATGGAAATAATGCTTTGTTTGAACTGGGGATTACCAAAATGGATCCAGAGTTAGTAGAGATTGTTGGTAAGCTTCAATTTAGAACAAGTTATGGACAAAATGCTTTACAACATTCGATTGAAGTTGCCCATTTATCTGGTATTCTAGCAGGCGAATTAGGAGAAAATGTCACTTTAGCTAAACGAGCTGGTTTATTACATGATATTGGTAAAGCTATCGATCATGAAGTAGAAGGTAGTCATGTTGAAATCGGTGTTGACTTAGCCAAAAAATTTCATGAAAATTCCATTGTTGTGAATGCGATTGCTTCCCATCATGGGGATACAGAGTCAACGTCTGTTATTTCTGTAATTGTTGCGATTGCTGATAGTTTATCCGCATCTCGTCCAGGTGCTAGAAATGATTCATTAGAAAACTATATTAAACGGTTGGAACAATTAGAAAAAATTGGTAATGATATTCCTGGTGTTGAAAAAACGTATGCTGTTCAAGCTGGGCGTGAGTTACGGGTTGCGGTAAAACCTGAGGAAGTTGATGATTTAACTGCTCATCGAGTAGCCCGTGATATTAAGGAAAGAATCGAAAGTACGATGCAGTATCCTGGTACGATTAAGGTTACAGTTATTCGGGAAGTTCGTGCGCAAGAAGAGGCAAGATAGTCTCTTCTTTTTCTATACTTTTTTTCTATTCTATGGTATATTTATCCTATACGGAGCGTGATTTTATGTATAATGACGAGCAAATTTTAAAGCGAGTTTCTAATAAAAAACAAAAACAAATTCTATATATCGTTATTGGTGTTTGTTGTCTAGGTATTATCGGCTTAGGAGTTGGATTATATTTTTATTTAGACAGTAGGCCTTTAATTGATTTTCCTAATGTTGTTTTATCCACTGAAGATTGGACAAGTAAAGAAGTTGTTTTAACTGTTGAGACTGAGGATAGTAAAGTTTCTTCTTATTATTTTGAATGTATGGATTGTGTACTACAAGAAGGTGAAGAAGGAGTAGAAGGTATTGACTTATATGAAGGAAGATGGCAAGAAGGTAATCAATTGACCGTTAATCGTAATGGTACTTTCTTAGTTAAGGTCAAAGATATAAATGGACGTGAGAGTAAAGAAAATGTGATTTCGGTTTCTAATATTGATAAAGAACCGCCAACGATTGATTTTGAATCATCGACTACCGTTCAAATGGGTTCTAATTTTTCTGTTCGTAATGGTGTTCAGGCATCCGATAATCTTTCTGGTTTAAATAGTGATTATACAGTTACGCCTGATACGATCGATACTTCAAAGGAAGGTCAGTATACGCTTGTTTATTCTGTTTTTGATAAAGCGGGTAATTTTACAGAAAAATCACGAACTATTATTGTTCAAGATATCATTGGTAGAACTTATTATCGTTATCGAACCGCTACTTTTAAAACTGTACAATGTGATCCATATTTATGTAAGTGTATTACTTCTAGTACTGGCGTTTGCCCAAGTGGTTATACGACGAACGATGAAGGACAGTGTTGTCAAACTTGTTACAACGTTTGTAAAGAAACGATTTGGAGCGAGTGGAGTGAATGGAGTCAAGAAAAGGTAACGCCTAATTCCACAACTGAAGTAGAAACGATGCTAAAATAAAAAGAGTGTTTAACTTAAACTGAACACTCTTTTTTGGTTTCATTTTTGACTTCATTTTTTTTAACATCAATAATGACTGGTAGGATAATTGGTCGTCTACCTGTTTTCTTTTCAATGTATGTAATTAATTCACTGATGATTTTTACTTTTATTTCATTTGTGGATTCTTTACTATTTTGTAAACGATCGAGAATTATTTTTTCACTTAGTATCTCTATTTCTTTAATTAGTTCTTCATTTTCATTGACTAAGATAAAGCCACGAGTTGTAATGTTTGGTTTAATCAATAGTTTTCTTTTTTCGACATCAATATTTGCAATGACGACAAGGATACCATCATTAGACATAATTTTTCGATCGCGGATAACGACACTACCGATCTCACCAATTCGATTTCCATCTACGTAAATATCTTCGCCTGGAACTCGTTCTTTCGATTTGGTGATGACGTGGTTTTTCATTTCTAAAATTTCCCCATTTTCGATAACGAAAGTATTTTCTTTAGGTACTCCACATTCAATTGCGATATTGGCATGTTTTTTTAACATTCGGTAATCCCCATGAAAAGGCATTACATATTTTGGCATAAATAAGCGAATCATTAATTTTAATTCTTCTTCATTTGCGTGTCCTGATGTATGTAAGTCCGCATCAGAAGTACTATTCGTAAATACTTTAACGCCCTTTAAATATAATTTGTTAATGGTTCTTGAGATAGCTAAAGCATTTCCTGGAATAGGGGAAGAAGAAAATACGACGATATCATCTGGTCTTAAGGAAATTTGTTTGTGTGTACCTTCGGCGATTCGTGATAGTGCGGCTAAAGGTTCACCTTGAGAACCAGTACATAAAATAGTTACTTCTTTTGGTTTTAAATGATTCGCTTCATCCGCATTAATGAATAGTTCTTTATGATCGATGTATCCACCATTTATGGAAATTTGAATATTATTTTCCATACTTCTACCGAATACACATATTTTACGATTATGTTTATAACAAGTTTCTACGATATGTTTTAGACGGTAAATATTAGAAGCAAAGGTGGCAATGATAATTCGATTATTTGTATATTGATCGAAAATATCGGTAAGCGCACTATCTACTTTGGATTCACTTGCAGATATTCCTTCATTTAATGCATTGGTAGAATCACTGATAAGTAGATCGACACCTCTTTTTCCTAGTTCAGCCATTTTATGAAGATCTGCCATTGGTCCAATCGGCGTGAAGTCAAATTTGAAGTCTCCTGTCGTCACAACAGTGCCATTGGGGGTTTTTAAGTAGATTCCGTGGGAATCAGGAATAGAATGGGTTGTTCTAAAGAATTCAATTTCAAAATATTTGTATTTTAATTTGGTTTGATCATTATAAGCATATAAGTGATCATAACGAATATTTCGATCTTGTAATTTCAAGGCAATTAATTCTTTTGCTTGATTAGGTGCATAAATTGCCGGTATTTCGATTGTTTGTAATAAAAAAGGAATCGCACCAATATGGTCTTCATGTCCGTGCGTAATAATCAAGGCTTTAATTTTTTCTTGATTTTCTTTTAAAAAGGTATAATCTGGTAAAACGTAATCTATTCCTAAAAGTTCTCCTTCTGGAAAACTAATTCCCGCGTCAATGATAATAATTTCATTTTCATGCATTAAACAATACATGTTTTTTCCTACTTCTCCTAAACCTCCCAAAACAATAATTTTTGTTTCTGTAGGTTTGTTTATTCTCATTATTTCTCCTCTCTTTATATTTGTTTTTTAATCACGATCAAGAACTAATCGATAAAATTATACTATGAAACTTGTGTTTTGTCTATCTTTTTTGTGATTTGTAATTGGTGAATTTTGTCAAAAAAAGAATGCCATCTATTTGGCATTACTATTTTATGATGCGCTACTACTTGCTTGTTCTTTAGCATTAACTAGGTAATTTTCATATTGTGTTTTTAATGAATCATCTTGGATTTCTACTTTATATTCTTCTCTTAGTTTTTCTAGAGCGGTAATTTGAAGTGTTGCGTCTTCTAACATTTTATCATTAGCAATTTCCTCGATGATGTCATCTTTTACGGTTTTTAATTCTGGTTTATCTTTTTGGCTTACTTTTAGAATAATATGGTATCCATATTCCGTCTTGACTGGTTCAGTTGTATAAGCTCCAACTTCTAGATTCTTAGCAGCTTCTTCGAATTCTTCGGTCATAGAACCATGAGTAAATGGATCTAATGCTCCCCCTTCTGCAGCGCTTGCTTCATCATCAGAATTTTCTTTAGCAAGTTCATCGAAATCTTCACCATTTTTTAATTTTGTAATAATTTCTTTTGCTTGTTTTAATGCTTCTTCTTCAGCAGCTGTTTTTTCTTCGGTCGTCATATCATTGTTTACTTCAGGTTTGATTAAAATATGTTTAGCTGTGATGTCTCCAAATATTTTTTCATCATAAAATTTGTTGATTTCATCATCAGTAACAATTTCTTTAGCATAATCTTCTACAGCAAGATTTCTTTTATATTGTAGCGTTAGGTAATCGCGAAGTTCATCCATGGTATTAATTCCCCAAGCACTGTATGTTTGTTGAAGTAAAATTTGTTCATTTCCGAATTGAGTAATCCATGAATTAATCTGTGATTCGATTTCCTCTTCTTGTTCTTCACTGTCTTCATATTCTTTATTTAAAATCTCAGTATCAATCATATCAATTAGTGCACTCAGTGCATATCTTTCTTTTACTTCGTTATATAAATTATCAACAGATATATCATTACCCTCTAATGTTACGACAGCATCTTGTCCATTTTCTAGCTTTGGTACTTTTCCACAGCCTGTTACTAAAACTAATACAATTAGCATAGTTGACATACTGATTAGTAATTTTTTCATTTTGTCCTCCTTCTAAACATTTATTATCATAACAAATCTCCATGTAAAATACAATATTTTATCTAAAATTCTTAATCGTCTAGAACCTTTTCTTTGTTATTTCCATAAAATACTATGAGTAATCAAAAAAAGGAGGAATTAAGTTATGGGTAATTACGTATCAAGTTCCGCTATTGTATTAGTTTTATTTATTTTATTAGTAATTATTCTTGGGGCATGGATTTAGTGTAAGGAGGTGTTTATAATGGCTTGCAATCATGAAAATACATGCAATACTCAAGCTACTGGTGGTAGTGGTTATGTTATTATTATCGTTTTATACATTTTATTAGCTATCATCTTAGGTGCTTGGCGTTCTTGCTAATAGGATAGAAAGGTTGTTGTTAGGTTATGGCTAGCAGCACCTTTTCTTTTTTTGATATAATAAGAAAGTCATACCTGAATTGTTATCACAAACAACCGTACGTATTATGTAGTATGTAACCACAAAAACCGAGATAATATATCTCGTTTCAATTAAATAACAAATTAATTTTAACCTTTATAAATGTGATGATATC
>CASFOW010000003.1 GCA_949296705.1 uncultured bacterium
ATAATAAAGACCTCTATAAAAAGAGGAATAAATCCTTTTGAATCTATCAAAGCTATATTTAATAAACAAATATTATTTTCATAATAAAAGAGCAACTTTGAAATTACTCTTCTTTTTCAGTGTCTAAGTCTGAACTGTTACTCTTTATATTTTTTCTTATTTTTTGGAGTGAGAAAAAATAATTAATTTTTGGTTACTGCTCAGCCATAAAATGACGAAATAGTAATGCTCCGTCATTTTTTTTCATGGGCATAGATCAGGTTTTCCTAATAAATATCCTTGATTAATCTTTAGTTTTGTAGTAAGATGTTAAATGTATTTGGAACTTTGTCTTATTTAAAATATATAAAAGGAAAGAGTGGTGAAGAATGGATAAATTGTTTCAAAAGTTAGGAATTGTACCTAACAATAAAGATTTATATCGACTTGCTTTTTCGCATTCCTCTTATGTTAATGAGCGGCATTTAAAAGCGGATTACGAACGTTTGGAGTTCTTGGGGGATGCAGTTTTAGATTTAGTAGTTAGTGATTATTTATATCGGCATTCTGATAAAAAAGAAGGCGATATGACGAAAATTAGAGCAAGTTATGTTTGTGAAAATGCTTGTTTTCGTTATGCTTCAGATTTAGAATTCAGTAATTATATTAAAGTAGGACATGGTGAAGAATTAGAAGGCGGTAGGTACAAGAAAGTAATCTTGGCCGATATTTTTGAAGCCTTTATGGGGGCTATTTATTTGGATTTGGGTTATGATACGGTAAGAAAGGTACTATTAGAGATTATTGTTCCTTATATTGAAGATGAATCAGTTACTTTTTTTCATGATTATAAAAGTTCTTTACAGGAGTTTATTCAGACAGAGCAAAGAACACTTCAGTATAAAGTAATTAAAGAAGAAGGTCCGCCACATCAACGTACTTTTACTGTTCAAGTTAGTGTTGATGATATTATTTATGGGACTGGTACAGCAAATAGCAAAAAAGAAGCCGAACAAGAAGCAGCAAGAAGTGCCTTAGAAAAACTCGCACGTTAAAATTTTAGGAGTAGATTATGGGAAAACAGCAAAAGAAAATTAGAAAAAAAAGTAAGCAAGTACTCTTTATATGCCGAAGAGGATCGGGAATATTTAATAGAGTGCTTGGTTCTTGCGACTTCTGAACCCTTGTTTTTTTAGTGACCCGCTATTTCAAAACCAATATACCATGTTAATCAATGTTCAGGACTTTCTTGTTACGGAATCAGAACGTCTTAAGACGAAAGAAATAACTAAGAAAAAATGGCAAATGTTAAAAGAAGTTTACTGATTACAACGGGAAATGGTCAATTTATTATCGGATTATGTCGAACTTAATCGTTTAGATCCTGTAGAGTATGTTGAACAGGAAAAAGAGGATAGTGAATTGGATTACGCCAATTATAGTTTATTGTTACAGAAAAAAGTAAAAAAATATCAAAAAAGAAAAGAGGAGGAGAATTTTGAGTAAAATTAAGATAGTAGCCTTAGGTGGCTTGAATGAAAATGGAAAAAATATGTATGTTGTCGATGTTGACAATCAATTTTTTGTATTTGATGCGGGATTAAAATTTGCGACTTCTAAGATGTTAGGAGTAGATTATATTATTCCGAACCTTGATTACTTGGTTCAAAATAGAAAGAAGATTCGAGGAATTTTTTTAACTCATGGACATGAGAGTAATATGGGCGCAATTAGCGATGTGTTACTTGCGTTACCAGAAGTTAGTGTTTATGCAACAAAATTTACAATGGAAATTGTTAAAAATGAATTAAGAGAGGCAGGAATTGAACGGGCTAGATTAAAAGAGATTCGCCCCCATGCTAAGATTGATTTTGGTAATGATTTAGTAATATTTCCAATCAGTGTGACCCATTCTATTCCGGATGCGGTATGTTATGTTCTCTATACGAAGGATGGATCAATTGTCTATACAGGTGATTTTGTTTTTGATTCGACAATGATGGGTAATTACAAAACCGATATTGGTAAACTAGCTTATGTCGGAAAACAAGGTGTACTTTGCCTACTTTGTGAATCATTTTATGCTGAAAAGCAGGGACACACCTCACCGAATAATCGTGTAAGTGATTTTATTCGTGAAGTACTTAGTAAAAATGAAGATCGAATTATCGCAACCATTCTTCCCGCTCATATTTACCGGGTACAAGAGATTTTTAATGAAGTAATGAAAACTCATCGTAAGATTGTTGTTATGGGTAAAGGATTACAGGATTTAATTCATAAAGCTATCGAGTTAAAATATCTCACTGTTGATCAGGATAGAATTGGGGATTTATCGAATTTATCTGACAAGGGAGTAGTTGTTTTGATTTCTGATGAAAAAGAAAAACCATTTGCGAACTTGGAAAGAATTATCCGTGGTTTTGATAAATATATTAAATTAAAAGAGACAGATACGATTTTTATTACCGAACCAAGCTATGAAGGAATTGAAAAGAGACTTGCTTTAGTGATGGATGATATTGCGAAAGCTAATGTCAATGCGGTTTGTTTATCTAGTAAGAAACATTTATTACATCATGCTTCTCGTGAAGATTTGATGTTAATGATTAATTTAATGAATCCAAAGTATTATTTTCCTGTTAAGGGTGAGTATCGTCATCAATATATGAATGCGGAAGTAGCTGAAGAACTTGGTATTAAAAAAGAAAATATTTTATTAAAACAAAATGGGGATGTAGTTACTTTTCTAAATGGTGAACTTGTAGATACTAAGGAACACATCGATATTGATGAAGTATTAATTGATGGAAAAAATCAAGGTGATATTGGGGAACTTGTGTTAAAAGATAGAGAAATGCTAGGAGAAAATGGAATTGTCATTATCAGCGCAACCCTAGATCGAGCAACGAAAAAGATTTTGGCAGGGCCAGAGGTTGTAACGCGTGGATTTATTTTTGTCAAAGATAATTTGGATTTGATAGCGGAGACAAAGCGAGTTTCTCAAGAAATTATTGAGAGAAATACGAACGAAGAGAATCATCGGGTTGATTATACAAAAATTAAAAATGAAGTACGTGAATCTCTTGGAAAATACTTTTATCGGGAGACAGAGTGTAAACCAATGATTATTACTGTAATTCAAGAAGTGTAAATAATAACAGGGGGGGAATATGCCAAAACAACAAATACAAAAATGGTTTTCGACTTTAGAGCCAGTTAGATTTTATTATGCGGAAAATGGTATGCTTTTTTCCGAGCAAGTAATGACTCTTTTCTTTATATCTTTGAAGTAGAAGATGAAAACTATAAATTTATTACTACTAAGGTTTATCAAGAATTAAAAGATTACATTGCGTCTTCCAAGCTACTCGAAGAAGCTTTACGACAAGAAATTGCTGAGTGTTTACTCTATGAGGATATTTGTCGTTATGAGGATAATTTTCTTCAAGAAACGGTACCAATAGGTAAGAAAAAACAAATCCTTCAATACAAGAAACTTGGATTGATTGCTTATTTAACACTTGCTTTAGGAGTACAAGTATTGCAGGGATAAACGCCTACCAAGAAAAGCTTTATCGCTCTTCGTATCCATTTTATCAAGAAATGTTAGATCATTTAGAAGTGGATGATAGAAGTGTTCGTGAGATTTTAGTCAGTAGAATCGAAGCCAGTTTAACAGAGGAAGAAAAAGAAAAATACAAGGAGAATCTCTTAGCGATTGATCAATATGACTTTTTTATTCAGCGTTGTGAAGAATTTTATGAAAAATTAGACGATAATAGTAAACGTCTTTTTAAAGATAAAATACAAAAGGTAAAAATTCGTTTGGCATTAGAGCCTTTAGAGGATACTCCTCCTTTTTATTCAGTAGGGTATGATTGTCATGCGCCAGCTGATGAAATTGATGGTACTATTTATTTTGATTCTCTTTATCATACTTATGATTATCCTCGCTATTGTTTAGAATTATCTTTATGTGCAATGTTAGAAGATTGTAATTATCAGTATTCTTCATCAGGTAGATATTATGCTTCAGAAAATTCTATTGAAAATCCACACGAAAGAAATTATGTTAATTTTTCTTATTATAATAGTTTACTTTTTTTAAACGAGAACTATCCAGAATATACTTCTGAACTTAGAGAGATTCTAGAAACTGAAGAGGTACTTTACTATCAGATGTTTTTGTCACTTTTGAATCCAGAATTATCTTATTTGCCTTTTGCTTATCCTTATGCTGATATTTGTCGTAATTATTTAGAAGTAGGAAGAAATCCTTGGCAATTTCAGAAGTTCATTGATCGGCTTGCTAGCTTTAATGGTCCAGATATAGAGCTTTTTTCTAAAAATGTAGAAATGTACGTGCGTAGAAATAAAGCGGTAAATATGGGGATTGATTACTTTATAGAACGAGAGTGGCATTTTATTCAAGAGTATTTTCGAATTGTGAGTCAAGAAGATTTACTTTCTACAGACAATCTGGCTAAGTTAGATGATCTTTTGCTTCAAGAGTTAGCTAAGCGCTATACGCAATTTGAGTCACGACTTGAAAAACTTAATGAAGCTAAGTATTATCAGATAGAAGTTTATGATCGTAATGAACTTATGGATTCCTATTATGAAATGTTATCTGATTTATATTATCGTTATGTTCTTTTGGGAAGAAATCATTTTTCAAGCTATCGAACAGATTTAGATTTGTTAGGTAAATTTTCTTCTTATTATTGGCAAAATGTTCATTCAAATGGTAGTGATTTAGATAGTGAAGCGTCGGTTTTAGAATTAATTTCCTCTACTAGGGGTAAAGAAAAAGTTAAAGAACTTTATCAATTTCCATTAGGAGATTAGATCGAGTTCTTTTGTTTTAAATAAAGGCATATTTTTTGTACTGTGGTATTTAATTAAGTCACTATTATTGTTTTTTTATAAATACACATAAAAATTTACAAATTTGTTTTTCTATTTCCCTATCTTCATGATATAGTTAAGATAGGTGGAAATATGAAAAAAAGAATATGGTTTGGAGTCGTATTTATTTTTGGTAGTATTTTAGTGGTTTTAGCTATTTTTTTAGGGAGTCAATATCTACGAGAAAAAAATGAACAAGAAAAAGTTAATGAGATTAGAAAACATTATGCTTTGATGGTAAAAACTTCTGCCTCGAAAAAATTGTACCAGAAAGAAAAAGGACAATATGTAGAAGTCGGGACTGTCGCTGAAGAGATATATCTTCCTTTAGAAGAAATGAAAATTGATGATTCAACAGATACGTTTTTCAAGATTTCAGGTGTTGATTACTATATTGATTATCAAGATTTAGAGAAGAGTTCTTTGTCTTTGGATAATTCTTTTGAAAGTTTTATTTCTACTAAAGTAGTAACTACCAAAAAAGTGGAGTTATATGAAGGGGAAAGATTAGTTTTTTCTATTGATGATTCTTTTTCTTTTGATGTCGTATTACAGGTGGAAGATACTTATTATGTAAAGTTTTTAGATAATGTTTATTCTATAGGTGGCGATTTTTCTATTCAGGATAAGGAAGACATTTCTAAATTAGAAAAATTAAGTGCTTTTACTTTATCCTCGGATATTAGTGAAGAAAAGGTAAAAGAAGTTTTATCGTTATTTCAAGAGCAGGGCTATACAACCATTACTTATTCGGACTTTTTACATTGGATAAAAGGAGAAGGAGATCTTTTGGATAAAAAGATTTTATTATTAGGAAATCAAGAACAAAAGCAGGAATTTCAAGAACTTGTTTCTGCGTATTCTTATTCTTTAGAAACAGACGTTAATACCTCTTTTCAAGAAGGGGATCAGCAATTACAAGTAGGTGATACTGAATATTTTTATTATCTTATTACTAATGATACTTCTAAAGAACGAATTTTGGATATGTTAAATGGAGTAAAATATATTGAAAATCCCATTTCTGAAGTTGCGGTTTTAAATTATCATTTCTTTTATGATGAGACTAAAGGGGATTGCACGGAGTCGATATGTATTTCTATGACTAATTTCAAAAAGCAGTTAGATTATTTAAAAGAAAATAATTTTAAGGTACTTACGATGCAAGAATTTAATGATTGGATGGATGGTAAAATTGAACTTGGTCAAAAGAGTGTTTTAATTACAATCGATGATGGAGCAGCTGGGACTTTTGATTTATTACCGGCTATTTTAGAAGAGTATCAGATGCCAGCAACCCTATTTTTAATTAGTGGTTGGTGGCCAGTCTCACGCTATTCTTCTTCCTCTTATTTAGAAATAGAGTCTCATGGGCATGACCTTCATCATAATCATTATTGTATAAATGAACGGTGTGGGTATAAGACTTTACTATTATCTAAGGAAGAGTTAAAGGCCGATCTTAAAACTTCTATTGATACGATAGGTAGTCAGTTAGCTTTCTGTTATCCATTTTATCAGACCAATACTACGTTAGTAGAAGCAGTCAAAGAATCTGGTTTTTCCTTAGCATTTGTTGGTGGGAATAAAAAGGCAACTAGAAAATCTAATAAGTACTATGTTCCTCGCTATATTATTTATAAAAACACTAGTTTAGGTAGTTTTAAGAATATGGTGAATTAGTAAGTAAATGTTTTTCATTACTTACTGGACAAATGGGCTTTATGTTATACTTATATTATGATGATGTTCATGTACACTGTATAGTTCAAGATTATATTACCGATGTCAATCAAGCAATCGATACCTATACTTTAGTATATGAGGAAGCTATTTCTTTAGATGGAAAGGAGATAAAACTATGCAAGTAAAAAATAATTATCAGGATTGTCTAACTAATGTTGCTTGTTCGATTAGAAAATATTTTAATTTAGCGTATCATCATGATACTAATTCTTTTCTGGATCAATTATTAGAGGAAAGAAAACCTAGTCATGTTGTGATGATTTTGTTTGATGGGATGGGTTCTAGAATATTAGAACGAAGCTTAGATAAAGATTCTTTTTTTCTTAAGAAAAAAGTGAAAGATATCACGACTGTTTTTCCTGCTACAACAACCGCAGCTACTACTTCGGTAAGAACGGGATTAAATCCAGTTGAACATGGTTGGTTAGGCTGGAATACTTATATTGAGCCAATTGATAAAACAATTACTTTGTTTTTGAATAGTGAAAAAGGAAAAGGAGAACTATGTGAAGAGTTTTTAACGGTAAAGAATTTATTAGTAACCAAAACAATAGCTAGTGAAATCAATGAGATTGGATTTTATCAAGCCTGTGAACTTTTTCCATTTGGCGAAAATAAGTATGCTAATTTAGACGAAATGTTAGAGAGAATAAAAAAGGAAGTTAATTCTTCTAGTAAGAAGTTTATTTATGCTTATGATGATGAGCCGGATCACTCGATGCATTTACTTGGTCCAGATAGCCAAGAGGTTAGGCAATTAATAAAAATAAGAAACGATAAAATAGAAGAATTATGCAAGGAATTAACGGATACGCTAGTGATTGTGCTAGCTGATCATGGTCATATCCAAGTAGAGCCTATTTATTTAAGTGATTATCCAGAAATTGTGAATATGTTAGAGCGCACCCCTTCTATTGAACAGCGTGCAGTATCGTTTAAAGTAAAAGAGGGCTGGAAAGATAAGTTTAAAGAAAAGTTTCAAGAGCTATTGGGTGAATACTTTTCTTTATATGATAAGAGTGATGTAATAAATAGTCAATTGTTTGGAGATGGAAAACCTAATTTGTTATTTAATAGTGCGATTGGGGACTTTATCGCTATAGCAGAGAACTCCAATAAATGCTTAATCTCAGAAGGAGATACAGTATTATTTTCTCATCATGCTGGATATACAGAAGAGGAAATATTTGTTCCGTTAATTGTTATCGATTGCGGTAAAAAGGAATAACAAAAACGAATATTCTCACAAAAATCACGGAAATTATTTGACTTGTTAGCATGTTTATGGTATTATTCTAGATGTTTGAGACCTCTAGTCTTCAAACCACATTGAAAAGGTTAGAAAACAAAGTAATTTGTACCTTAAGAGTGAGTCTAGAAAATGATAAAGGAGGTATAGTAATGAACGCAGTAATTAAAACAGGTGGAAAGCAATATTTAGTTTCTGAAGGAAGTGTAATTTTTGTAGAAAAATTAGACGGTAATGAAGGAGACAAAGTTGTATTTAATGAGGTTTTAATGCTCGATAGTAAGATTGGAAATCCTTACGTAGAAAAAGCAAGTGTTGAAGGTGTTATTGTAAAACATGGTAAACAAAAGAAGATTCGTGTATTCAAATATAAGAGCAAAGACCGTAGTAATCGTAGAACACTTGGTCACAGACAACCTTATACAAAAATAGAAATTAAAAAGATTAATGGGTAAATTTCGTGATAGTTGTAAATATAAAATATAATCATTCTTCTGTTTGTGAAATAACGATTACAGGACACGCTAATTATGCTGATTTTGGTAAGGATATTGTTTGTAGTAGTGTAAGTAGTATCGTAATTACTACCGTAAATGGCATTGATAGTGTGGTACCTAATTTTTTAACCGTAGAAGAAAAGAAAAATCAAATGAGGTTAATTGTTCAACATGATAATGAAATCGGACAGAAGTTATTATGGAATATGATTGAATTATTGAAAGAATTACAAGTTAATTACCCAAAAAATATTATAGTAAAGTAAGGAGGAAAGCGAATATGTGTAGATTAGTATTAAATATCCAATATTTTGCTCACCATAAAGGACAAGGATCTACTTCTAACGGTCGTGATTCCGCAGGACGTAGATTAGGAGCTAAAGCTGCTGATGGTGAGTTTGTAACAGCAGGATCTATTATCTATCGTCAAAGAGGAACTAAAATTATGCCTGGTGTAAACGTAGGTAGAGGAAATGATGATACGTTATTTGCTAAAGAAGCTGGTATTGTCAGATTCGAACGACTTGGAAAAGATAAGAAGAAAGCAAGTGTTTACCCAGTAGTAGAAGAATAGTGACAGTGCTATTCTTTTTTTTCTTATGATGGAGGATTTATATGGAGTTAACAAGAGAAAATGTCAATCAATTATTTAGCGAGTGTGAATGGAAGATAGAAGATTGGCCAAAAGAGGCGACATCAATAGAAAACGCACCAGATGTAGCTTGGATGCTCATTCCACTTCCTAATGGCATTAATATCGCTGGCTTTTACCCGGATAAGATTGTCGATTATTCTGATACAGTCAGTGAACTGTTAGATCAGGTAGCGTATTTGAGTGAAAAAACAGGAATTTCTTTTCCTATGCTTGGTAGAAGTAAAAATGGTAGTTGGTCAGAAGATATTTATGAGATTCAGAAACTATATTTATTAGGCGTAGTAACTGATCAATTACTTGCTTTACCTACTAATGGTAGAATAGTTATTGGGCGAATTCCTAAAGAAAAAAGTATGGTTGATATTGTATCTGTTGATGAAAAAGGAGAAGCTAAGTTACTAGCAAAAAAGCTAGGGGATCAATATTATAAAGTTGATGATTAATAAATTTTAAATGGAGGAGGTGTTTTTATGTTTATTGATGAAGTATATATGGAAATTCATGCTGGTAATGGTGGGGATGGTTGTACAGCTTTTCGTCGTGAGAAATATATTCCAATGGGTGGACCTTATGGTGGAAATGGTGGACGAGGTAGTAATATTATTTTTAAAGTTGACCAAGGACTCCATACTTTATTAGATTTACGTTATCATAAGATTATTAAAGGAAAAAAAGGCGAAAATGGTACAGGTAAAAACTGTAATGGGAAAAATAGTGAAGATGTTGTGATTAAAGTTCCTCAAGGAACCGTGATTACAGATACTGATAGTGGATTAATTTTAGCCGATTTACGAGGAAAAGAGGATGAAGTAGTCGTTGCTTATGGTGGTCGTGGTGGTCGTGGAAATACGGCTTTTAAGACGCCTAGTAACCCAGCCCCTAATTATAGTGAAAACGGTGAACCTGGTGAAGTGAAGTACATTAAAGTAGAATTAAAATTGTTGGCGGATGTTGGTTTAGTTGGGTTGCCAAGTGTTGGAAAAAGTACTTTAATTTCGATGGTATCTAAGGCAAAACCGAAAATTGCGGCTTATCACTTTACGACACTTACTCCTAATTTAGGTGTGGTTAAAGATAAGAAAAATCGTACTTTTGTGATGGCAGATTTACCTGGATTAATCGAAGGAGCTAGTCACGGCGAAGGTTTAGGAGATAAGTTTTTACGTCATATTGAACGAACCAGAGTAATTGCCCATGTTGTCGATATGTCAGGATCAGAAGGCAGAGATCCTTACGAAGATTATTTACTGATTAATCGTGAGCTTGCTTCTTTTAGTTCAAAATTAATAGAGAAACCGCAAATTGTGATTGCGAATAAGATGGATATTGATGGAGCTAAGGAGAATTTAGAAAGATTTAAGTCTTTAGTAGATGCAAAAATATTTCCAATTAGTGCGATGAATCAAGAAGGGTTAGAACCAGTCTTGTTAGAACTTGGTGACATGTTAGAAAAAATCCAAGAAGAACCATTATATGAAGAGGATCAGTTTGAAGGACATGTTCTTTATCAGTTTAAGAAGGAAGAACCATATACGATTACTAGAGAAGATAATGGAACTTGGGTAGTTCATGGCGAGAAAATCGAAAAATTATTTAGAATGACCAAATTTACAACTGAAGAAGGTGTGCTTCGTTTCGCCAAACGGCTTCGTAAAATGGGAATTGATGATAAATTAGAAGAATTAGGTGCAAAAGAAAACGATAAAGTACGAATTTTAGATTTTGAGTTTGAGTATCGTAAATAAAAATCAGTGGGTCTTATTGAATAATTATAATTGGTTTATATAAAGAGAGTAAAACAAAAAAAGATCAGTTTGCTTTTACTTTCTTTTTTTGTTAATATCCAACTGAGAAATATTTAATATTTTGAGTGCTTGCCGACTTTGGATAGGAAGGAGGCTTAGTATGGTTAAGAAAGATTTACTAATCTCATCTTTACTAGTAATCATTTTTTCACTAATTCTCTTACTCTTCATTTTAGTTAAATAATCGGTTACTAAAAAAGCACTCAATCCTAATAGATTGGTGCTTACCCCAAATAAAGGCAAGTACTCAGACTATTTAAACTTAAATATTTCTCTTTTTTTTAACTTTGAGTATTTGCTCTTACGTGTTCATCATAGCATAAGTAGTTTTTTTGTTCAAGTAATTTCTAAGAAGAATAGAAAATTTTGAATTCGGTGAACTTATCTTTTATACTTTCTTTATATTTAAAGTTTTTGAATTCAATACTAAAACGGTAAAATTGCCGATAAATTTTAAGATAATTGAATAAATTGGTAGTTTGCTTAACTTTATTTTTTATGTTAATTTCCAACTGAGAAATATTTAATATTTTGAGTGCTTGCCGACTTCGGATAGGAAGGAGACTTAGTATGGTTAAGAAAGATTTACTAATCTCATCTTTACTAGTAATCATTTTTTCGCTAATTCTCTTACTCTTCATTTTAGTTAAATAATCGGTTACTAAAAAAGCACTCAATCCTAATAGTAGATTGGTGCTTACCAACAACAAAGGCAAGTACTCATACTATTTAAACTTAAATATTTCTCTTTTTTTTAACTTTGAGTATTTGCTCTTACGTGTTCATCATAGCACAAGTAAATCTTTATTTCAAGAAATTTGTTTAATTTTTGGATAGTTGCGGAAAATATGAAGAACTATCATTGTTTTATGATACAATAAGAGTAGTTTCATGTTTGGAGGGGATTATCGTGATTGAAGTAAACATCAATAAAGCGAGTAAACATTTTGGAACTAGAGAATTATTTAAAGAACTTGATTTTGAAATTAAAACTAATGAACACGTTGCCCTTATTGGTTCAAACGGGAGTGGAAAGAGTACATTATTAAAAATAATAGCTGGATTAGAAACTTTGGATGAAGGAGAAATGGCATTACGTAAAGGACTTACTATTGGTTATCTTCCCCAAATTCCTCCACAAGTAGATCAAGAAGTCTTAGTTAGAGAAATTCTTATGAGCGCTTTTCTACCTTTAAAGAAAATTGAAGAAAAAATGAATCATATTACAAATTTACTTGCTTCGGAAACAGATAGTAAACGTTTAGAGAAACTATGTAATCAGTATTGCGATTTAGAACAGTCGTATCGGGAAGCAGGTGGTTATGAAAAGGAAACATTGTTTAGTAAAGTGTGTGCTGGTTTTAAGATAAAGGAAGAGATGCTAGATAGGAAATTTCAGATGCTATCTGGGGGAGAAAAAACAATTGTTTATTTAGCTTCTCTTATATTGAAAAAGCCTTCTTTATTACTTTTAGATGAAGCAACTAACCATTTAGACATGGAAACTTTAGAGTGGTTTGAAAACTATTTAAAAAATTACGATGGAACGATAATTATTATTTCCCATGATCGTTACTTTTTAGATCAAGTAGCGACTAAGACAATGCTTTTGTCCGGTGGTAAGATTGATGTCTTTTTTGGAAATTATTCCTATTTTCAACAAGAAAATGAAAAACGAGTCATGATCGAATTTGAAAAATATAAAGATCAACAAAAGATGATTGAAGCTATGAAAAATAAAATAAAGAAACTTCAGGAATTTGGAAAGTTAGCTGCTCCTTATGGTGAATCGTTTTTTAAACGAGCAGCGAGTATTCAAAAAAGACTAGATAGAATAGAAGTTCTTGCTAAACCCGAAGAAAAGAAGGAACTTCCTCTACAGTTTACGGTAGCTCATTGCTCCGGTAAAGAAGTGTTAAAAATAGAAGGTTTATACCTTTCTATTGGCGATAAAACTCTATTAAAGAAAGCAAATCTTTTGATTCGCTACGGTGAACATGTTGCTTTGATTGGCAAAAATGGTACTGGAAAATCTACCTTGGTAAAAGAAATTTTATCTATTGCTTCTAGACATACAACTTCTTCGCCCATTAAATTAGGTAGCCAGGTTGTAGTTGGATATCTTCCACAAGAGATTTATTTTGAAGATGAAAATAAAACGGTACTAGAGACTGTTCGAGAAAATTTTCAAGGTAATGAAACAATTTTACGAGCTACTTTAGCGAAATTTCTTTTTTTTGATGATGCGATTTATAAACGAGTAGGCATTTTATCAGGGGGAGAAAAGGTTCGCCTTAAATTGTTAGAGTTAATTAAAGAACAGGCTAATTTTTTGATTTTAGATGAAGTTACGAATCATATCGATATTGATACTAGAGAAATGTTAGAAGAAGCATTAAAAGAGTTTACTGGTACTATTTTATTTGTCTCTCACGATCGGTACTTTATCAATAAATTGGCGGATCGAGTAGTTGCCATTGAAAATAATAAGTTAAATAGTTATCTTGGAAATTACGAAAATTATAAGAAAAAATATAGTGAAAAGTAATGCTTCTTTTTTTTTCTTTACCCAATTTATTTGCTTTTGTGTTAGAATAATACATGTACGCATTTTTGAAAGGACATTTTAAAAGGGAAAAATTTTACAGATTCTAACAGTCTATGTTATAATATGCGCGAATTAAAGAGATTCGAGGGGAGAAATATGAAAAAATCAAATTTTATATCAGAAGAAATGTTAAGATTAACAGAAAGAGAGAATGCTCGTTCGTTGTTATCGGACAAGTTACTATTGGAGGCATCTAATTGTTTTCATGCTAATGCTAATGTAGATGAAAAAAAAGTTATTCGCCGTTTAAGAGTTTTTGCTTTTCCTATTATTACCACAGCCGGTGTTATTTCTTATGTCATTGATCGTTCAATGCAAAAGCACAAAGTTGCTTCTTTGTTAAATTGTCCAACAAGTCAAGTGGCATTTTCAGAAGGAGATTTTACAGATCGAGAAGGTAATCATAAGAATGAAATATTGGCTTGTGCAGATAGTCTTACTTATAAAGCAAATATTGAGAAAGATTGGCTTAAGTCAATACGCTTTATTTTAAAAGATGCCCATCTTGAAGCATTAGATGAGGAGAACATGAATTCCTTAGAAGCTATCGGTGGTAATTTATATTTATCAGATAAAAATATTGAAGCATTTAAAAACAGAGAATTTTTACCGAACTTACAATATGTAGGTGGAAAAGTTTTAGTGAATGCTAAGGAATATCCGGCTGGATATGGGAAGTAAAAACTAAAGTTGAATTTAAAGGTGGTTTTATGAATAACAATAAGGTATATGTAGTAACGAGTTATTTAGATACTGTACCGGGAAAATTAATTAAATTACGAGCCGAAATGAAGTTTTGGAACCGTTATCTTGGCGATGGTTATTCGCATGTGTCTTTATCTCGGGATAATACACTAACTAATATGATGTCGTTTGCCCGAAAAGGACTTCATAACCCTTTTAATAGTGGCCTTATTAAGGAAAGTATCTATAGTGGTATGTTTGCTTTAAAAGAAGATAAGGCGCATATTGCAGTTATGCCTATCGTAGTAACTCCTAAACAGTATGAGGATATTGGTAAAATTATGGAAGAGTATTGGACTCGTCGAGAAGAATTAGGTTTTAATTTTTTAGGTTTAGCATCGATGCTTTTCTACGGTAAAGGAGTTCCTGTTGAAGATCATTATTTTTGCTCAGAGTGGGTTACTACGGTTTTACAAGGGGCAGGCGTTGACGTTTTTCCCGATAAAAAGCCATATAATGTTAGACCATTTGACTATTATGGATTATTAAAAGATTCAATTATTTATGAGGGTACAACGAAAGATTATCCAGTCAAGCCAAAGGTTCTTCAAAGATAAGTGAAGGAGTGGTAAAATGCCAGGACCAAAGACACATGATGTTTTTTATCACCAGTTAAAGAAAAAATTAAATGCTAATACTTTAGCTAGTTATAAAAATTATGATGATTATTCTGTTTTTGCTCAGGGTCATGACTTTTTTATCTATTATAATTTTTATAAAATATGGAATCAAAAGAAACTTGACCAAAATGTTCAAGAGTCAGTATTGTTACAAGAACATCTCTTTCAAGAGTTTGTTTATCAGTATTTAAAAAGTGCTAGTAATAACGGAGCTATTGAACAGGAAGCAACTAGGCTATTTATTGGCCCCGGATATGTGATGCATCATATATTAGATGCTTATACCCATCCATATATTATTTATTATGCGGGTGATCATACTAGAGATTCAAAGAATAAAACTTGGCAACATGGTATAGTAGAGAATTTGCTGGATATTTATATGATGGAAAAGTATGAATTTATTGATCCTAAGACTTATCCGGTACATCTAGAGTTCGACCAGCAAAGAAAAGTTTCTTCTAGTTTAGTGAATACGCTAAATGAAAGCTTACAAGAAACCTATGGTATTGTAAACGGAGGGAAAAAAATAGAAATTGCTATTTCCCAAATGCCTTTGTTTATGAAGACTTTAAAATTTGATAAACATGGAGTTAAAAAAGTGATTTTCGACTCTTTAGATCCTCTATTAAAAGGTACAAGTTCCTTTTCCTATCATCGTGATATAGAAGAAGTAAAGCCTTATTTAAATGAGGAACATGAAGTATGGTTGCATCCTATGTACGAATCGATTCAGTCTACAGAATCCTTTATGGATTTGTATAACAAAGCACTAGAAAATGGTAGTCAGATGGTAGATTCGTTAGAAGCACTTTGTCAGAGTGGTAGAATTCATCGTGATGATGTTTATTCTATTATTCCTAATATAGCTTCAACTTATGGATTAGAGTGTGGACAAGATTTTAAAATCAAAAATAAAAAATATTTTAAAAAGTAAAAATAGAACTAGCTGTTAGTTTTATTTTTTTTGGAAATATGCTATACTGTTTAAGAAAAGTATGGGGTGTATAGAAATGGGTAGTTTATATTTCCAAATTGCTAGTTTATTTTACCTAGGATTAATTATGATTATTTATTGTACAAAGAAAAAAAGAAATACATTAGAAAATAAAATTTATTTGGGTTTACTTATTGTTACTTTTATTGCTTTAATATTAGATATGGCAAGTGTTTATTTAGCTATTGTCAATCCGACTCATTTTTTTGCTAATCCGTTATGTAAACTGTATTTAGTAGGAATACTGGGATGGGTTTTCTTATTTACTTACTATGTTTTCGTTATATCATCCAAAAAAAATTACAGTGATGAAGAAGGAAATTTGAAAAAGGCAAGCAAAATTTATTTTAAAAAAGCTTTTTATATATTGTTATTTATTTATTTGATATCTAGTTTAATTATTCTGCTGATTCCTTTAAATGTTTATAGTGATGGAAATCTTATGTATACATATGGTCCAAGTGCGACGTTTAGTTATACAGTAGCTGGTATTTGTGTTGTTTTTTGGTTAGTTATTATGCTTTCTAATTATAAAGAGATAAAGGATAAAAAATATTTACCGGCATTTGCCTTTATCGTGTTAGCTACGATTAGTGTTATTATTCAAGCCACTTTTCCAGAAATTTTACTTGTCACTTCAGCGGCTGCTTTTATTACGGTACTTACTTATTTTACGATTGAAAATCCTGATCTCAAATTGATTAATGAACTTAATTTTGCTCGGGAACAGGCAGAAAAGGCGAATAATGCCAAGTCAGAGTTTTTATCTAGTATGTCCCATGAGATAAGAACGCCATTAAATGCGATTGTTGGTTTTTCTCAGGCACTTGTGGAAGAAGAGATTTCTAATGAAGCTAAAGAAGAAGTTAATGATATCATTATGGCATCAGAAAACTTGTTGGAGATTGTTAATGGTATTTTAGATATTTCTAAGATTGAAGCCAATAAGTTAGAAATTGTAAATACAGAATATGAACCAATGAAGATATTAGAAGAGTTAGTCTCACTTTCTAAAGCTCGTTTAGGAGAAAAACCTATTGAATTTAGAACCAACTTTGATTCATTACTTCCTAAGACTTTATTTGGTGATTATATGCGAATTAAACAGATTATCCTTAATCTATTAACGAATGCGATAAAGTACACTAAGACTGGGTATATAGAGTTTCGGGTAAATTGTATTCAAAAAGGAAATATTTGTCGTTTAATTGTTTCTGTTGAAGATTCCGGAATTGGTATTCAAAAGGATAAGATTGATAAGTTATTTACCAAGTTTGAACGGTTTGATATCGAAAAAAATATTACTATTGAAGGGACGGGATTAGGGCTTGCGATTACTAAGAAATTAGTTGAGTTGATGAATGGAAAAATCGTTGTCCAAAGTATTTATGGCCAAGGCTCTAAGTTTACGGTTGCCCTTGATCAACAGATTGTCATAACCCCAACTATCTCTACTGGTGAAACTATTTCAAAAGAAGATCCAATCGATTTAAGCCTTTTAGCAGATAAAAAGGTACTTATCGTTGATGATAATAAGATTAATTTGAAAGTAGCATCTAGACTGTTAAAAGACTATAATATTAAAACGGTTGAGTCAGATAGCGGGTTTGAATGCATTAATCGAATCTTGCAAAAAGAAGAATACGATCTTATTTTCTTAGATGATATGATGCCAAGAATGAGTGGGGTTGAAACGTTAAAAAAACTTAAAGAGATTTCTAACTTTCATACGCCAACGATAGCCTTAACAGCCAATGCTATTTCAGGAATGAAAGAAAAATATCTAAAAGAGGGATTTGATGATTATTTATCTAAACCTATTGATCGAAAAGAGCTAAATCGCGTTATCCGCAAATTTTTAAACACAAAATAGGAAACTGTGCTATAATTATGGTAATTAGTAGTAAGAATAGGAGTGTTAATATGAAAGATGTAAATTTTTTAATCAATAATGGTGTTAATATTCAAAAAAGTTTAGAATTATTTGGAGATATGGAAACATATAATGAAACACTTGAAACTTTTTTAACTGATGTTGAAGATAAATTATCCAAAATAAAAACTTATAAAGAAATTGCGGATATGGCTAATTATGCAATTTTGGTTCACTCTTTAAAAAGTGATGCTAGGTATTTTGGGTTTGAAAAATTAGCAGATCTTGCCTATCAACACGAAATGGAAAGTAAGTCTAATAATATGTATTATGTTACTGATCATTTTGATGAGTTGATGATGGAAGCAAACCGAATTGTTCATTTAGTTAAGCAGTATCTAGGAAAAGAAGATGCTAATACAGCCCAAAAAATGGATACTACTCCTGTTGTAAAAGAACAAAAGATTCTAGTAGTTGATGATTCTAATATTGTCAGTAATTTTATTAAAAAGATTTTCAATAATACGTTTGATGTTATTATTGCCAATGATGGTAAGGAAGCTTTGGATATTGTTAGTAATAATGTAGATGGTAAGATAGTAGGAATGTTACTTGATCTAAATATGCCTAATGTAGATGGCTTTGAAGTTCTTGATTATTTTAAGAACCATGATTTATTTAAACAAGTACCGGTTTCTATTATTACTGGAGATAGTTCTAAAGAAGTAATTGATCGAGCTTTTACTTATCCAATTGTCGATATGCTTCAAAAACCATTCAATGAAGTAAATATTAAAAATATTGTTGAAAAAACAATTAGAAGGTATTAATTAGAAAAGAGAAATCTTTTCTTTTTTTTCATTCTGTGATAATATTATGAAGTACGAAGAAATACTAGTGGTAAAGCTAGTTATAATCATATAATAATAGAAAAGGACGTGAAAATATGAGTGGACATTCAAAATGGGCAACTATTCATCGAAAAAAGGGCTTAATCGATGCGGAAAGAGGAAAAATTTTTCAAAAACTCGCAAAAGAAATTTATGTGGCGGCTAAGGGAACTAATGGAGATCCTGATGCTAATCCAAGTTTAAGAATGGTAATTGAAAAATGTCGTAGTCAGAATATGCCAAAAGATAATATTCAAAAGGCAATCGATAAAGCAGTAGGAAGTGCTGGGGGTGAAGACTTCGAGAGTATTCGTTACGAAGGCTATGGTCCTCATGGAATTGCTATTATGGTGGATTGTTTGACCGATAATCGTAACCGTACCGCATCTCTTGTTCGTTCTACTTTTACTAAACGTGGTGGTAATTTAGGTACAGATGGTAGTGTTAGTTATCTATTTGAACGTAAGGGAGTTATTGTAATAGAAAAAAACGATCAAGAAGATGAAATTATGATGACGGTACTTGATGCCGGAGCAGATGATTTTATTGTTAACGAGGATACTTTTGAAATCTATACAACCCCAGATACGTTCTTAGCTGTAAAAGAAGCTTTAGAAAATATGGGAATCACTTCTTATCTTACAAGCGAGATTACTTATGTAGCTTCTAATTTGATTGAACTAGATGATGAAGCGAAAGAAAAGGTGTTAAATCTTGTTGATGCTTTGGATGAATTAGATGACGTACAAGATGTTTATCATAATTTAAGTGAGTAGGTAAGCCTACTTTTTCTTTTTGGATTCATAGATTGTAATTCTAAATAAAAAACTATATAATAAGTTCAAGAGGTGTTTTATGCGAAAAGCGGTATTAATTTACAATCCTCATAGTGGCTTAGCGACTAAGAAGAGAAAAAAACAAATGGCAGAATTTACTAAATATAGTGATTTGTTTCATAAATACGGTTATCAGGTGGAAGTTTATAAAACCAAATATCATGGTCATGCCAAAGAAATTGTTAAAAACTTGAATGAAGATATTGATTTAGTGATTTCCATTGGTGGAGATGGGACTTTTAACGAGGCAATGTCTGGTAATTTTGAACGGAAAAATAGAATTTTGATTTCCCATCTTCCTTATGGTACGACTAATGATATTGGAATGATGTATGGACTGGGGAAAAATCTGTATCGCAATTTAGATATGATTTTATCAGGTACTGTAGTAAATACCGATATTTGTATGTTAAATGATCATCCATTTATTTATGTTGCTGGATTTGGGAAGTTTATGAATATTGCCTATGAAACAAGTCGGAAAATGAAGAAAAAAATAGGTAAGCTTGCTTATTTTATTTTGGGAGCTAATGATTTTTTACATAAAAAAACACCAAGTTATGAAATTACTTATGAGGTAAATGGTGAAAAATATCATGGACTTTATACTTTTGCGTTAATTTCTAATGCGACTCGGATTGCGGGAATTAATAATTTTTATAAAAATATTAAATTAAATGATAGTGAATTTGAAGTTTTATTTTCTAATTTAAAGACCAAAAAAGATATTGTGAGAAGTTTAATTTATTTAAAAACTAACGATATTACTAAAGTGCCGGGATTTTATTTTCATCGTACCAGTCATCTTACGATAACCTTTCATGAGAAGTTGAAAAAACCGTGGTGTTTAGATGGTGAAGAATATGATACTACTGCTCATCGTTTTGATATCAGAGTAGTGAAAAATGTAAAGATGTTGCTTCCTAAAAAGGCAATTGATAAATTATTTATTATAGGGGGTGAAGAGGATGAATTATCAACAGGAGATGGAGAAGATTATCGCGAGGGAAATGGAAAAAAATAGAGTACCTAGATTGTTATTACATGCTTGTTGTGCACCTTGTTCGTCGCGAGTGTTAGAAGTATTAGGAAATTATTTTCATATTACGATTCTTTATTATAATCCTAATATTTTTCCAGAAGTAGAATTTGAGAAAAGATTAGCGGAGCTAGAGCGCTTGGTTAAAGAGTTAAAAACAAAGTATCCCGTTGAAGTATGGCCAGGCCGGTATGACCCTAAGGAGTTTTTTACTATAGCTAAAGGTCATGAGAAAGATAAAGAGGGTAGCGAACGATGTTTTAAATGTTATCGTTTACGCTTAGAAGAAACCGCTAAATTAGCGAAAAAATATCAATTTGATTATTTTACGACGACATTATCGATTAGCCCATATAAAAATAGTCGCGTATTAAATGAAATTGGTCAGAACCTTGCCGATAAGTACCATCTTGCTTATTTATTTGCGGATTTTAAAAAGAAGAATGGTTATCACCGCAGTATTGAACTTTCTCAAGAGTATCATTTATATCGTCAGGATTATTGTGGTTGTATTTATTCTAAACAAGAAAGAGAAGAGAAAAAGAAAAAAGAAGTTCTAAATATTTAGCTTTTCTCATATTCTAGTATTACTAGAGGAGAGGAAAAATGAAGATGGAAGAAAGAGAAGATTTTTTAAGACGTAATAAAATTGATTCTATTAAATTGTTCAATGAAAGGACAAACCCACAATCTAGATTTCATCTGTTTCATAAGGATAATGATCATACCATGATATTGTATACAGATGGGGTAATTGTTTATAAATATACATGGAACGATAAATATCCTTATCACTTTGATCCGGATTGGATGCCCTACGCACCGTTAAAAAGAATAGAATTTATGATAACAGAGGCTAACTTTGTACTTGCCAAAAAGAAAATTAACGATACGACAAGTCGATATCTTTATATTAATCAAGAATCTTGGGAACAATTTCTACAAATCAAACAAATACACGGAGTAAATCAAATTAGTTTAACAACGGATGATCATCTAAAAATTAAACGATTAGGAGAGTTGACATGGAAATAGAAGTAGTAGTGACTGGCTATTTAGAAGAAAATTGTTATCTTTTAAAGCAGAATGGACAAGCATTAATTGTTGATCCAGGTGATGAATTTTTGAAAATTAAAGAAAAGTTAAAGGGTGTAAAACCCCTTGCGATACTGATTACGCATCATCATTTTGATCATGTTGGCGCTTTAGAAGAATGTATAAGAGCATATTCAATTCCAGTTTATGATAAGAATACATTAAAAGAGAAAGATATTACGATTGGCCCTTTTTCTTTTGAAATCATAGAAAATCCTGGACATGCAAAAGATGCCATTAGTTTTTATTTTCGAAAAGAAAAGTTCATGTTTTGTGGTGATTTTATTTTCCAAGGTTCAATTGGTCGCTGTGATTTAGAAGGCGGTTCTATAGAAGAAATGAAAGAAAGTATCGCCCGAATTAAAACTTTTCCTGATGATATTACGCTTTTTCCAGGACATGGTCCGTCTACTACTCTTGGAGAAGAAAAGAAGTTTAATCCTTATTTCTAAAGAGTATGGTAAAAAGAGAAAAAAGTAGTTTCAAGCTAGTTGCCCAACACCAAAAAATATGATATGATTTCTTTTAGAGTAGTAAGGGGATGTATGTATGACTTTTGATGCGGTGTTATTAATTATTTTAATTGTTGCGGGAGTTTGTTTCTTTAGAAAGTTTTCTAGTAGTGTTTATTTTATCGCTAGTTTGGATATTTTCTTTCGGATACTAACTTTTGTAAGAGATCATATTGGCGTAAAAGAAATCACAGAATTTATTCGCACTTATTTTCCGGAGAGTATTCCTAGTGTAATTTATCGCTATACAGATGGTATTTTATCTACGATACTTATGTGGATATATGTTGCTTTATTTGCTGTATTCTTATTCTATACAGTTAGAATTCTTTGGAAGAAAAGATAAAGTAGCTAAGTATTTATTTTAGAAAAAAAGAGAGAAAAGGAAAAATTGTAATTAATTGTCAAATATTTTTCCGACTTTTTCTCTTTTCTTCTTATTTTTTTTATAGTATAATGTTCTATAGAATAGTAGTAGGAAAAAGGAAGAAAAGAGAAATTAAGCTAAAGTAAGGGAGCAGGACAGACGCGTATGAGAAAAATATACACAGGTATTGATTTAGGAAGTTATGGAATTAAGATTGTCGTTTTAGAATATGTCCATGGGAAATTTCACGTTCTTGCTGCGACTAATGTTCGGAGTAAAGGAATTAAAAACAGTTTGATTGTTGATATGGATGAAGCCTGTCTTTCTTTATTGAGAGCGAAAAAAAATATTGAAGAGATGTTAGGAGTTACTCTTGATCAAGCTATTGTTACTGTACCATCTGATGGCATTAATTTTGATATGGTATCAGGAGAGATTGCTCTTGATGCAGAGAAGATGATCGATAGTAAAGAAATGAATGCTGTACTCCATGAAGCCGCCTTAGGCAATATTCCGGATGATAGTGAACTAATTACGATTGTTCCTATTTCTTTTCATATTGACGATGGGGAAGGACTTCGTGATCCTAAAGGGTTAATGGGAAATAAATTGATGGTTAAAGCAGTAATTACGACAATTCCTAAATATTTTTTAAAACAGACAATTTCTTTATTAAAGATGTGTAATATCGAAGCTATAGACGTTTCTTTTTCAGCTTTAGGTGATTACTATAGCGCAAGAAATAAAGAAATGGATAAAGAAGTGAGTGCACTAATCAATATTGGATACGATACGACTTCTGTATCAGTTTTTAATAAAGGAATTATGATTAAAACCGAGAAGATTGAAGAAGGATCTAAAATAATTGATCAAGATATTATAAAGACTTATCAAGTAAAGAAAGGTGTAGCTAGATTTTTAAAAGAAAACTTTGCGGTAAGTAACACTCGCTATGCGGATGCGAATGATCGAATAGAAGTAGAAACCAAAGAACAGACTAAGCTATCGATCGGGCAACTAGAAATTTCAGAGCTGGTAGAAAGACGGATAATTGAACTTCTAAAACTCGCGAAAAAGCAAATAAACGTCTTAACAAACCGAGAAATAAGTTATATAATAATAACTGGGGGAATTAGCGAATTAGCTGGTTTTCAATATGTCGTAGAAAATATCTTTGATAGAAGAGCTGCGACAATGAATATAGATACCATGGGGGCGCGTAGTAACATGTACTCTAGTGCACTCGGAATTATAAAGTATTTTTACGCGAAATTAGAATTACGGGGAAAAACGTATTCTATGATGAGCGAAAAACAAGCAGATGATTTAGTTTCAACACAAAAGAAGATGACCGGTAGTACCAATGAAAGTATTATCAGTAAAGTATTCGGTTATTTTTCTGGAGATTAAGGAGGATTTGTATGGTGAATGGATTAGAGATGGATCAACTAGCGAAAATAAAAGTAATTGGAATTGGTGGCGGTGGATGTAATGCCGTTAATCGCATGATAGAGTCAGGGGTAAAAGGAGTAGAGTTTATTGTAGCCAATACAGATCTACAAGTGTTAAATAACTCAAAAGCTGACGTAAAGATTCAAATTGGGGCTAATTTGACAGATGGCTTAGGTGCGGGAGCGAATCCAGAAGTAGGCCGTGAAGCGGCGGTTGAATCGAAGAAAGAAATCGAAGACGCACTAAGTGGTGCGGATATGGTATTTGTCACTTGCGGTATGGGTGGCGGAACTGGTACTGGCGCATCCCCTGTTGTTGCCGAGATTGCTCAGACACTAGGCGCACTTACAGTAGCGATTGTGACTAAACCTTTTGGCTTTGAAGGAAAACGAAGAATGGATAATGCTATGAGAGGATTAGACGAGTTGAAAAAGCATGTCGATACTTTGATTGTTATTCCTAATGATCGTTTACGGGAAATTATCGACAAGACAACGCCAATGCTAGAAGCTTTTAAGGAAGTAGATAATGTTTTACGTCGTGGTGTTCAATCTATTTCTGATTTAATCGCCGTTGTTGGACTTGTTAACTTGGATTTTGCGGATGTGAAGGCAGTTATGCAAAATTCTGGTAATGCGATTATTGGTATTGGTATCGGAATGGGCGAAGATCGAGCAATCGAAGCAGCTAAACAAGCAGTATCTTCTCCATTATTGGAAACTAGTATTTCAGGAGCTACTAATGCCATTATCAATGTAACAGGTGGCGTGAATTTGACGTTGTTTGAAGCAGAACAAGCTGCTGAAGTCGTACGTGCTGCTGCGAATACTGACATTAATACCATTTTTGGTTCCGTAATTAACGAAAACTTGACGGATGAAGTAATTGTTACAGTTATTGCGACTGGTTTTGATAAAAATTCAGTACCAAAAGAACCGGTTTATAATAATGTTCAAAATACAGCTAGACGTAGTCAAACTCGTGATATTGAAGTGATTGAAGATTTCGATGACGACGATGACGATGATGATATTCCTATCTTTTTACAGAATCGTAATTTTTAGTGAAAAAGCAATAAAAGATTTTTCTTTCATTGCTTTTCTATTGCAAATAAGGAAATATTTTTCACTTTACTTGGTATAATATATTACGGCATGAAAAATAGTTTTAAGTTCCGGTAAAATTTTAAATGGTTAATAAAAAAGATGAATCCTGTGGAAAAGAATTCATCTTTTTGCTTTAAAAATAAGGAAAAACCGTTCCAAATTTAGTATAATTAAATTGAAAAACAAATTTATTACTAAACA
>CASFOW010000004.1 GCA_949296705.1 uncultured bacterium
GATATCATCACATTTATAAAGGTTAAAATTAATTTGTTATTTAATTGAAACGAGATATATTATCTCGGTTTTTGTGGTTACATACTACATAATACGTACGGTTGTTTGTGATAACAATTCAGGTATGACTTTCTTATTATACAAAAAAACAACACTAGCTAACAGTCCTTCATTTAAGCTATTTGTTGTTTTATATGGGTATCTTTCTACTACAACTTTTTCCTTTTCTTCTTTTCTATACATGTTTGTGTTATCTTTTCTAAAGTTGGTTGAACAGTATCATAAGTAGAATCCAAAAGTTGCCTATTCTCTTTAACAATAGAAAGTGTATTTTCAAAACTAGAAATTACTCTATCCTTAGAGATACCCTGAATAACAGGATGGGATAACATTTCATTATAAAGTTGTCCGCTATCATTAGTAACTAGAAAACTAAAAAAAAGTTTTAAGTCAAATTGAAAATCTCCAGTAACTACTGATAATGTTTGATCATTATCTATATTTAGTACAATTAGATTGGTTGGATCATAGGCAAAATAATGATCATGATCTTTTACTAAAGTAATTGCATGATTTCCTACTTTTTCTACAAGAAAGGTTAAACGAGAAAGTATACTGTTTGAAAAACTAAACTTAACTTTCTTACTATTTCGTGTAATTGGCAAGTTACATTCTGAATCCTGCCCATTAAAAACAGGCACTTTACAAATTAAAGGGGCACTTTCTATTCCGCATACCTGCAAATATCTATTTAAAGCATCCGCATAATTTAGACAAACTCCACGACCAAAAATAATATCTAAAAAATACATTCCTATTATGGGATGACGATTATTTAAATCATAAAAATGTTCTTTATTATAGGAAAAATAGCCATTCCATAGAAGATAACTAAATAAATTACACTTTTCAATAGTCGTTTCGAGATGTAATTCTTCAGCTAAGACTCTATAATTTTCTAATACACTATGAAAAAGAACGATTTCTTCTTGATATAAAGTTTGCTTTATTACTACCTCCTCTTTTATAGCCAAAAGAAAGATAGCTTGAAGTAAATTCACTTTTTCCTTAGATTCAAAATCTGATAGTGCTGATATCAAGGCTAGAAGTTCATCAGTTCGTACCCAATCATTTCCTATTGATTTTTGAAATTGATTATAATTAGTATTTAAACCCAACTCATTCATCTTCTCACAGATATAATACTTTTTTTGAATATCCGTTAAATCCTGTAGTTGTTTAGCTATTTCTTCTTTTCGTAATGTAAATTTATCTAATTCTGTTTTACTCAAGGTTAATCTCCTCCATTCGCATTTACCTATTATATCAAAGAGAAGGATTATTTCAAACAAAAAAAACCACCCAATATCACACTTTGTCTAAATACTGGGGTTATTCGGTCTACAAAATATTATTTATAAAAATCATCAAGGTAATAAAGGTGTCTATAAGCATATAATCTACCATTTTATTTTAACCATTCTACATTTAACGCTTTATATAACATACTTTTTAACTACTTCTAATATTTGATTATGAGAAATCCCATTAGTAATAACAGCTCCCTTAATTTCTCTATCGTATCGTTGTTCATTACCATGCAAGTCAGTTACCTTTCCTCCTGCTTCATGAACAATAAGATAAGAAGCTGCTATGTCGCAGTTACCATGTGCGGTTCCTGGAAATATATCACACGAAAAAGCCCCCGTTGCGATTGCCATAGCACTTCTAGCTACACTACCTATACTTGAAATTTTGGATAATTTCTTCAGCTCTTTGATTAATAGTACTTCATCAACAATGTCATTATTAAATATTTCTACATTTGTTTTATAACCTAAATCACCTAATTTTTTATTATTCACAGATATTTTACAATTATTGCAATAAGCCCCCTCTCCTTTTACAGCAGTATACATTTTATCCTCATTGGCATTGTATACTACACCAACGATAGGATCACCACGATAAACTAAAGCAAGAGAAA
>CASFOW010000005.1 GCA_949296705.1 uncultured bacterium
GAATAAAAATGTGATATAGTTGATGTATGCAGATATAATTTAGTGGTAGAATGTAACCTTCCCAAGGTTAATATGCGGGTTCGATTCCCGTTATCTGCTCCATGTGTTTATTACCCTTGAGAAATCAAGGTTTTTTATATTATTAGATACTATTTAGGTACTGTTTTTTATAATTTATTTAATAAATCTACTATTTGATCTTGTACGGTAGGGAATAAATGCATGTAAGTGTTTTGCATTACTTGAATTGTATGTCCCATTCTTTCTGACATCATCAAGAAGAATTTTGAAGTGTCAGTTTGGCCAGATTTTATGTATTCATTAATTAGCAATGATACATGACTATGTCTGAACTCGTGAATTGTAATCGGCTCTAATCCTGCTAACTCAAAATAATAATTTTTATATCTATCAATGCTTGTTGGTGCTAGAAATCGACTGCATCCAAATACAAACCAATTATTGCTATAGTCTGAATATTTCATTATTTCTTTTTTATAAATCAATAATTGGTCTTTTAATGTTTTGCTCATTTTGATTTTTCTGTTTTCATGATTTTTTGTGGAAGTAATGGAAGCATTATTTTTTAACTTATAGTAGATTGTTTTATTTACAGCGATTGTATCGTTATTGAAATTTATGTCATTCCATGTTAATGCTAAAACTTCTCCTTTACGCATTCCAGTATAGTAGAGAAATGTAAAGAAAGTTTTCCACATCAGATCATCAATTACAGATATGAATTGTTGAAATTGTTCATATGTGATATATCTTATTTTTTCTTCGTCTTTAACTACTTTATCATTTTTTTCTTTGAATCTGCCAGATATTACTACTGGATTTGATTGTAAACCATAATTTTTCATGGCAAAGTCGAATATTCCTTTGAGAATGTTATACATTTTATTTAAATACCTTATACTAAACTTATTTTTTTGTACCGTATCTTTCCAATTGTTGATTGTTTGTACATTTATGTCATTTATATAAAATGTCTTAAAATAGGGCTCTATATTATTCTTATAAGCATTTAAATAAGTGTATACAGTAGAATCTTTTCTTGTTGTAAATAATTCTCTGAAATAGTCTTTTGATATTAAAGTGAATTCTTGATGAGTAGGATTATCTCTTTTCATCAAAAATAATCTCTCGGCTTCTTCAGCCTCTGTTTTTTTTAAATACTTTTTTGACTTGTATTTTTTGTTAATCCCATTAAAATCTTTTTTATAACACATGAAATACCAATGACGACCGTCTTTTGTCCATTTGGTTTTATCTGTTTCGTTATAAATAGCCATTTTATCAACTCCAATCTTTACTTTGTTCGATATTTATAGTAAAATTAGAGTACAGAAAAACATTTGGTCTGTCTGGTCCAATTTTTTCTGTATCTAATTTATTTTAGATTTGATCTCCGTTGCAGCGGAGGTCTTTTTTTATATTTATGAATTTTGTTATACGTGTTTTTTTCTGGGTTTATAAACATATCCGTTGTTGATTTTTGCCTTTATGTTTTCAATACGATTATCAATAGTTATTTTAAATTCATCTTTATAATAAATAGTAGTTTGTGCTTGATTAAGTATATCAAGTGCTTTATTTAATTGATTTAGTTTTGTATATATTTCAGATACAGCAACATATATTCCTGCAAACTCAGGGTCCAAATCTAATCTTTTTAACTGGCAATCAAGTGCTTTTTCGAAATTATAACTTTTTTCATAAGCTTTTCCTAAATAACCCAACATTTCTGAAACATGAAGTTTTTTTCTTTTTTCTAAAGAATATTGGGGATTTAATCTACGATAAGCGCCTGTATAAAGAGGATTATTTAGGTATTGTTCTAGATAATATATTGCTTTATCGTTGTATTCTTTTCTTGACCAAGCATATGCTATAGCATAAAGGTATCTTGCTTTTGGTGAATCGGCAGGGCCACAAACTTCAATAACTTTATTAAGAGTATCTTGTATGTTTTTACAATTCCAACAAACTTTTTTTACTTCTGAATCCTTACAATTTTTCACATATGGTTGATATGGTCTAATTTCAAAGATTCTTTCTGCGAGATCAGGATTATTAGAATACTTTTTTAATAAAAAACCAAACATTGTAATATCTCCTTTTTAATTTTTATTTCTTCGTATTTGTTTCACAATCCCAAGTATCTCAATAGGCATATTTTCTATATCTTCTTTCGAATAAAATGTTGATACAAAACCAGTTGAATTGTTTTCGTTTAATGGAATTACCATAATTCCATTTTCTTGTTTTCTGACTCTTTTAAATGTAGCATCAAAACCATTTATCCTAATGCAACAATCTTGACCATTTTCACAATCGCTAGCCTGTTTAAATATGACTATATCGTTATCTAAATAGTCAGGTTCCATGCTATCACCCTCAAGCTTCAATGCGAAATAATGATTATCACCCTTTAGCCATTCAACGGGGATATCTACAGTGTCAACTGCATATGTGTTTTCTATAGCCTCTAATGGCATTCCAGCAGGTATTTTCCCTAGTACAGGAATACTGGCTACATTATTAGATATTTTAATAGGTGTTGCATTATCATATATCATTGATGAACCAATCAACTTTTCAAGCGATACTTGAAAAATATCAGCAATTTTAATAACGTCTGTCATTATGGGTGAACGTTGTCCTAATTCCCATTTTCCAATTGTTGAATAATCTTTGTCCATTTTTTTAGCTAATTCTTCTTGTGTCATTCCAGACTGAATTCGAAGATGCTTTAAATTTGTTGCAAAATTATTTTCCATTTGAAAGTATTTCTCCTTTCATAAGTTGATTATATAACAATAATGACAAATTGTCAAAAAAAATAAGACAAATTGTCAAAATAATATTGACATAAGACAAATAGTCTTGTAGAATTGAATGTAGAAAGAAGGTGATAGATAGTGAATGCAAGTATAGCAATTAAGAGCTATAGGGGAAAAGCATTGCTGACACAAGATGCAATTGCTGAAAAACTAGGAGTTTCAAGGCAGATGTATAATAGTTATGAAAATGACTTATTACACTGTCAACTAGATGTGATTCTTAAAATTTTAGCCGTTTTAAAAGTTGATGATTCACAGATAGAAGAGTTTTTAAATGCCTTGAAACAAGACTATATGTCTTATAAAAGAAAAGAATAGGAGAAGATATGGAAGAAATTGATAATTTAGAAGAGTGTCTATCAAAATTGGCAGACTGGCTTGAAAATCTTGATGAAACTTTTGAAAAGACAATGATACTAGCGAAAATTAACGAATTAGTATTTTGGTTACAGATGTATCAAGACAAAGAAAAACAAGTCTAATTGACTTGTAAAAGAATTACTTCTTTTTTGGTGCACGTTGCGATAAAGCAGAGCCAGCAGCAATCTTCGATTTTCTAGATGTCCGACCATCTCTAAGAACCCTAGATGCCGCTTTAGCCGCTCTTGCACTAGTGCGACGTTGTTGTGCCAAAATATCACCTCCTTTCAAATTATTTATTTTAAAGGAGAGTACAAAAAAATTCAATGCCCTGCAAGGCAGATATATTTCAGGCACTTAATGAGGACTGGAACAGAATTTCGATTCTCGTAAAAATTAATTTTAACTTTCCTTTTTGTAGTTTTGTCAAACTTAAAATGACAAGAAAAACAAGCATTACTGCTTGTCTTGATTAATAGTAATATGATTATTATTTCCGAAAACAATTATAGTAGTATTTTCACTGGAAGAAAATAATTGTCTTACTATCCATTTGAATAATTTCTTCGTTAATCACCGCCTTTCTAATTGTTTTGTCAACTAAATTATAAAAGGTAATAACGAAGAAATCAATTCCAGTCCTCATTAAGTGCCTGAAAGAAAAAACATAGAAAGGAATTAAAAAAATGGACCAGACAGTCAAAAAAAATAGTAGCGAGATTTTGGATCAAGTTTATGTTTCAGCAGACGATTTGGAAATTTTAATGCCAAGTGCTAGTTACAAGCAAAGACTGACATTAATAAAAGAGATTCGCGACGAAATGAAAGAAAGGAATCTTTTTGTTCCAGGCGGCAAAACATTACTTGCTTCAACAAAGATATTAAAAAAGAAATGTGGAATATAAGAGAGGTTGATTAAAAATGAAAAAATTAAAGTTAAAAAAATGGGTAGTGAATGTGATTATGATCATTAGTGTACTTTTACTTATCTTATTAGGGGCCGAATGTGAAAACACGATGACTTTTATTACAAGCAAGATTTCAGTAATGTTTGTTTTGTTCTTAAACTATAAAATTTTAGATAAATTTACTGATTTTACTGGAGAGTTTTAATGCTTTGGGCAACAAAAAAAGGACCTACTACTACAAAAGTCCCTTGCTTCAAAAAAGCACTTATAAAATATCACAGATTTTATATTCTGTCAAATATGAGGTGCTGAATGAAGAACAGTTTCTTGATATATAACGAATACTCAGAAATACTAGAGGACTTATCGAATGAAGAGGTTGGAATTCTTTTTCGAGCGATTTTTGATTATGAAATCAATCGTAGAGAGCCTAAATTTACAGGTCTAATGAAGATGGCCTTTAAAGTCATCAAAGGTAATCTTGATCGAGATAGAAACAAATATGATAAACGTTGCGAAACATCAGCCGAAAATGGCAAACGTGGAGGACGACCTAAAACAATAGATAGTGCCAAAATTGTGACATTACTGGACCAGGGTATGTCAGTGACAGATGTCACAAAATTAACTGGTGCATCAAAACGACAAATATATCGAATTCAAGCGGGTTTAGAGAGTGTGCCAAAACCTAACCAAAACCTAAAAAAACCTAAAAAACCCGATAATGATAATGAAAATGATAATGATACTGAAAATGATAATGATACTGAAAATGATAATGATAATGATAATGATTCTGATGCTGAATATAAAATGCTCGGAACAAGTGCCGACTTATCCGACGCAGACGAAAATGGAACAAATGCCGATTTATCCATCTCGAGCGGGGAAGAAAGAACAAGTGCCGACTTATCTACTTCCAAAAATGAAAACGAAAAAAGTGCCGACTTATTCGATTTTATTCAAAATGCATTCGGAAGAACGTTAAACAGTATCGAATATGAAATGATTCAATCATGGGAAGACAGCGATTTGACTCGTTATGCCGTTAAGGAGTCAATCTTGAATGGAGCTCGTGGAATACGATACATTCAAACTGTCTTAGAAAGTTGGAAAGCAAAAGGTTTTAAAACGGTTCAAGAGGTACAAGCATATCAAAACAAACGTCGTCAAATGAAAATATCACATGATCAAGATACAACTTTAGCTAGGTTCGACAATGCCAAAGATATTGAAATTTCCGAATCTGAAGAGCAGGAACTTAAGAACATACTTGCTGAAATGGAAAAGGGGTAGGTAAATGAAAATACTAGCAGACGAAAAGACATTCGAATTTATAAGACAAAGCCATGCACTTCGTTTCTATTGCATGAAATCTTACAAAGACTTTATTTTTTACAAAGTTAAAAATCTTGATCGAAGTGATGGTAAACATCATGTAGAACTCTACACTGAGCCAAATTTCCAAAAAGTTTATGGACCAATTAGAGTGAACTATTCAGTAAAGAATGGCAAATTGAAGTTCGAAAGTATTAGTCCAGAAGACTTATTCGAAGATGGACATAGAGTTGTTTTAAAAACATACAAAGGTGTTCCATATCGGAACGCAAAGGATATTTTAAAAATTAAATTTTTATTGGAAAAGGAGAATTGATGAAAAATTGAATTCAAAAGTAATCATGCAATACATCGAGAAGTTGGAAAAGCAAGTAGATTCTTTAGAAAAAGAAAATGAACAAATTAGAGATATGAAATGGAATCTTGAATTGAGAGTTGAAGAATTAGAATTCAAGATTCAAGATTTAGAACAAGAAAAAGCAGATATTATTCAAGACCGTGATGATAACTGGAGACCAGTCAGTGTGGCTGAACAAATCGGAATAAGCGATAGTGATTTTGTATGATTCTAAGTTTAAGAAAAGCAAATCAAAGATTTGAATGATGAAGCTAATAAGAATGATGAATTGATTTCTAGTTTAGAATCCGAAAAGAAACCTTTGAAAAGAAAAGTGAATGAATTGAAAGAAGAAAACAAAATTTTACGGAATCGCATTACCGTTTTAGAAAAGAAAGAAGGTAAAAAATGAATCAAGTAGTTTTAGTTGGAAGAATTGAAAGAATAGTTAAAAAAGATGAAGAACAATTGATATTAACTATGTCTGTACCGGCATTTTCAAAAAATGAAAAAGAATCACGTGTGATAGATATGATTAATTGCACACTATTAGGAAACGTTGCGAAACAAACTGCAGAATATTGCAAAGTTAATGATGTGGTTGGAATTAGAGGAAGAATCCAAAAACGTGGACAATATCCAATGGAAATAATTGTCGAAAAGGTAACGTTTTTATCATCAAGTGTAAGTGATTAATATGTTCAAAAGAATATCAGCCAAGAGCCATGATGAATGGTTAGAAAATAGAAAAAAAGGAATTGGTGGAAGCGATGCTGCAGCAATTCTTGGAATTAGTCCATTCAAGACAAATGTTGATTTATGGCTTGAAAAAACTGGACAAAAAGAACCAGATGACATCTCAAACGAAGAAAAAGTAAAGTATGGTCATGATGCAGAAGATCCATTAAGAACTTTATTTATGCTTGATCATCCTGAATACGAGTTGTTTCATGATGAATTTATGATCTTGCAAAACACAACATATCCGTTCATGCAAGCAAGCCTTGACGGAGAACTGACAGAAATAGCAACTGGAAGAAAAGGAATTTATGAAGGAAAAACAACGGAAATCATGAACAAACGAATGCTTAATGAATGGAACGGGCAGGTACCAATTTACTACTACGTTCAATGCTTACAATACCTAATTGTTACTGGATACGATTTCGTATGGTTAAGAGCAGAACTAAAATTCGCTTGGGATATGAATCGAAAAGAAATTCGTGATTACTACTTCACTAGAGAAGAAGCAATCAATGATATGAAGTACTTATTTAAAAAAGAATTAATTTTCTGGAAAAAAAATATTATGGAAGGAGTCAAGCCGGGACTTATATTGCCGGCTATATAAAATATGGAACTAAAAATTGAAAAATATGATTTACAACCTATTAAATTTAATTTTGAAGAATTAAAAGGAAAATTGACAGAAAGTTTAGAAAAGTATCAAGGATTGGTCGTTACTGAAGATAATTTATCCGATTCGACTAAAACAAGAACAGAATTGAATAAATTAAAAACATCAATTGAAGATGAACGTAAACGAATCAAAAAAGAATGGAATGAGCCTTATGTGGTATTTGAAAATCAGATTAAAGAGTTAGTCGGATTAGTTGATCAGCCAATTCAATGTTTGGATACACAGATTAAGGCTTTCGAAGATGAGCGAAAAGAAAATAAACGAAAAGAAATTCAAAAATTTTTTGATGAGAACAACACGAATGAATTAATTAAATTAGACATGATATTTGATGAGAAATGGCTTAACAAAGGCGAGAAAATAGACAAAATCAAAGAGACAATCTTATCAACTATTGGAAGAATTGAAACAAGCTTAAACGTTATCAAGAGCCAAGATACAAAATATACAACAAATATGATTGATGTATATCTTAAAACATTAGATTTGGCAAGTGCAATGAAAGAAAAAGAAAGACTTGAAGAATTAGAAAAAAATGCCAATTTAGAAAGAGTCAAGAGAGAACAGACAGTTAAGGTGCAAGAGCCAGTCAAAACCGAATCAAAGGAAGAAGAAAAAACATTTGATTTAATTTTCAAAGTGACTGGCACAGCAAATCAAATGCTTGCGTTAAGAGACTTTATGATAAGCAATAATATAAAATTTTCAAAAGTGGTAGATTAGGAGAGTAGAAGAATATGATAGCAAATTCATTATTAAAAAAAGAGCAAGAAAACAAGTCGGTTACTTATGAGGTCGGTGGTCAACAGGTCAAGTTGAGCCCACAAATTATCAAGAACTACTTAGTAAATGGTGGCGGGAATGTATCTGATCAAGAAGTCGTTATGTTCTTAAATTTGTGTAGATATCAAAAATTAAATCCATTCTTAAGAGAGGCTTATTTAATCAAATATGGTAGTCAACCGGCGACTATGGTTACAGGTAAGGACGCAATTATTAAAAGAGCCACTAGAAACGATAAATATGCAGGCTCTGTTGCCGGAATAATCGTAATCAATTCCGACGGCGAGATTGAACGAAGAACTGGTACATTTCATTTGAAGAATGAAGAATTAGTTGGCGGTTGGGCAAAAGTATTTGTTAAAGGCTATGAACAACCAATTGAGAACGAAGTATCACTAGATGAATACATTGGTGTTAAATCAACTGGAGAAATCAATTCTCAGTGGTCAAAAAAGCCAGCTACTATGATTCGTAAGGTAGCACTTGTACAAGCATTGAGAGAGGCATTCCCAGAAGACTTACAAGGTATGTATGAAGCAGAAGAAATGAACGTTGATATGAACCTAGACACAGCACCTATTGAACAGCCAACAGAGGCAACGGTCGAAGAAGTAAAAACAGAATCAAATACAAAAGATGAGGATAGATTAACAGATGAATTCTTTGCAGGAATTGAATCTTAAACAAGACATTTTGAACTATCAAGTAATACTTGACAATTACGAAGCATTATCGAGTGAAGACGGAGATACGGCATATGAATTGGCCAAGCAGGCATTGGCACTATGTGATCGTTGGAGTGAAATAGCATTCCAGGCATCACAATACAGCACAAAGTACGAAGTATCTAAAAGTGCATTTTACGACTATGCTTATAGGAAATATCGAGTATTGATGCAGATTCATGACTTCTGCAGAGTTGTTTATCGTCAATGTAGTGAAAATTTAAGGAATAGGATGGATGTATGATTAGAAATTTAAAAACCCAATAAAATAATTACCTCAATTATTCTTTTTATGGATCTCTCCTAATACTTGTATGTCATTTTAAATTGGTTAGAAGCACAGCGAGTTTGGACAGTAATAGAGACATCTGGTCGTGGGTTAGTTTGGCTGTGCTTTTACTTTATTTTTTAAGGAGAAAAAGAATGAGAAAAACAAAAGAGTGGTTGATTGAAGATATACATTTGTTTAGAAATCATTATCTTCAATGTGATAAAAAAGAAAGAATAAGATTTAGAAAGGAACTCGAAAGATACGAATCTAGATTCGATTCTAAGCAAGAATTTTTAGGATGGTATTTGCGAGTGGTTAATTAATATGAAAGAAATGATATATGATAAACATTTAGAACGTTTGCTTTTAGATTCTGGATCACATTTCGGATATAATTACTTTATATTAAATTTGGGAACACATCCCACAGCATATGTAGAAATTCCTGTTACTAGTAAACTTTATAATAAACATTATGACGATATCAATATTGATGTGCATGGTGGTTTAACATATTCAGCAGATCATTTGGATATTGGAGATGACGTGCTTAAAGGATGGTTTATAGGTTGGGATTATGCACATTATAATGATTATTTAGGTTTTGAAGATTTTTATTTAAAAGAATTTAAAAGAAATAGTAAAAAATGGACTACTGAAGAAATACAAAAAGAAGTTTATAGTGTATGTAAACAATTAAGGAGAATTGATCATGAATAATTCTAAAATGATAATAATTATGATTTTAGTAATGATTTTCTTCGCTATTTGTACGACTTTATTCTTCATAACTTTAGATAATTTAATATACGGTTGGTCATACGTGTTTGGGGAATTGAATATTGGAATCATTTTGATTACAAATGATCTAATTATTAATAAATATGCAGAAGAACTGCAAAAACAATATTGGGATAGGTTATATGAAAAATATAGTGAATAACAAAGTTCAATACGCGATTCGGATGTTAATTTGGCATTCGAACCTGGCCAAACGATATATGGAATATATTAAAAAGTGGTTAGATAGACATCATTTAACTTATGATGAAGATTTAATGCAATTTTTAAACGAAAGCAAAGAAAAAGAGGAATTCGAAAAGAATCAAACAACGATTTTTGATTTTATTGGAGAGGAAAATAGATAACATGAATAAAGACATGAAATTACAAAAGGGAGACATTTTAACATATATGTTTCCTATGAAAGGAAGTACTATTATAAATACCGTTAATGGCTGGAATGGCCTTAGCATACAAGAATTTGAAAATAAATCTTCTTATAAAGTACTCAAAGTAGAACGTCCACAAACGATATACGAATTCAAAGAAATATTAGACGAAAAAGAGAAAGAATATCTTAGTGCTGTTATTAGACCATTTAAGAATAGAGTTAAGAGCATATGTAAACAAGACATAGACAATGAGTATATTTGCATAAAACTGTCCGATATTTACGGACACACAACAGAAGCAGTTTGTTTACCATATTTCAAAAAAGGCACGATGTACAAAGGAATGGAACTTGGTAAAAAGTACACTTTGAAAGAACTGGGATTAGAATAATGAATCCTATTCAAGAAAATATTTTTTATGAAGCAGATAAAGAGTATAACCCCGATCATGTAGCAACTCCACGATTTGTAGTCGAAGACATTTATGATTTGATAGATATAAGAAGCTTTAAAATGATATGGTTCCCTTTTAACAACTATGATTCACATTTTAAATTAAAAGCGGATGAGTTGAATCTTAAGTACAAAGCAACGCATATCTTTGACGATTGTGGCAACGATTTCTTTCAGACATTACCGCCAAAGAAATGTGATTTATTGATTAGTAATCCGCCATTTTCACAACAGAACGAAATCATTAAAAGGACTTTTGACTTGATTGATAGAGGTTTGATAAAATCCTTCTGCTTATTACTCCCATTATCAACGCTAGAGACACCTACAAGAGCAGAAATGTATGAAAAATATATAGATAAAATTTCAGTAATCATTTTTAAAAAAAGGATTAAATTTTTAGGGAAAAAAACAAGTTTTAACAAAGGTTGTTGTTGGATCTGTTACAACATACCAAAGTTAATAAGAAAATTATATTGGATATGAGGTGATTAAATGAATGATTATGAAAAATTAAGAGAAAAGCAACTAGAGTTTTTAGATAAATGGAATCAAAATTTTGTTATTCCAACAAGAAAAGAAACAAAACATGACCATTTTAGAGTTAGTTTAAATGAAATATATGCTCTAAGAATTGATGACATAACTTTCTTTGCAGACCAAAACAAAATGACTTTTGAATATGATGACATAAATGGAAATGGAATTATTTTTAAAGATATAAAATGGAGGTAGTAAATGTTAAAGATTAAAGTATATGATTGTTATAGTGAAGATGAATTAGAAGCAAAATTAAATTTATTAATGGAAGAATTGGACGAACATAATCAAGAAATAATAGATATTAAATTTTCTACAAGTCATTTTTCAGATGAAAACCAAGGACAAGTATTTAGCTTTAGCGCCTTAGTTATGTACGATAATAAATTAACAAAAGAATATAAGCCTAAAAGATATGAAATAGTAGAGAAAGTGAGTGATGAGTAATGGTTGATAAAGATAAATTAATTTGTCCTTATTGTTATGAAAAAGATGGTCATATCGCGGGAAAAACAATTCATACATGCGAACTAAAGCCAACTGCAGGATATAGAGAACCGACTAATTATGCAGATTGTTTAGACGTTTTCATCTTAAAAGGAAACAAAGAAAAATATGCAGGATTGATGATAGACAACATGAATGGTGCTCGATACATAGATATTAGATATTGTCCTTTCTGTGGAAGAAAATTATACAAGAATGATGTAAAAAGAGGGAGTTAGATAAATGAAAATATTAAAACGTGGTAAGAAATTAGACTATTACTATACAATGAAATGTCCACATTGTGGTTGTAAATATCGATTTGAAAATGAGGATTTGTATGGTCGTATATATGAATTGGGAACACATTTATATTGCCCACAGTGCAAAAGCACGTGGTATTTAAGCAAAGTTTTTTTTAGAAAACATAGAAAGAAGGATAAGTAATGGAATTAAAAGTAGGAATGTATGTAAGAACAAAATACAACGATTTCTGTAATATGGTTGCCATCAGAAAAATAGATGAAATCGATGATGATGGTGGTTTCTGGATTGATGATTATATTATCGATACTTACGGAGATGAACAAAATAAGTTGCATGAGGAAGATATTGAAATTGCGAGTGAAAATATTATCGATGTGTTAAAAGTAGGAGATTACGTCAATGGAGAGATGATAACGTTTATAAGTTCAAATCCACAAAAAAATCAAAATGGTAAACCTAGAATTATATTAAATGAAACTCATTCACTATTTGGCAAATATGAAGGTATTAAATCAATAGTAACAAAAGAACAGTTTGCATTAATGGAATATGAGGTGGAATAAATGAGAGAGTGTATGACTGAAAAAGAAATTGATGATTTAGTGAAAGAAATAATGAAATTTCCAAAAGTCGAATCGAATAATCCAGTATCAACGATGTATGGATTCGATGTTGATACTTTAATAAATACACTACGAGATTTTAAGAGATTGCCCACATATGATGAAGTTCTAAAACAAAACCAAAAATACAAAGAAGTAATAGATAAAGCAATTAAGTTTATCGAAGACAATACTGTGGAAATAGTAGTAAATAATCGTTTTGATGCTTTAACCGACATTGACAGTCTTTTAGATATATTAAAAGAGGTGGAGTAAATATGTATATAAAAGAAGATAAGATTGAAGAAGTTATAAATTTATTAAAAGAAAACGGATTTAAAGAGGATAATTATTTTTTAGTATATGAAGATAAAGAGGACTACTTCGCACTAAATCTCAAAGATTATAGTATTAGTTATACTGGCAATTCTGGACTAACTATTGAAGATTACATCAACAAATTTAATTTAAAGGAATATTTAGAAAAGGAAGGAAAATAGAAGTATGGTATTAATAATTATAAGTATTGTTTTAACAATTTTGGCAGTTTTATTTTTAGGATATGGTTCTGATGATGAAAAGTGGGAAATAAGACCAAGAATGTTGTTTGGTTTATCATTTTTATTTATTATGTTATTTGGGTGTTTTACGACGATCAAAACAGGTGAAGTTGGAATTAAAGTGAGATTTGGAGAAATAGTAAGTAGTACAACCGATACAGGTATCGTTTTCAAACTACCTTTTGAGGATATGAAAAAAATTAATGTAAAGGTACAAAAATTTGAAAATGAGGAAGTATTCTCTACATCTACAAAAGATTTACAAATTGTAAATAACATCAAGGTTTCTATTAATTACCAAATTGATGGTACAAAAGCGGTCGATTTATACAAAACAGTTGGAACGAATTATCAAACGACTGTGTTGCAACCAGCAATTCAAGAAACAATTAAGGCGGTTATTTCACAATATACAGCCGAAGAATTGGTTACGAAACGTAGCGACGTTTCTCTCACTATCAATAATACATTGGACGAAAGAATTTCACCATATGGGATTAATAGTGTAGCAGTTTCAATCAACAATTTTGACTTTAGTGAATCATACAATCAAGCAATTGAGCAAAAGGCAGTTGCAGAGCAAGAAGTAGAAACGTCTAAGAATCAGTTAGAAAAGGCTAAAATTGACGCAGAAAAGAAAAAAGTTGAGGCACAAGGTGAGGCAGAAGCGAACGCTCTGTTGCAACAATCATTAACAGATCAAATCATAGCACAACAGTTTATCGAGAAATGGAATGGACAGTTACCAACAACAATGACTGATAGTGCAATTCCATTTATTAACGCGAATTAGGATGTAAAAGGAGTTGGTTAGATGACACTAAAAGAGGCGAATAGGGAATTAAAGAGTTTAGATAACGAATATAACTATTGGTTAAGAGAAAAAGAGCAATTGATGTCTATTGTTTTGCCAAAATCTACTGACTTAACTAAAGGAGAACGCGTTGATGGTGGAAAAAGGATTGACAGAATGGCAAAATATGTAGAATTGCTTGAAAATAAACAGATTGATGCAACGTTAGAATACATTCAAAGACGTAGAAATAATCTGATGAATTATATAGACGAAGAACTAAAACTTTTAGGCGAATATGAACCTCTCGAAAGAAAGATAATACTGATGAGAAATGAAAAGAGAATGAAATGGCGAGAAATTGCAATGATAAGTGGTTATTGTGAAAGGCAGTGTCAAAGAATATATGATAAATACTATAAAAGAGAAACCAAAAGAAGAACGAAATTATAAGGTTTACATTCACAGAAATAAAATAAATGGAAAAGTATATATAGGTGTTACTAGAAGAAAAAGGGTTAAAGATAGATGGCAAAATGGTAATGGCTATAAAGCACAAGTACAATTTTACAATGCTATAAAAAAATATGGGTGGACTAATTTCTCACATAAAGTTTTATATAGAGATTTAACAAAAAAAGAGGCGGGAGAAATCGAAAAAGATTTGATAAACAAGTATGATTCTACAAATCCATTATATGGATATAATGTGGATAAAGGAGGTTTCGATATTACTTCGGAGAAAATTAGTAGATTGAGAAATGGTAAAGGAAAACGGAGCGAACCAATATTATTGACGAGCAAGTTCGATAGAAATTTGTTCAAAATATTTAAAGATGTCAGAGACGCATCAGAACAGACTGGGCTAACAGAAGAATATATTTTGAATGTGTGCGAAAGACGCATTATAAATAAATATTATGATTTTAATTATTGTAGACATGTCGTATAAATGTCTAATGTCCTATGCAATAATGATATTGTAGAAAATTGAACCGAAAACATCGGTTCTTTTTTTGTTAGGTGGAATAAATGAAGCAGATTCTAAAAGACATGATTAAGATTTATAAACCTAAAGGAGTTGACTGGTTAGGATTTAAAATCACAAAAGCCAATCCATATTCATATCATCACTGTTTTAAGAAAGTTTACGGAGAATATCAAGATTTAGATCCAAATTACCTGTTGAATATAGGAGCAATCCTAAGCCTTGAAGGACAGGTTTATATCCATTCATTTGAGAATGTTGATTACAAAGCCTACAACGAGTTAAATAACATTCTTTTAAAATTAAACGCAACTAGGAAGCCACCTGACGAGCGCCATTGGCAAAAAATAAAGGAATTTAAACGAAATCATGAAAAAGAATAAAAAGAAGATTGAAAAACCGTTCTGTGATTTCTCGTATTTTATGAGGCATGGCTGTCACGGATGTGTCAGATCTAAAAAATGTGAAAATTATTATAAGAATAGAAAAACAATATCGCAGAGGTAGTGTAATAGTAGCATGCAGGTCTCTTTAGCCTGCGGAGTGGTGCAAATCCAACCTCTGCAACCAATATGCATTAAGGAGGTGGTATCAAAAGAAAAGAAAAGAATCTAAGAATAAAGTCGGAAGACCACGTACAATTAACGAAAAAGTACTCCGAAAATTAAAAGAGGCTTTTATGATGGGATGTACAAATCGTGAGGCTTGTTTTTATGCCGAAGTGCCAGAGTCTACTTTTTACGATTTTCTTAAGGAATATCCGGAATATTCGGACAAAATTGCTATGTGGAAAGATTATGAAAAAATAAAAGCCCGTTTGGTAGTACACAAAGCATTAGATGCTGGAGATAGAGATATGGCTAAATGGTATCTCGAGCGAAAGGCCAAAGATGAATTTAGTACTAAGCAAGAAGTTGATACCACAGTTAATAATAGAGTGGTAATCATAGATGATTTACCTGATGAAGAATGAAATTAAGTAGCCAGATTGCTCCTGCATTTATTCATACTTTTAAAAGCCATAAAACGCATCAAATTTATAAAGGCGGTCGAGGCTCAACAAAAACATCGATGATTAGTTTAAAAATAGTTTATAACTGTTTAACTGAAGATAACTGCTCTGTTGTTGTTTTGAGAAAACATCAAAATCAATTAAGAAAATCTGTTTATAAAGAAATAAAAAGAGCCTGTTCCAGAATGGGATTGACGGAAGGTATTCATTATGTAAGTACAGTATCTCCGATGGAAATAAAATTCTTGCAGAATGGTAATACCATTTATTTTGCTGGTGGCGATGATTTTGAAACGGTTAAAGGAACTATTGATGAAAATAAATTGATTAAAATAGTTTGGTTTGAAGAATTAACTGGTTGGGATAATTCGGAAGATATAGACCAAATAGTAGCCACTTTTACACGTGGTAATAATGACTGGTTTATGGCATTGTATTCTTACAATCCGCCTAAAAATAAATTTTCATGGATAAACAAATGGTGCGAATCTATGAGGCAAAGGGATGATTGCTTAGTCTCTGAGACTGATTACAGAACTGTTCCAATAGAATGGCTTGGTAAATTATTTATAGATGAAGCGGAACGTATGAAAAAATTTGATAACAAACGTTATCGGTGGATTTATTTAGGCGAAGTTATTGGAATGGAAGGAATGATATATAATCCCGAACTAATTCAATATGTTTCAGAAGACTATATTTCAAAGAATAATCTAAGAATTCTTTATTTAGATTTCTCTGTGGATGGTGGTCATCAAACGTCCGCTACTTCTTGTGGGTGTTATGGCCTAGCAAGTGATGGTTGTTGGTATCGGTTAGATACTTACTATTATAGCCCTAATGAAAAGCCTAAAAAGAAAGCACCTAGTGAGTTATCAAGAGACATCTTTAACTTTGAAATAGCCATGATAAAAAAATGGAAGGTTGGAGAAGATAGAGAGACTATAGACTCTGCAGAAGGTGCTTTAAGAAATCAGTTGTATACTGATTATGGCAAAAAATTTAATCCGGTTAATAAGGGAAAATCAAAAGAGGAATTAATTGATTTTTCTCAAGAGTTTTTAGCAAAGGGAAAATTTAGAGTGCTAGATAACAGTAATAACAAAATATTTAAAAAAGAAAACGAAAACTATATGTGGAAAGAAGGCACTGTTGAAAAAGGAAAACCTGAACCAGATAAAACTGAGAAAGAGTTTATTGGTGAGGAGCCTTACTACAATAGTTGGTCTAATGACTATAGTTATTACTATGCTGATCATACGCAAGATGAATTTCAGTATTGGGTTAAAGATAATTTAAGCAAATTAGGAATAAAAGAGTAGATTACAATGAGCGATGGAACAATAATTACATTAATAATTTGTATAACATTAGTTGGTTTAGCTTGGATAGGTAGAGATAAGTGAGGCATACATTATGAACAATAGAAAAAATAAGAAGAGATTCAAGAAAAAAATAAATAATAAATTTGTTGATATTATTAAGTTAGGAGTCTGTGTCCAAGATTGCGACTACTGTAGAAAAGATAGTATTGCTCATGAAATCAAACATCACTTTGAACGAGATTATATACAAAACTCTTTGTTTATGAAGTATGAAAATGGTAAATTATTAATTTCAAAAAAACAATTCAATCATTTAATAAGACTTTGTAACTCGATAGAAACTGTAAATGATTACGACTTAGAATTTGTAGATGAAATAGAAATTGGTAGGTGATTTAAAAGGAATTATATCAAGATATACAGAGTAACTTAAGCAAAAAGGGTATTAACTTAGTAGTTGGCGATATTTACGATATGATGGCTATATGGAAAAGTTGGTATCGTGGCAATGTAAACGACTTTCATTACTTCACTATGAAAATGGCAGATGGAACTACGAAACAGTGCGAAAGATTAACAATGAATATTCCAAAGAAAGTGTGCGAAGACTTTGCTAAATTGCTATGGTCAGAAAAGGTACAAATAAAACTTGATAAAAAGAAAAACACCGAAAGGTTACTAGAAGTATTAGATAGTAAAGAAAACAATTTTAAAGTAAACTTTCCCAACTTCCTAGAACGAGTATTTGCACTAGGCAGCGGTGTTACTGTCGAATATAAAAAGGATGATAAAACATTAATTGATTTTATAGATGGTGATGTAGTAATTCCTTACAAATACACTAATTCATATATTAATGGCTTAATTACCGTTAGTAGATTTACTAAAGGTGTAGATTTAAAGAAGAAATACTATACTCATATCACTTATCATGAGTTCTCAGGAGATAAATACACTAAATTAAATGAATTGTACCTATCTAAAACAGAAACGTCATTAGGAAAGGAAATTTCCTTTAACGATATGTTCCCTGATGTTTTAGAATTTGAAAAATTTGATACAGATAATCCACATTTTCAAGTGTGGAAGCCTGTAATTGCAAATAACTTTGATACAGATAGTCCTATGGGCATATCTATATTTGCTAATCAGATAGATAAGTTTAAAGCAATAGACACAGAATACGATAGTTTTAATCGTGAGTTTAGAACTGGTAAAAAGAGAGTTTTAATTGATAGAACGGCAGTTAAAAAGAAAACAGAAGTAGATTCTGATGGAAATGTTAATTATGTAAGTTACTTTGACAATAATGATGAAGTATATGTTGCTATTGCTGGTATGGATAATCAGCCGGTTAAGGAGATAGATTTTAAATTACGCTATCAAGAACATATAAGTTCAATAAATGCACAATTAAATTATATTAGTGCAGGAGTTGGTCTAGGTCAGAACTACTACAATTTCGATGGACAAGGTGTTAAGACTGCTACCGAAGTAGTATCAGAAAACAGTGATACATACAGAACTAAAAAACATCACGAAATTATGGTCAATGATTGCTTATATGATCTAGTTAAAGCAATATGTGATCTTGAAGGAATAGCGTATAAATCAATTAACATTGTCTTTGATGATTCAATAATTGAAGATGAAAATGCACTAATTCAAAGAGGATTAGAATTATACCAAAATAAAGTTATTTCTCTTGAAAAATTCATGCAAAAATATCTTCATTATGAAGAAAGCGAAATTCAAGAAGAAATAGCGAAAATTGAGAGTGAAAACAAGTTAGTTCAACCTACTGGTATGGACTTTTTTGGTATGGAACAAGAAACAGAAGCGCAAGAGGAAGAAGTAGTAGAGGAGGGATAGCTTGGATTTAATAGAAATAGTACTCATAATAGTTCTACAACTCAGCTTGTTAATTAATTTTCTGTTTTTTTTCGCAATTTGGAAATCTGAAATAAATTATGAAGATGAATCAGAAAAATGGAGTAAATCTGCCAGAAGTTTTAAAATAGTAAATTTAAAAGATGAGTAGGAGTTGATATAAATGTCTTTAAACGATTTAGAAGAACAAGTTGAAAGAATTTATATCGACATGGAAAATGAATTACTTTTGAACATCGCTAAAAAGTTGTCTGCTGGTAAACCTATGGAAGTGGACAAATGGGACGAAATAACTCAGCAACCATTAGTAGGTAGTGGCGAAGTAAATGAATGGCAATTACAGAGATTAAAAGAACTTAATGGTTTAAACGAAGAAAATGCAAAGATAATTGCCAAATATTCAGGTAAAACAGTAGAGGAAGTAAATAAAGTATTTGATAGAGCTAGAGAAATAGGCATGACAAGAGATGAAACACTTATTCAAGAAGGAATCAAATTAGGCATACTTAATGCAATAGAGCCTGATACCGAAGAATTGCTAGTCAGAAGTATTCTATCGAATGCAGTCGAAGAGATATTGACTACATTTAATAAGCAGAATAATAGTCTTTTAGTAAGTGCTGGAGATGAGTATAGAGATATAGTCAATAAAGTATCTTCCCAAGTATTAGCAGGTACTAAAACTACTAATAAGGCTATGCAAGAAGCAGTAAGTCAGTTGGCAGAAAAAGGCTTAACTGGTTTTACAGCTAAAAATGGAGCAAGATGGAATCCAGAAGGGTATACAAAGATGGTTATTCGCACAAATACACAAAATACAATAAATCGTATTCAAGACGAGAGAATACAAGCCTGTGGAGGAGATTTCATAGAAATTAGCTCACATATTGGTGCTAGACCTTTATGTAGCCAGGATCAAGGGCAAGTATTTTCACTGAGTGGTTATTCGGGATATATAGAAGATTTGGACGGTGGAAGAATTAAAGTTAGGCCGTGGTCAAGTTCTACTTATGGAAAACCTGCAGGAATACTTGGAATCAACTGTGGTCATTCAAGATATATGTTTGTCCCTGGCTTGTCAAAAAAAAGAGAAATGGACTTTACGAAAAAAGAAAATGATGAAGCTTATATCGAAAAGCAACGTCAAAGACAGTACGAAAGAACGATTAGAAATAAAAAAAGAGAAATAGCAATGCTTAAACAAACTGGAGCAGAGCATAGTTACATTAAAAGAAAACAAAACAGTTTAAGCGATATTAGAAAAGAATATCTAGATTTTCTTGATAAAACAGGCAGAACTAGAATAACAGCAAATGAGTGGATAGGTAGTACATCGTTAAGTCCTAAAGCAAAAGAAAAGGCTACTAGATCATATCAAAGTTGGAAAGAAAAAGATGATAAGAGAAAGCAACAAGAAGAATTGATTAAAAAAAGCACAATTGGTAAGTTTGATATTAATAAATATACCCAAAATATTAAAACTGCTACAAAAGATGTTGTTTTGTTTGAAGAAAGGATAAATCACATTAAAGAAAGACATCCAGAAGTAGAGAAACACATCAAAGATATACCGAAGATAATAAAGAATCCAGACATGGTTCTTCAAGAAACAAACAGAAAAGATACAGTTTGGATTATTAAAAAACTAGATAAAAATGTTAAAGTAACTATGAAACTCAATATAGCAGAAGATAAGAATATAAAGAATTCTATTATTCAAATGCAATTTATGAGAGATAGCGAAATTAATAGAAATATCAGAAATGGAAAAGTAATAAAATTGTTTGATAAAAACGAGAAAAAATAATATAATATTGATAGGAGAGGTGGAAAAATACGGCACGTCCACACACCCTTTGGGTCAAAAGAGATGAGGGAGAAAGTGCCGCCCTCCTCCTTCATACTGTTAATTTAGCACCAAATAGGTGCTTTTATTATGCCTTGATAGTTTTTAGTAGGTGCAACTCCTACAAAGGCACCATAGAGCGTAGAAATATGCTCTTTTATTATGTCCAACATAAAGACAATAAAGAATGGTTAAGTCCAACTTAACGACTTAAAAGAAGGGAGAATTTATGGAACAAGAAAATGTTCAAAATGTTACGGACGAAAAAGTAACTGAAAACACAGAAACACAGACTGCAGAAGAAAAAGTGGAGAAGGCTTTTGCTACTCAAGAAGATTTTAATGAGGCTTTAAAAAAGGAAGTTGCTAGAAAGACTAGAAACTTACCAAGTAAAGAAGATTTAAAAGCATTCAACGAGTGGAAAGAAAGTCAAAAAACAGAAGAAGACAAGAAAAATGAAATCTTGTTAGAAAATGAAACTTTAAAAAAACAACTTGCTTATGCAGAAAATAAATCAGTAGTTGCAAATGCTGGTGTTGATTCTAAATTTCAAAAGTTTGTTTTATCAGAAGTTTCGGAAATGGAAGGAGAATTTGAAGATAATTTAAAAGATTATCTAAAAGAAAATCCTCAATTCTTAATTAGTAAAATTGAAACACCTAAAACAAATGGTGTAGCAACTAAAAAAATTAGCGAAGATGCCGATGATGGGGTTACTGCTATTTTAAAGCAAAAGCACCCAGATTTATTTTAGTTTAGAAGGAGAGTGATTTAAAAGGCAAATGCAATCGCAACAAATGGTACTCATAAAAGACAAGAACGTTATGCAGACCAAATCGTTAAATTAATGAGACCATCTTTAAAAATTAGAAATACTTTTTCAAGGGATTATATTGGTAACCCAACTGCAGGAGCAGTAAATGTACCAGTTCGTAATACTGATGTTACTATGCGTGATTATGATATTAAAAACGGTCTAGCATTGGAGCAATCAGCAACTGATTACAAGAATATTCCTATTACAAAAAATAAAGGATTAAATGAATTAATCGATGGTTATGAAGCAGCAGCCGTTCCAGATAACTTAATGGCTCAAAGATTAGAAAGTGCTTCATATTCAAGTGCAAAAACTTTAGAAGATGATGCTATTCTTGCTTTAACTACTACTAATACAGCTTCAACTCAACCAGATTGTACTAAAGAGAATGTTTATGAGAATATTGTTAAAGATATTGCTAACATTGCTAAATTAGGTGTTGACAAAAATAGAATGTATGTAGCAATTTCATACGAAATTGAAAGTATGTTACTTACTGATGAGAAATATTCTAATACCGCTTCACAAATTGGTGCAGAATTAGCTCGTGAAGGAGTAGTTAATAAAATTAATGGTGTTAAAGTTATTACCCAAGATTTAGGCGAAAGTGTTGAATATATCGTTTATGCAACTGAATGGTGTCAAGCTATTGATGAGTGGAAGGTTAATCCAGTTGTTGTTGATTTAACTACTGGATCATCTGAATTTATTGGAGCTTCTGCATTAAAGGGTCGCTTCGTTTATGAAGATGTAGTAACTGATGCTAAAGCTGTCATTGTAAAAAAAAAGTCAGCTTAACTGATAAAGTAAGTATTCCAAGTGGAGAAACCGAACTTTACGGGAAAACAGTTAATGACTTAGCTTCAAATTTAGAGGTTCAAAGCGATGGGAAAGTAATAGGTACACTTAATTATGTAACTGGGTACACTGGTTTTAATTCTACAGTTGTAGAAGAGCAATCAGGAAACTATTTCCCATTTAGTTTAGAAGTAACAGGTACTAATATGACATTTAAGAAAAATGGAGAAGTTTCAAAAGAAAATATTCCGTTTGAAAAAGAAAATGTTTTTAGAATCACCTCACAGACTGATAAATTTGAAGTTTTAGTAGATAACGAAAGTGTTATCACGTTTGATTTTTCAGAAACAGAATTAAAAACTGCTGCAAAATCAAGAAGTAGAAAATAGAGGAGCGATGCTATGGTTACAAAGGAAGAATACGAAGAATACTTTGGGCAATCTGCTCCTTCTAATTTTTCAAGATTAGAATTTATAAGTTTGAATACACTAAAATCTATAATTACTAAACCTGTTCCTAAAGAAAATTGCCCTTGTTATGAGGATTTTAAAAAAGCTATTTTGGAACAGATTAATTTTTATGAATTTAATTCAGACTTAATTACCGATTCTTCTTCTGGTAGTTATACGTTAGGTAGCTATTCAGAGGGGGGAACGGACAAAAATGAAACATCTAATAGCATGAGTAGAGTAAGCCCTGTAGCTTATGAAATTCTTTTAAATTGTGGACTTATTAATAGTTCGTTAGGAGGTTGTTGCTATGACTAAATATAAATGTGGTGCCATTGTTAAAGAAGTACCAAAAGGTTCAGAAAAGTGGTATAAATTAGCTGGTTGGAAAAAGTTAGAAACTAAAAAGTCAGAAAACAAGGAAGAAAAAAATGATAAAACCAATTCCGAAAAGACTACTACCACATAATTGCACTTATAAAGAATATCTAGGCAATACTGGAGAAGGTGATGAGTGGGGGTTGGATTTGTCGCTTAATTTTGTTAAATTTGAAGAAAAAATGCAATTAAAAGTTACATCAAACGGTCGTGAAATCGTTGGTAATGCTCGTTTGTTCTACGATTTAACTAATTCTAGTGGTTTATCTGCTAAGCCAGTTCAAAATAGCAAGATTATCTTTAAAGGCAGGGAATACCGAGTAGTAGATACTGATATTCTTTGCGGCGAAGAAGATAATCCTCATCATTACGAGGTAATGCTTAAGTGAAAAAATTTAAAAATGCAGAAGATGCTTTTAAATGGGCTAAAGATGTTATTGAGAAAGGCTGTATAACAGCCGAAGAAGTAGTCGCCGAAGAAATTTATAAAGACTCAAATGAATTTACTTACCGTGAAAGCGGAGAGATGTATAAATCAGGAGAAATGCACAGTAAATTTAAAGAGGGTATTATAACAGAGAGAACACCTTATGTTCGTAGAAGATACTATGAAGGTGGTAAAGCTGGAGCAGGAAATAGAAAAGCACAACCTAGATGGTTTGAAAAAACTGTTGCTAAAAACAAAGATAAATATTCTAAGCAAGCTCAAAAAGTAATCGATATGCAGAAAGGATAATATGAATACAGAAAGTTTAATTACATTGTTGAGAAATGAAATAGAAAAGACTGGTTATAAATGTTATTCTCCAGACTTACCTCAAGGAATTGAAAAAATAGTTGCTATTTCATTAGGAGAGGGCACAAATGAACGTTCTTTAAACAAAGATATTTTATATTCTAGAATACCTTTTTATTTGCTTATTAGAGGCACTTCTAACGATACAGAAGCCAGAGGTATTGCTGATGCTATTTTTAAGCAATTGGACCATAAAACAGAATTAGAAACCGACAATTTAAGAGTGATTTTAATAAGTTGCAATATGCCTAATTATGCTTTTAGAGATGAAAATCAAAGAATACACTACAATATCAATTGTAATGTTCAAGTTGAGTGGAAGGAGTGATATTAAAGGCTCAATATGATAGTTCTGTAAAACAATTTATTGTTCAGTTTGATATTTCAGAGGACGAACCTGCTGATTATCAAGATTTAATTGCATTGACATTATCATATGATCAAGGCGAAACCCTTGATACATGGCAAGATTTATATAATTTTTTATCTAATAATGTGAAAACTGGATTAGATCCTACTTGGTCTGTTTCAGTAAAATTAGATAAGTCAAGCCCTGTTTGTCAGTTTATTCTAGCGAAAGAATATGCAGTTGGTGCTGCTGCAACTGCTAAAACTAGAATAATTAATCTTTTAAAAGGAACAAGCGGTAAACAAATTGATTTCACAGCAACATTAAGTTCAATTACTTATGAAGCTACTGCTGAAGAAGTTTTGCAAGTGGATTTTGACCTTAAAGTTTATGATAATTCGACATTTAAAGAAACTGATTATACACCAGAATAAAGTTAATAGGGTAGGCATCTAGTCTACCCTTTATTTTTTTAGGAGGAAAAATGATTAAATTAACAAGAAAACAATATGAAATTGAAGAGCCTATTCAAGTTCAGGATGAGAATGGCAACATGTTGGTAGATTATACCGTTAGAATTACACCGGAAGAAAAATTAAAAATCAAGAATATTATTTTTGACGAACAAGATGTAAAAGATGGTAGACTTTTGTCTAAATTAGAAAAAGAAGACAAAACAGATGAGTACGAAGAACTAGAAAGTAAAGTGTTAGAAAGAGCAAAGGCAAGACAAGAAGAATTTGAAAAAATTGTATTTAAAGAAGAAAGAGAAAACATTAAACAAAAAGTAGGAGAATCAATATACTTAGATCTAGTTGATATGATGTTTGATTTTTTCGCCAATGCCTTTGTAGAAAAGAGAATATCACAAATGAATACTTTAACTACAAACCTTCGCAAGATTACAAACAAATAAATTTACTAAAAATAGATGATAAAAGTTACTATTTAAATATAACTTTCAAAACGGTGCTTAAAATTTTTGAACTTATGAAAGTTGGTACGGCAGAAGATGTTCAAGAGTCTTGTAAACTTTTGGGAATAAAAAATTTGACAGATAATGATGCTCAGTTAATTTTAGACGAAGTTACAAAGTATGTGTTTGATACCAGAAATAATAAATCAGGAAAGAAAACATTTGATTTAAATTTAGATTATAAATATTATTTTGTAGACTTTTTAAGACTGGGAATAAATCTTAATAAAGATGATATATCTTGGTGGGAATTTGACGCAATTTTAGAGGGAATATTTTTAGACGAAAATTCAACTTTATCTAAAATGATGAGTTATAGACTATATGAAAAACCACCAAAGAATCCTAAGCAACAAGAAGCAGAAGAACATAGGTTTAGAATGAAGATGAAGATGAAATATGCTTTACCAATTGAAGAAACTTCAAACGAAGCATTAGGAAAGTTGTGGACTTATTTAGAAAAGAAAGCAGGTGAAAATAAAGAATGAACGGTTAAAATTTGATATTCAATTATTTGCCGATGGAGAAATTTCTTATAAAGTAACGCTTGATAGTAATGGTGCTATTAAGAGTCTTGAAAAAGTAGAAGATAAAGCCAACAAATTATCAAGCAAATTTACTTCTTTTGGAACTAAAATGACTGTTGGAGTTACTGCCCCTCTCACGGCATTGGCTACTGCAGGCGTAAAATATAATGCTACTATGGAGTCCTATTTAGCCAATTTAACTACTTTGTTAGGTGGAAATGAGCAAGAAGCACAGAAACTGTTAGATACATTAAAAGAAATGGCAAATACTACTCCTTATGAAGCGACTGATTTAGTTAAAGCCACTCAAAAGATGATGGCTTTTGGAATAAGCGCTGATGACAGTTTGAAATACCTTAATATGCTTGGAGATGTTGCTATGGGTGATGCTAATAAGATGGATAGTTTGACGTTAGCATTTTCTCAAATCAGTGCAAGTGGTAGAGCAAGTATGGAAGATATTAACCAAATGATTGATCAAGGATTCAACCCTTTAACTATAATCGCTCAAAAGACTGGTGAGAGTATGGGCGATTTGAGGGATAGAGTGTCTGCCGGTCAAGTATCTTTTGAGGAAATTGCCGGTGCTTTTGAGACGGCAACAAGTGAAGGTGGAACATTCTATCAATCAATGGATAAAGCTTCGCAAACTACAGAAGGAAAGATATCATCTTTAAAAGACGCATTTGGCAGTGCTTTAGGTAGTATGACAGAAGCATTGTTGCCTTTTGTTACTGATGCAGTAGAGGGTCTTACTAAGGTAGCAAACTGGTTCTCTAGTCTTGATTCTAGTGGAAAGAAGGTAGTGTTAATATTATCTGGTATTGCAATGGCTATTGGCCCTGTAACAACAGCAATTGGGGGATTAATAAAAATCGGAGACGGAATTTCTAATATTGGGAAACACATTACATCGCTAAAAAATGGTTTTTCAAAATTTACCGGGATTGTAAGTAAAGGTACCACTGGTTTAACATCTTTCGCGAAAACAGTCGGTAAAGCAGCTATAAATTTTGGAAAGTTAGCTGTACAAGCAGCACTAGCGACTGCTAAATTCATTGCTCAAAAAGCAGCAATGCTAGCTAGTACGATAGCAATAAATGCAATGGCGGCCGCTCAATCAGCACTTAACTTAATAATGTCTATGAATCCAATAACGCTTATAATTATTGCCATTGTTGCTTTAATTGCAATTATAGTTACCTTGTGGAACAAATGCGAATGGTTTAGAGAAGGGGTAATGACTGTTATAAATGCTATCTGGGGAGCTATACAGTCAGTAGGCTCTTTTATTATGGGAGTATTTCAGAATGTGTTTAACTTTGTTTCGGGAATATTTACAAGTTTATGGAATGTGATTCAAACCGTAGTTAATACAATAGTATCTATCTTCTCAACTGCGTGGAACACTATTAAGGATGTCGCTACTACGGTTTGGAACGGCATTTTAGGCTTGTTTAGTGCCGGAGGTAAAATTTTCTCTGGTGTAGTAGAAGGTATCGCGGGAGTATTTAAAACAATAGTCAATGCTATCATAAAAGGTATCAATAAAGTGATAAGGATTCCGTTTGATACTATCAATGGTATTTTGAATTTTATTAGAAACGTTAATATTTTAGGCTTCTCGCCTTTTTTAGGATTATGGGGGCAAAATCCATTACCTGTTCCACAAATACCAACATTAAATGTAGGAACTAACTATATTGCCCGCGAAGGACTTGCTTATTTACACGAAGGAGAGGCGGTAGTACCTAAAAAATATAACCCTGCTATTGGTGGCTATGGTAATTACAATCAACCTATTTACGTTAATGTAGTTGCTGATATGGACGTTAATAAATTCGGGAAAGCTTTTGTAAGAGATATAAAAACATTTAGTGGTGGTACTAAAAATTCTTATAATTACGGTGGTGGTAGATAATGTTTCAGGTGTTTATTGCTGATGAAGAAGTGGTATTTGAAGCTAATTTTTCGCTGAAAGAAGAATTTATGAATCCGTCATCAATTGAACTTTATAAGGTTTATCCTAAAAGTTGGAAAGGTACTAATAAATTATTGAAAAGTTATTATTTTCCATCAGATTATTCAAGATGTAAAATTTTAAGAGATGGAGAATTGTATTTTACGGGTATTGTAAAAAATACTGCAGATATGGAGTTGAACCCATTTAAGCCTCACTACTGCAGTGTACAAATACTTGATCCTAGTACTTTGTTGAGTGAAGGAACTACTCTTGATTATGTAATTACAGGGAAGACAATTAGTCAAGCAATAAATCAAGTGATTGATAGCATTTCAGATTACGGATTTGTCGCCGGTAATATTACAATCCCAGCTGAGAAAGATACATTGATTGGTGCATATTCTACTGTAGATAAAGCACCTTTTGATGTCTTTCAATATTTATCGCTAATAAGCGGCACTCGTTGGGGTACTCATATGATAGACGAAAATACAACAGCGATTGATTTTTTTAGTCCTGATCTATTAGATAATTTGGGCACTATCTCAATTAACGAAAAGTATTGCAATCAGAACCATATAGAAGATATCTTATACGATTATTCAACTACTGATTATCGTAATAAGCAGATAATAACATCAGATAGTGTTTATGCAGAAATAAATCAAATTGAGACAGTTTATTCAGATGGTTATAATAAGGATTTTTCAACTGAACAAGCGATTGGTAATATTATAAGTATTTCCGTTGATGGTGAGAATAAGACTTTTGTTACTGAGGCTCAAAAAAACGCCGGTTATACAGCGGACTTTTATTATACACCGTCAGAATCTGGATTCAGTGCTTCAGATATCTATTCAAATAGTACAGAGATAATAATTGAATACGTGCCGATGGTTAGAGGTAGAGAAGTATCTATAAATTCAACTGAGATTGAACGTATATCAACTAATTTAGATCGTAATGGTGAAATAGCCAGATATGAAAACCGAAGTGATATAACGAGTTCGGACGAGTTACAAGCGGTTGGAAGAACATATATTAAGTACAAAGGAATGCCCGAAATTAATTTGACAATTAAGTCTACAAATAATTTTCTACAGTTAGGTGGTAAATACGTATTGGAATCGCCACTGCAAGATATAAATGGTAGTTATCTTGTTAAAACCAAGACTACGGATATTATTCAAAGTGGGAATTTTCAACATATACACTATACCTATGAATTAACCAATTCTTTTGATACTGAGAACGAACTAAATTATTTTGATAACCAACGCTCAAAAAATAGTGGCAATATTTCTGATGGTGAATACGTTGAAAGGAATGTTGACATTAATTCTAATTGCAACGTAATATTTGAGAATTTAGTAATTCAAGAAATCACTTCAAGCTCTGTTCTTGATTGTATGCTTGACAGTCCACTGGCTTAGGAGGAATATTTATGACAGACGAGTATAAAAAAAACGTACTAGATTGGCTTACACATAATTATGTAATGGAAAGTGGGGATGATACTCCACAATTTTCTGATACAATAACGGTTCAGAATAACATTCATGATTTTATTTATCAATATACGGAACCAGCCAGTCCATCATATAAGAAATATATTCAGATTGAAGGTTTTGATACGTATGCATTAATTGGATGGTATGATGCAGAAAAATATTTTATTGTAATTTTGGATAGAAATTTGATTCCAATTCAATTTATCGATTCATACTCAAGTGGTGTTAAGTTTCAAAAAATAGTAGATATAAATTATGATAGTGAAAATAATTTTTTTCTATTAGAATATGTAGAAGAAGATTCTGAAGATAGACTTAGATTTGTTATGTTAAATAATATTTTTACTTTAAATAAAGATAGCAAATACGAAGTTGATATTGTAAAATCTTATACAATTCCAAATGATTTATTGTTATCTGGCGAAATTCAATCATCAAATGGCTTTGGTATTTATAAAAGCCCAGGGCAGAGCAGATATTTGATGTTTTTAGAATATTTAAACGCACCACTTGTAGTTGATTTGACGATCAATGTTGGAAGTAATAATGAATGGAAGGTTTATCGTGCACCGCGTGGAATGTATAGTAGCTTCATGGAAGGGTGTGCTTATTATGATTTTGGAGAGTCACTAACAATCATAATACCGTTTATTGATGATTCTGACTTTTTATACAAAGAATTTGTTTATCAGAATGAATCTTTAGTAATTGATGAATCTAAAACTGTTGCACTTCCTAAAGATGCTGATCAAAATTATGTTTATGGTGGTAATGCTGTAAAAATAAATGCTATATCTTCGTATGTTGCATATAGAGCTAAAAATATAACGCAAAATACGAACGAAAAAAACTACGTTATAAAAATAACGAACAATCAATTTGTTATTTTAGATGAAATGTCATCCGATATAGAAGATTGGACAGCAAATTTAATATATAACTATTTCTATCGTTATCAAAACCAATTTTTTTTAAGAATCAAAATATGCAGTGATGATACAGAAGATGATATTTATTACGTTTGTTTACTTGATGACGATAAATTTTATAAAAGTCCTATAGGACCATTACCAGAACCAATATGGAATGCTCCATTTTTTGTCACAAATGCTTATAAAATGTATTCTTTTTATGTACAAATAGATAATGTATTGTACAGTAAAAATCTTATTTATAGTTCTAATGATTATAATGGGAAACCATACAATCAGTTAAATTCTATGATACCAAATAGTGCTAATTTGTATGATAGCTCTGGAAAATTGTTGCTTTCTAGAAATCTTTATAACTTAAGTATTTATGATAATACCACAATTGCAACACTACAAATTCCAAATAATATATTAAATATGGATCAAATTGCAAACGAACAATTAGTAGGACAAACGAATCAAACATTAGTTGATTCTAATAAGACCATTTCAAAAAATGTATACGAAGAGTTATTTTTAAATTTCAATAATCAAATAAATGTAATCGATAACAATAATCAAAGTAGAATAATTAATCAACTTGCTGCTAATCGTCTTAATAGTTCAATTAGTTGTGAAAAGGATTATGACGATGCTTCTATTTATTATGCTGTAGTTAATTATTCTGATGGTACATCTTCAAATGTTGAACTGGGTATTGGCCAGTATGATACAACTGGATTTATCTATACATTTAATTTTGCGATAGCAGTACCTATAGATAAAGATGTCATTTCTATTAACCTTTCTAGTAAAGATTTGCGAACGGTTTATCAAACAATTTCAAATCTTAATTTAGAAAGAGGGAAAATGTATTCGATTAAGCAAAATGTGAGAATAGAATAGAAAGGATGATGTTAAAAGTCAAAAATAAATTATGAGAAAGAAACTTTTCAATCTTTGCCTGGAGTTTTAGAAAAAAATAAAATAACTGCTCAAAATCTTATTGATTTAAAAAATGCGATTAACCAAATTGGAAGTTATAATTTGCTTAAAAAAGAGACTTCTGTAGTAAAAGATACTACAGTTAAATATTACTGTGATTTAACTGGTGTTTTATCAGCTTATGACGTTATAAATGTTATATTTCCAAATGAAACGGAAAATTTATCGTCTTATCCTCAAATTAGTATTGATAATAAAAATACTTATTATGAAATTAAAAAAGGTAATTCGTTAGTTGCTTTAAAAGATTTGCAAGGAAAGGCTAATGTCTTGTATTTTGACGGTACTAACTGGCAAGTTGTCTCTAATGATTCAACTGGGGATTCGTTGCCTATCGGCACGACTCTGCTATGGTATGCTGATAATATACCTAATGGTTATGTTGAACTTAATGGACAAGAATTATCAAGAGCAACATATAGTGAATTGTTTGATGTCATAGGAACAACTTTTGGAGAAGGAGACGGTTCTACAACATTTAATGTTCCTGATATGCGAGATAAGGTTCCAATCGGGGTTTCATCAACAGATACTAATATTAATACTGTTGGGAAAGTATATGGTGAAAAAACACACAAATTAACTATTCAAGAATTGGCTAGTCACCCTCATGCTTTTCAAGGAGGACAAGCTTTATTTACACAAGCAAATCAAGGCATTAAAGGTTTAGGTCCTGGAAGCTATTGGGTTGAAGGGGTTGGTGCAATTTCCACTACATCTAACGCAGGAGGCGACCAACCTCATAATAATATGCAACCATCATTTGCACTTAGATTTATATGTAAAGCATTTTAAAATTAAACAGACTCACATGTATAATACTTATAGTGTTCTACACTTTGTTACTTGTTATGGACTTAAATAGTGGATTTATGAAAAAAATAATGTGGCTTTGGAAGAAATTTTGGGGCAAAAGATATCGAATTAAATATACGGATAAATTAAAATCAAATGAAATTTTAGTTTATTCACATCAAATTTTTATTGGAAAGGAGAATAAAAGTGAATGAAGAAATTGCAGAATTAAAGAGAAGAGTGAATATTCTTGAACAGTATCGAGAAAAAGATAAAACAGAATTGCATCAACTTGACAAATCACTCCAAGTATTTATTAATGAAATGAAAAATATTTCTGATGATTTAAAAACGGTTGTCTCTAATTTTAAAGAGGCTGTTATTCGTTCGACAAATGCTACTCAAAAAGACGTTAATACGTTAAAGGAAAGGTATGACAATTTGGAAAAAAGACTTGTTAATTTAGATACTAAACTGGAACAGGAAACAGTTGTTGCTGACGCAGAAAAGTGGAAAAAGATTGTTAGTTATGTCGGAACTGCCGTTGTAGGTGCAATTGTAGCATTTATTTTGGCAAAAATTGGCATTTCTTAAAAGAAAGGATGAAGAATATGAAAGAAAAATTAGTTAAACTAATCGATCTCAAATCGATTATTACAATATTGATGGCCATTACATTAGTGGTTGGTTTTTTCACAAATAGAATTGAAGCAGATGTATTTATCCCGTTTGCAACGATGACGTTCACGTTCTATTTCACGAAAAAGAACACGAATGAAACGGCAAGTAATACAGTTGAAAGTGAGGTAACGAAAAATGAATAAGTTTTATTTCGGAATGGAGACGATGCGCGTAACGCAGAATTATAATGGTTCTGCTAGTCATTATAATCACTCACATGGTACGCCAGCCGACTATCCAATCGATTGTGCGGGTGTCGATGGCAAACAGAGTGCTTATTTTGTTCCAGTTGATATGCGAGTTGTTGCGATTCGAGGAGTAGGTAATTACGCGACTAATACAATCTGGTTAGAGACCGTAGAAGCGGTAGAGACACCGACGTTTACAGATATCGTATGGCTTACTTTAACACACTGGAATGATGGCTCCATTACGGCCAAGTTCAAAGTTGGAGATATTATTAAAGCTGGTGAAATCATCGCTTATGAAGGAACAGATGGAGCAACTGCTAACCATTTACATATTACATGTGGACGTGGTCACTGTAATAGTTGGACAGAAAATACAAAAGGTTCATGGGTAATGAGTGGTACGTCACTTCCACCAGAAGATGTTATGTACATCAAAGACGATTTTACTAAATGCGTTGATTCAGGTGGTTTAGTATTTAAAAGCATGCCCAAAGATAACAACAATTCTACAACTGCAAACGAACTGCCAACGCCTGCAAACAAAACTAAACGCGTAGGTGTAACGAATGGTTTGTACCTAATGAAATTAGACAATAGTTCTAAGATCTGTTTAATGCCACACAATGCGGTTGTAAATGTCTTAGAAGAAAACTATACGACTGCTAAAGGGTACAAAATGGATAAAGTAGAGTATAATGGTACCATTGGAATGTGTGCAAATCAATATTTAAAATAATAATGTAAAGTAAAAGGCTCATCGAAATGATGGGCCTTTTTTGCTTTTTATAGAACAATAAAAATAGAAACATAATATAAATAAAGTAGAAAGGAATTGACAAATGATCAAAGCGATACTAGAATATTTTAACAAATTGTGGTATAATTTATTTAGAATAGGAGAGGTTAAAGTGATGGATAAGGAAAAGAATAATAAGATTTCTATCCTGACAGTTGCTAACTATGTTATATACTATTTGAATCAAAAAGGTCAAAAAATTACTCAATTAAAATTACAAAAATTATTGTATTTTATTGAGGCTTATAATATGGTTTGTGGAAATCCACCGATGTTTAGCGAAAAATTTAAAGCATATACATATGGTCCTTTATGTTTCGAAGTTTATAATTATTATAAAATATTTGGTGGCAAACCAATTAATGTTTGCGACGAAATCGATGAACAAACCAAAGAGAAATTAGCTCCTTATAAAGATATAATAGATGCTGTTTGCGACACGTTTGGCGATTTGTCTGCTGCTCAATTGGTAAATTTAACTCATGAAAAAAATTCTCCGTGGTATAATGTTTGGCATCGAAATGGTGGTAAAAATAGTAGTGAATTAGGAATTATAGAAAAAGACTTAACTGCTAAGTGGTTTAGAAAGCGATTTACAGATGAAAAATAACTCTAAATACAAGAAGAAATTTAATTCTAATATTCCGAAAATAACTGTGTTACCAACTGATGTTACCAATGCTAATGTTAATGATGAAATTCAAACAATATTGTCTTGTCTGCCAAAACTACTATTGGATGCCCAAAAAACAAAGAATAATCTTGAGCGACAACTTGGCTCAGATATTGAACAAGAGCGTAAATATACTTACCTAGAAACATTTGAGCATAAACACGGAGATCAATGGACTAATGTATGTGACGCTATTGAAGGTGCTCAGGAAATGGGCGTCGATAAAGATACTTACGAAAAATTGCGACATTATCATTACCGTATTAATAATTTGCTTTTAGAATCTAAATTATTAGCCCAAGGAATTGAAAACGAAAAAATAAAAAAAGAATTGGATAGAGAGAAAGAAGAGATTGATAAAGCTCATAAACAATCAGAAAGTATTCTTAATAAATTGGAAAGTGTCGGTTCTACTGTTATAAGTATGATTTTGTCATTAGGAATTGTGACTGCACTAATATATGCAATTGATAGAATTGATATTAGATATGTTCCTTTATTTGTAGTTTGCACATTGTGGTTAGGATTAACCATGATTATTTTTAATAGTCGCTGGTTTCAATATAAGGATAAAACTGTCGAAAATAACAAATGGCTATATGTTATCATATCTATTTTTACATTTTTTATAATCATATATACTATTTTTTTGTTACCAGATCAAGTAACTAACACATGTCTACCATCTTCAATATCTTCTGCAGAAACCGCGCAAAATTAAAAGGACTATTTAATTAGCCCTTTTTGTCATATCCTTGAACATCATCAAAGCTTCTTCTAATGTTGTTTCATGAACAAAAGCATGATGATAATATATCTCTTGACGAACTTTGATGTCGTAATCTTTTCCACTAACAATATATTTGTTAGGAGTTACTTGATTTTGCCCGTTTTTGTTCAGTTTGTTGTAAAATACTACAGCACAGATTTTATCTTCTCCTAAATTAACAATATCTTGTTCTAATTTTTCTATCATGTGCTTTCCTCCTTTATTGATTATTTATTATACAAGAGTATGAAGTGTTCGAACAATAGTTATTTGTAATTTCTTTTAAAAATTTCTATAAAATCCAAATCGGGATAAGCATTTTCGAAAAGTGCTTGTCCTTTTTTGTGCCAATATTCGTTAAACTCTTTATTATCTTGGAATTGTTCATGGCACGATAAACACATTCTTAAACATAAACCGTATTTCATTGAATTAGATCTATTTCTACCTCGAAATATTTCATGCCAGGTTAATTGATGAGTAGAGTGACAGAAATAGCAATGATTTGTGTCCATACTAAACAGACTGAATCGCTTTCTTTCTAATTTCACTAATTTATTTGATTTTGGTTTTATCTTTACAATCTTTTGTTGCTTAAACTTCTTATTATCGGCAATGTTTTTTATTTGATTGCCATTTGATTTATACTCCTTAAATCGACAGTTGGAACAACTCTTCAGAGTGATTTTTTTCTTTGTTTTCTTACATTCAAAAGTGCGGTTCAATTTTATTTTTAGGTGTTTACAATAAGCCATATTTAATACCTCATTTCTAGGTACTAAATAGTAACTAAAATATCGTAAATGATAGAAAATAACTGGTTTTATAATTCAATAAATGCCTATAAAATAAGACATTTTTCTGTGTAGAAAATAGCATAATCGATTCCCGTTATCTGCTCCATTTGTTTATTACCTTTGAGAAATCAAGGGTTTTTATTTTGTACAAAATATTAAAAAAAACTAGCAAAATGTTGAAAAAACTAATTAAAAATAGTAAAAAGTATTAATTTTTGCAAAAGTCATGATATACTTAAGTTGTGATTGAGCTTTGGTTACCCGTGTGGGCCAAAGCCTTTTTATTATATTGGAGTTGATGTTATGAAAGAATTTAAAACCTACCAAGAACAAATTGAATTATTAAAAACGAGAGGATTAATAATAGATGATGAACAATTTGTATTATAACAATTCCAACAAATCTCAAATCTGGACGAGCCTTTTCTAAAAGTGCTTGTCTTTTTTGTAATATAGCAATAATATCTGCAATAAGCTATACCATTCATTGGTGCGTTACTTTCTTCTAGTTTTATTATTTTCAATAGTATTAATTCTTTAGATATTTTCCATATTTATCCTGAAATTTTCCGATAGAAATTTTTAATAAATCATAAAATAATCCAAAAATAAAATAGTTTAATGTGAACAGTTTTATCCATCCTTTTTTAGAATTTCCTACATAAAATTCGTGTAAACCATTAATTCCAACAAAGCCGATACAACATAAGATAAGCGCAGTTTTTTTTCGCTTGTTGCTAATAGTTTGCTGCTCACAAAAATTTACGAATTCTTCGATTTGTTTTTCTTTTCTTTCTTCTTGTGCTCGTATTCTTCCTTTTTCAAATTCATATCCACTTTGCATCATATTATCATATTTGATATGTTTTATTTCATCATCAATTTGAAAAGTTGTTTTACAAAAATCACACGTTACGATTTTTGAATCTTTTGGAATAGATAGTTTTGCACCACAGTTTTTACATTTTAATTCTACTAATTTCATTTTTATAACCTCTTTTGTATAAGATAATTTTCTTTTTTTAATTATTCCAATGAATTATTTAATTCATTTTTAGTTGTAGAGTAATCGGTTTTTCGATAGGAGGGACGTATTCTACTTGGTTCCAGATAGAAATATGACTTGTATGTGTTAAAGTATCTTTTATTTTCGTCATACGACCACTTTTATCAAATAGAATAGTAGGTTCGGCCTGCATTCCGATCGTATCTGGATCAGCATATGAGTAATTACTTATTGGATGATATTGTACAGTAATTGAAATTTGGTCACTAACATCTTGAATCGATGGTTCTTCTTCTTTTTCTTCTTTTAGAACTGCTACGACATGAATGTTGCCTTTTGTATAATTAGAATCTTGTTCTTTCCTTAAATATACGCAGTCTACATTGTCATCATCATAAAGTTTTTTGGCAATTCCTACAATTTGTTTTACTAAATCACGATGTTCTTCTTCCGTTAATTCAATTGATTCTTTAAAAACACCATGCCAAAGATTTGTAAATAGGTTATTGTCTTTGGTGGCTTTTAATATCGATTCCAACTCTGGAAATGCTCTGTTTCCTTGGAAGTAATGTTTTTCTGTTTCATACCAAATATCAAATACAGTTTTGGCTCCAGATGCGATGCAATCTTTTATTTTAGGACTTTTTAAACATTTGCTACCTTGTAGAAGTGTGATTGGTTTTTGTAATCCCAAATCTTGATATATTTTACATTGTATTACAGGATCTAGTTTATCGATAAGATGGGCGAACTGTGCTTCTTTCGTTTCTCGATTATCGAAATCTAGAAGTGTTGCTAACATTTGAGGCTTGTTTTCCAAATTTCCTAAAGCATCTTCCATGGCTTGTTCTTCTATCATTTTCTTTTGTTCTTTGCTCATGCCATCGTGTGGAGTAATATCGCCAATTAATGTTTCGCCTGTTTCGTGAATGGCCAGCATTATAAGAACTTTATCTAAATCGATGTCGTATCTGCATTCTGTTTCAATTGCCATAGCAAGTGCCATCGTACTGACAATGTGTTCTGCAACAGTTTCTGTTCTTTTTGCTTGAACTTGCCAGTGCGTATTATCCCAACCGGCTCTTTTTTTCTTTTTTAGACGATAATTTAAACAGTAGAATTTAATGATTTCTTCACATTTTTTATCGTCGTCGTTTCCCATTAAATTTAAAAATATTTTGGCTTCGTTTAAAAATTGTGATTTTGGAACTCTGTCTAATTTTTCGGAAATTAATTTCGTAAAGTAGGAATCCATCAATTTATATTTAAATGCTAATTTTGCATCTTTGCTTTGCAAAGCCCAATATTCATCTAGTTCACTTTTGTATTGAATGATGCTAGTTGGATACGTTTCGTTTTGTCTTACGTATTCGTCTAGAATTAGCATTCTTAAGATTTTACCTACGTTTGGTGTTTCTTGAAATTCAGAGTTGCAAGCGATTGCCAAGATGATACTTCCGAATGTATTATCGGCTATACTAAAGTTATTTGGTTCATCAGCAATGATTGTTTTTAGTTTGTTAATCTGTACATAAAATTGTAAGATCTGTCTGACTTGATTTGCTTTTTTCATAAGCCCTCCTGTAATACCGTTATTATATCATGTACGATTGAAAAATAAAGATTTTCTGTTTATTTTTTCAATTAATAGAAATCGTTAATATATTTTATTCCAATCGCATATATTGTTATCTTGTGATAAAATAAGAACAGGTGATTTCTTTTGAATATTTATCGCAGTTTAAATGACATAACAAAGTATATTGAAGATCATTTGGAAGAAGATGTTTCGTATGTAGCACTTGCTAGAATATTAGGAACCAATGAATATACAATGAAGAGAATATTTTCTCTGTTGACAGGAATTGGTCTTTCAGAATACATTCGAAAAAGAAGATTATCTTGTGCTGGATTCGATCTTTGTGGAGGAAAGTGGAAAATAATCGACTTGGCCGTTAAGTATCGGTATGAAAATGCGACGTCTTTTTCGCGAGCATTCGAACATTTTCATGGTGTGAAGCCTTCGGAAGTGGATACGGATACTGCATTAAAGAACTTTCCTAGAATCGGATTTCAAGAAGATGTTTTTATTCCGACTTCGATGAAATACGAGATTGTGTCATATCCAGAATTTAACTTGTATGGAAAGGGTATCTCTACTGATAATGCTCATATTGCAATGGATGCACCGCAATTTTTTTATGAGTTTGAAAAGAAGTATTACGACAAATATGGAAGTGTTCCTTTTGGGATGATTACATACGATACGGAACGGGAAGAGAGTCGCTGTTACTATTGTCTCTATGATAGAGAGGCGGAAGGGATGGAACGTATTTATATTCCATCATCTAAGTGGTTGAAATTTCAGATTTCTTCTCAAAATGCGAAGGAAATTCATGATGTGTCGCAACAGTTTTATCATGAATTTTTGCCTTCTTGTAAATTTAATTTGAGAGAGTTACCGGAACTGGAATATTATCATGATGGTGTGACTGATTTTTTAGTTGCTATCGATTAACTGACAAAACTGGTTGTGAAAAAATCAGTTTTGTCTTTTTTATTTTTGTTATACTTTTGGTTGAGGTGAGCGGGATGGTTGTTACTAGCGAGGTTTATTTGGCAAAGAAGTTCATTTCTCCCGAAGAGTGGTTATTATTTTTGCAAACGATTTCTCATTACAATGGAATCTTTCGCAAGTGGAAGATGATTGTCGTCAATGAAAATCATCAAATTCGCTATTTGATAGAAACAAAACGACATCTTCCTCCTACTATCAATCATTTGGATTCATTTTTTTTCAAAGAAGTAAACAATAGTCCGTCCTTTTCCTCTAAGTGTTCTTCTTTAGAATTTGTAAAATTGAATCGTAGTTTCATTGATTTAATCAATGCATGTGAAGTTGGCAGAAAAGGGGATTTGTTCCGTTTAGAAATCCAAATTCACAATTTGGGTAACAATCATTTTTTATCTCGTAGTTGGTATTTTGTTCGTAATAATGGCAGAGTACAAAAACGATATCTTTTCTTTCCCTTACCACAGTTTTTACTCGCAGTTGATTTTTCTAGTCTCAATCGCTTTTTTTATAAAAAGTTACCCAAGTATTTAGAAATTCAGAAAGCCTTACCTTTGCTTTGTACAAACTCTAATCAGGCGCTTTTTGAAGTTGATTCGTTTCCATATTTTCAAGAAAAAATGTATTTAATTCAAAATGCGTTTCCTTTTGCAAAGCATTCTTTGATTATCGGTTCTTCGGGATTTGGAAAATCGAAAATGATCAGTTTGTTCGTTGCTAATCTTTATCGGGATTTTGAACTAAGGAAACAATACAAAGTTGTCGTTATCGATCCACATGCTTCTTTAGAGAGGGATATCGGCGGGATTGGCCGCGTTATCGATTTTGAAACGTTAGATGATAGTGTCGATTTGTTTTTTAATCATCGTGATTCTGTCGTTTCTACAACAGAATTGTTACTCGATTTGTTTCGTTCTTTATTTCAAGATCAATATCAATATCAATCGAAAATGGAACGAGTTCTTAGACATTCCATCTATTTACTTTTATGTGCAGAATGTTTTTCATTTTCCAACTTGCGTCATCTTCTTTTGGATACCGAATATCGTAATCAATTGTTACAACATTATAAACAGTATATTCCTCATAGCATTGCTAGTTTTTTTGGGTCTGATTTTAACGATTTAAAGACGAAGTCGTACGGAGAAGCAATTTCTCCCATCATTAGTTTTTTAGATGAGATGACGATGTTACCAGTCTTCCAAGGTGAGAGGTCTTCTTACCATTTAGAGTCGACGATTCAAAATCATTTTTTAACGATTTTTTCTTTGAACCAAAACAAGTTAGGAAATCGTATCACCAAAGTATTAGCAGGTCTTATTATGCAACAAATGTTTTCTTTGATACAAAGAGGAGTGATTTCTGAACAGATTCTTTTCATTGTCGATGAAGTTCCCGTTATTGAAAATCCAATTTTAACTAGATTTTTAGCAGAGTCTAGAAAATATCATCTTTCGTGCATTTTATCTGGTCAATACTTTAGTCAAATATCGGAATCTTTAAAACGTGCAATTTTTGCGAATGTTGTTCATTATTATATCTTTCGAGTATCACAGATGGATGCCTCTGCCTTAGTTGATTGTGTTTCTATGAAATTGTCATCCTCTGATACCAAAGAGGCAAAAATTCAGTTTTTAACTGAATTAAATCAACGGGAATGTGTTGTAAGAATTAGCAATCAAAATGTGATGATACCGGCATTTAAAGGAAGAACTTGCAATTTTGAAAGCATTCCTAGGATGAAGAAAAAAGAAATAGTTCCTGATACAGAAGTGCTTCAAAAGAAAGTAAAACCGTTTTCTTTTGAGTTGGGAACTGTCGATTTAAAAAGTGTTCTTAAACAAAATTCTACCAATAAAAGAGGTGTTTTTCATGACTGATGAGAAGACGTTAAAGATAGTTCAAAAAATCTTTTTAGCAGTGTTTGGTTCTAGTAATCCTTATTCTTTGGATGAAATATTGAAGTTGTTCGCATTTGATGTGCATTTACCAAAAGAAGTACATGATTCCATCACTGGAGTTGCAACTTGGGCAGATTCTGTTAGTAGTGGCAAGTTTATTACCAATGAAAATATGGCTTTAAAAGATAAACGTGAAGGATGGATGGTACCAAAACGTGAAATTCATTCCTTGACGGATATTATATCTTTGTGGGATGCCATCAATTTTACAACTACAGAACGGGTATATGACTCTATTGATGTGGTTCAAAGTGATACCATTTATCGATGTCAAAACGTATATCGCTCAACTGGCTGTAGCGATTCTACAAATCTTATTTTTTGTGACTCTTGTACGCATTGCGAATATTTACTTGCATCGCAACGTTCAGGGACATGTAGCTTTTGTATTCGAACGGACGACTCTAAAGATTGTAGCAACTGTTACAGTGTCATTTGTTCTAATAAAGTTCGTAATTCTTTTTTTATTCAGGATTGCTTTGATTTAGATGAGTGTATGTTTTGTGCTCATATTGCATCGAAACGTTTTTGTATTGCTAACATGCAGTTTGAAGAAGAGGAGTATTACGAGATTAAGAAAGTGGTCGTTTCTTGGATATTAAATTCTCAGTAAATGTTGTATAATAAAACTGGTGATTTTATGCGTGTTTATCATGAATTGGAACCGATTTATAACGAGTCTAGTAAAGTTCTGATTTTAGGGAGTCTTCCTTCCGTAAAATCTAGGGAAGTTGGGTTTTATTATGCCCATCCGCAAAATCGTTTTTGGCGAATTTTGGAATCCTTGTTTGGTGTTTCTTTACCGGATGTTGATACGAAAAGAAAATTTTTACTTTCCCATGGGATTTCTTTATGGGATACGGTTGCTTCTTGTGAAATTTCAGGTTCTTCCGATGTATCTATTAAAAATATCGAAGTGAATGATTTGACGGAACTTTTACAAAATAGTCAAATTGAGTTTGTGTTTTGTACCGGGAGAAAAGCATACGACTTGTATCAAAAATATATGAAACCAAATACGAATATCGATGCTTTTTTATTGCCGAGTCCTTCTGCTGCGAATGCAAAATGTTCTCTTCCTTCTTTGGTTTCATCGTATCAAGTTATTTTAGATTGTTTGAATTCTGTTTCGTAAATAGAAAATTTGTTTTTGATTTATAGCATTGATACTCTTTTTTATATTTATTCCAGTGTGATAATCGTTTATAATAGAGATGAATCATTACAAAATTGAAAGGAAATTTTTATGACAGAAAAAGAAAAAATGTTACGTGGTGAATTATACAATGCGAATTACGATCAAGACTTGATTCGGGAAAGAAATGAGGTAAAAAATCTTTGTGCTCAATATAACCGGTTAGATTTTAATGATTCAGTAGGTCGTAAAGCACTTCTTAGACGAATTATTTTACATATGGAAAACGATGCTTGGATCGAGCCTTCTTTTTGGTGTGACTACGGTTACAACATTCGAATGGGGAAAAACTTTTATGCCAATCACAATTTGGTTTTATTAGATGCAGGTGGTATTACATTCGGTAGTGACGTCTTTGTTGGACCGAATTGTGGGTTTTATACGTCATCTCATCCACTGGATTATCATGTTCGTAATCAAGGATTAGAGGATGCAAAGCCGATTACAGTAGGAAGTAATGTCTGGTTTGGTGGAAATGTCACTGTTTTACCTGGTGTTACGATAGGAGATAATGTCGTCATCGGTGCCGGTAGTGTGGTAACACATGATATCCCAAGTAACTCTGTTGCAGTAGGAAATCCTTGCCGGGTGATTCGAACTCTTTAAATCCTTACAGAACTGTAAGGTATCTTTTCACTATTTTTTGTTATAATAAGGGTAGTCAGAAAGGATGCAGTATGATTTTTAAAATTCGAAACTTTTTCTTTACAATTTTTTGGGTATTGATATCCGCTTTGTTTGTAGTTGTTGCAGTTCCTGTATTAGGAATTGTTCTTTTGTTTCGCTATTTAAAACGTACGTTAGTGAAAAATTCGTAGTAGGTGATCATATGAATCGTAAGAAATCAAAGACGAAGACAATATTTAAGATTACAACCATTGTCGTTACGATTTTACTAGTTATCTTTATTATTTATGGATTACAATTGGGAATCTTTCGAGATAAAAATTTACTAGTGGATAGAATTCGTACGTTTGGTGTTTGGGGACCGTTAGTATTCTTGTTGTTGCAAGCATTTCAAGTTATGTTTCCGGTAATTCCTGGTGGTGCCAGTTGCCTTGCTGGAGTACTTGCTTTTGGTCCCGTTGCTGGATTTATTTATAACTATGTTGGCCTTACTTTAGGCTCTATTGGTGCATTTTATCTATCTCGCACTTTGGGAATGAAAATCGTCCAAGCATTTTTTGAACAGAAGACAATCGATAAGTATTTGGCATATGTTAGAACCAATACTTTCAAATGGATTTTCTTCTGGGGAATCTTAGTTCCTGGGCTTCCAGATGATTTATTATGTTATATTGCTGGTTTAAGTAATATGAGATTTCGCACATTTATTTGGATTATTTTAGTTGGAAAACCACTTTCTCTTTTGGGATACAGTATATTTGTTAATTTGTTATGAGGGCCAGATGGCTCTTTTTCATTGTTTTTATTTTTTCTTCTTGTGTTTTGTGATATAATTTTATACGGAATTAAGGAGGAAAAAATATGGTAAAAAAAGCAATGTTATGTATTTTAGATGGGTTTGGCTTAAGAGATGAAACTCATGGAAATGCAGTAAAGTTGGCAAAACATGAAAATTTTGATTATTTATGGAACCATTATCCACATAGTAAATTGGTTGCTAGTGGAACTTTGGTTGGTCTTCCTGAAGGCCAGATGGGAAATAGTGAGGTAGGACATTTAAATATTGGTGCTGGTCGTATCGTCTATCAACCATTAGAGTTAATTAATTCAAAAATTAAAGATGGGACTTTTTTTCAAAATGAGGAATTGTTATCTGTTTTAAATCATGTTAAAGAAAATCAATCTTCTTTGCATTTATTTGGACTTTTGAGCGATGGTGGGGTTCATTCTCATATTCGCCATCTATTTGCATTGATCGATTTATGCAAACAACAAAATATTACGAATGTTTATTATCATGTATTCTTAGATGGTAGAGATACTTTACCGGATGTTGGAATTCAATATTTAAGACAGTTAGATGAAAAAATAAAAGAGACTGGCGTTGGAAAAATTGCAACAATTTCTGGACGTTATTATGCGATGGATCGCGACAATCGTTGGGATCGTGTTCAGAAAGCGTACGATGCGATCGTAAATAATAAAGGGGAACATTATGCTAACTATGAAGAATGCATCCAACATAATGATGCTAATCACATTACAGATGAATTTGTTGTACCTGCTGTCATCGACGAAGCGGGTATGGTAAAAGATGGAGATGGTTTGATTGCCTTTAATTTTAGACCAGATCGTTTAAGAGAACTATTTATGGCATTAACGAATCCGAATTTCAATGAGTTTCCACATACGACATTCCAGAATGTTCAGTTGGTTACGATGATGGCAGTTAGTGAAGATGTCATTACGACGAATGCATTTCATTCTGAAAAGATTGTCAACACATTAGGAGACTACATTAGCAGTTGCGGATTAAAACAACTTCGGATTGCAGAAACTGAAAAATATGCACACGTCACTTATTTCTTCGATGGTGGTATCGATAAAGAAATTCCTGGTTGTACAAGAAAGTTGATTCCAAGTCCAAAAGTAGCAACATACGATTTAAAACCAGAGATGAGTGCGAATGAAATTTGCGATGAACTATTGCAAATTATCGATCAATTCGATTTGGTTATTTTGAATTTTGCTAATTGTGACATGGTTGGTCATACTGGTGTTTTAGATGCAGCAATTAAGGCAGTTGAAACAGTCGATTATAATCTTGGTCGTATCATGAAGAAGACTGAAGAAATTGGTATGACGTTATTTGTTACTGCAGATCATGGTAACTGCGAAGAGATGTTAGATGATCAAGGCAATGTTTTAACAGCACATACTACTAACTTAGTACCATTTATCGTAACGGATTCCTCTTATCAGTTGAGAGATGGAAAATTGGGGGATATTGCACCTACTATTTTAAAAGCAATGGGATTATCTAAACCAGCAGAGATGACTGGTGACGAGTTAATTTAATGTTAGTTAGGAAGTGTCGCTTGTGATTACAATTAAAAGTGAACGGGAAATCGCTTTGATGAGAGAAGCCGGAATGATGGTTTCTAAAACACATCAATATTTAAAACCGTTTATCAAAGAGGGAATAACGACCAAAGAATTGGATCGTTTGGCTGAAGAGTTCATTCGTAAAATGGGAGGAGTTCCTTCTTGTAAAGGTTACGAAGGTTTTCCTGCAACGTTGTGTACTTCCGTTAACGATGAA
>CASFOW010000006.1 GCA_949296705.1 uncultured bacterium
ATAATAAAGACCTCTATAAAAAGAGGAATAAATCCTTTTGAATCTATCAAAGCTATATTTAATAAACAAATATTATTTTCATAATAAAAGAGCAACTTTGAAATTACTCTTCTTTTTCAGTGTCTAAGTCTGAACTGTTACGAATAGTAAGAAAAATAGTCAGAAAAAAATTGAAATGGAAAAAGAATTATGATAAAATGTATGAATGTAAGCTTTTGAAGGGAGTAATAAATAAAATGAAAAAAACAAAAATTATTTGTAGTATTGGACCTGCTACTCATCCTTGGGAAAAGTTTAAAGGATTAGTAGAAGCAGGAATGAATGTTGCTCGTATTAATTTTTCTCATGCAACACTTGAAGAAAGGCATCTTGATGAAGAGTTAGTAAAACGTGCGAATAAAGAATTAGGCGCTAATATTGCGGTTTTATATGATACAAAGGGACCAGATCTTAGAACTTGTGCGTTTCAAAATGATTTAATTGAATTAGAAGCAGGAGCGACAATACGTATTGTTGAAGAAGATGTTTTAGGAACTAAAGAGAAGATTTCTTTCAATTATAAAGGCATTTTAAAAGATATTCCAGTTGGAAATACGATTCTTTTAGATGATGGCTTTTATAAACTAGTTGTTGTTTCTAAAGAAGAAGACGGAATTACTTGTGAAATTCAAAATTCTGGAACAATCAAAAGTAGACGTGGCGTATGTATTCCAGGGGTTAAGTTAAATGTCCCTTACATTTCAGATAAAGATCGCGAGGATATTAAATATGCTTGTGACATGGATGGAGATTATTTAGCTATTTCTTTCGTAAATTCTGCTGAAGATGTACTTGCGGTAAAAGCATTATGTAGTGAATTTGGTAAACCTAATATGCCAATTATTTCTAAAGTTGAAACCCAATATGCAATGGATAATCTACAAGAAATCGTCGAAGTATCTGATTATATCATGGTTGCTCGTGGAGATTTAGGAATCGAAACCGGGGTAGAAAATTTACCATTATATCAACAAATGATGATCGATGCTTGTCATGCTAATGGTAAGGGTGTTATTATGGCTACTCAGATGATGTATAGTATGAAGACGAATATTCGTCCAACTAATGCCGAAGTAACTGATGTAGCGAATGCAGTCTTAGCTGGATGCGATGCAATTATGACAAGTGATGAAACGACAATTGGTAATTATCCAGTAGAGACGATTCAAATGATGACCTCTATTTGTGAAAAGACTGAAAAAATTACTAAATATAACTTAAGCGAATATAAATTAAGAGGAACAGAAATTCATAACACAATCGCTCGCTGTGCAGTAGATTCAACAATCGAGTTACCAGTTAAAGCCGTAGTTGCTTCTACATTAACCGGAAAGACAGCATTAGATATTTCTTCATTAAGACCAAATTCGATGATTGTTGCGACAGTAATTGATGAGAAAGTAGCTCGTAGTTTAGCATTAAAATGGGGTGTTTATCCAAAGGTTGTTCCATTTGGAACCGATACAGATGCGATTGTTCAAGAAGGAATCAAAGCAGCTAAAGAGTTAATGAATTTAGCATCTGGTGATATTATTACTATCGTTGGTGGTTTCCCTAAAGATGCACATACTAATTTCATGAAGATTGAAATTATTTAACAAAAAATATCGCAAGAAGTAAGAAGTCACCCAAGTGGCTTTTTTTCTATCTTGGCTAAAGGGTGAAGAAATTGAACAAATTAACTATCAAAAAAATAAAATTAGGAATTGATGACTATGAAATGTTTATCCATCATTTGATCATGTGGGATAAAGAAAATTACTTTTCTGTTATTAAAGAAGCTACTAATTTATTCGTTTTAACCTATGATCTATATGGAATTTATCAAGAAAAAGATTTAATTGGAGTAGCCGTATTACATTTAGAGTCATTGCCCCATTATTATTTAGGAATACCAGGCTATAATAAGGTTATTTATTATCCCCTTGACTTTCAATTTGTTTTGCGACCTCAAGAAGATTATCCTATCTATAGAGATACGGTATTTCAACTGTTAAAAGACCAAGTATTTCCTAATTATTTATTTTCTGAATTAAAAATGTATTTGCCAGCAGTCGTTGATCAAAAGACACAAGATTTTTTAAAGCGACATCAGTTTCAATTGAGGCGAATTGAACAAAATAATGAAGCAGTTTATGGTTTAGAACAGAAAAATAAACAAAAAAGAAAATAGATATTTTTCAGTCTATTTTGTTCTGTATTTGAATTTTATCTTTTTGAATATCTATTTCTAGAATAGAAGTATAGATTAAATCTACTTGTCTTTCCAGAGTCAAGCCTGGAAAACGGTCTTTATAATATTTGGTGATAAGAGGAACAGGAATTTCCTTTTTTATCTCGTGTAGGTATTTTCTTCCTTGTTCATTTAATCCTAAGATACGAATATATTCTATTTCTTTGGTTGTAGCTGCCATTTCTTTAGTAAAACTACAGAGAATATGAGTAAGTAATCGACTGATTTTATTATACGTATAGCGCTTGGTCTTGACTTTTTTTATGAGGCCTTCCCAACTAGAAGCTTGACTTATTTGTTTTAAGATTCTATGTTCAATTCCTTCATCGACAGTTTGATATCTACTTAAATCACTATCAGAGTAGAGTTTATATTTTAAAAAAGGGAAGAAACGCTCGATACTATAGTCGTTTTTCATTAAATAAGTTAAAGTTTTATCCGGTACACTAGAAGAGATATCTTCTTTATTTTTTAAAGCATGACGAATACTAGTCGCACTAGAGACTTGTTTTAATTCTTTTTCATGAAAATCATTGGTTCTTTGAATAGTAATTGGAGTGATTTTAGCGTGTTGATTGGCAATTTCTTTAATATAACTAAAACCTAATAAGTCGTTAGGAGTAGTAAGAGAGAAGCCAGCTAATTCTTTTAAAGCTAAATTTAGAGAAGTAGGGTAATTATTTCCTTGTTTTTGATAGATGCGAACTAATTCCTGATATTTCGCACTATTAACAATAGGAAGTAATGCTGTTAATTGATTCACATTGTTCGATTCGCTTCCAAAAACGAGATAGTCTACTTGTAATAAAGAGAGTAGACGAATCGCTCCGTAAGCAAAAATATCCGCACTTTGTGTCGCAAAGGAAAAAGGTAATTCTATCACTAAGTCAATTCCATAATGAAGTGCGATCTCGGTTTTATCCCATTTATCTAAGATACTTGGAATTCCTCTTTGGGTAAAATTTCCAGCTAAAATTAAAACGATTGGCTGGTTTGGAAACATTTCCTTTACTTTTTGTAAATGATAGAGATGGCCATTATGGAAGGGATTATATTCACAAATAATACCGACACTTTTCATTAAATCCCTCCTTGATAGCTATATCATACACGAAAAAAGAAAAAAGAACCAGAAAAAGTTTGAAAAAAACTTATTCTTAGTGTATAATGAATGAGTGGTGGTAATAGGCGGTGGTGATAGTATGGAAATAGAAATAACATCTTTGTTAACAGAAAATGTTAAGCAACTTGATTTTGTTCAACCCATAGATATTCCTAAGGAGTATTATCAAAATACCGATATCAGAGCTTTACAGAATGTAGTAGGAAAAGGACAACTCCTACTTGAAGGGGAGGAAGTTAACCTTCAAGTTGATGTGACTGGTGAGATGATTTTAATTGATGCGATCAGTTTAGAAGAGGAAAAGTATCCATTTACTTGCGAAGTGAGAGAAAAAGTGCCAATAAAACCAGAAAAGATGAAAAATACTCTTGATATTACCGAGATTTTATGGCAAAATATTATGTTAGAAGTCCCATTACGGTTTACTACAGTAGATGATTACAGTAAATACCAAGGTGACGGCTGGAAATTAACTAGTGAAGAAGAATTAAAAGTAGAGAATAATCCTTTTAATGATTTGAAAAAAATGATGGGAGGGGAGTGATAAATATGGCAGTACCATTCAGAAAAGTATCTAAAACAAGAAAGAGAATGAGAAGAAGTCACAATGCGTTAGAAGCAGTAGGTACAACAAAGTGTCCAAATTGCGGTGAAATGATTCGCCCACATAGAGCTTGCCCTAACTGTGGGTTCTATAAAGGAAAAGAAGTAGTTAGTAAAGATGCTGAATAAGCCTCTTTTTCTTTTTTTTCAACAAAATTCTATACGTTAAAGTGTTATAAAAAACTAGAGGTGATATACTTGAAAGTTTATCTCGATCTAGTTTTTTTTATGAATTTTGGTTTTGATTTTTTACTGTTGTTAACGGTGAATTTAGTATTAAAGCGAAATCGAAAACTCCCCTCTATTTTATTGGGCAGCGCGATTGGTGCCCTTAGTATTTTCTTTCTATTCTTGCCATTAAATAGTGTTACTTTATTTTTGTTAAAAATATTAGTTTCTTTTTTGATGATATGGGCAACTTTCGGCTTTTTCTCGTGGAAAACTTTTTTTATCAATACTTTATATCTTTATTTTATTAGTATTCTTTTAGGAGGATTTCTCTATTATTTAAACTTAGAATTTTCTTATCAGAATCAAGGCCTAATTTTCTTTCATAATGGGTTTAGTATTAACTTTATTTTACTATTTATCTTAAGTCCCTTTATTTTATGGTGTTATTTGAAGCAGATAAAGAGCTTTAAAACTACATATCATGCTTATTATCAGGTAGAATTAATCTATTTAGGAAAAAGTTATTTCCATACTGGTTACTTAGATACCGGCAATAAATTATATGATCCATATAAACATAGACCGGTTTTATTACTTTATGATCCTAAATTGAAGCTAAAGAAAAATACTAAGTTAATTTACATTCCCTATGAAGGACTTAATCATACAGGAGTTATTCCCTGTATAGTAGTAGAGAAAGTGATTATTGACGGCACTATAGAAAAAGAGAAGGTGTTAGTTGGACTCAGTCAGGAACCATTTAAAATAGATGGTATTTCTATGATTTTACACGTAGATCTTTTTTGATTTTGATAGTTTCTTCGACAGTTTTCTAAGATTCTTATTTCTATAATGGAAAAGGAAAACATAAAATGAAGAAAGGGAGATGAAGAAAAAGTGTTATGGTTATTATTACTATTTAGTGAAATTTTTCAAAGAGCAAATGTTTTATTCTATGTAGGGGCTACTGATGTATTACCGGAGCCATTATCGAAAGCGGAAGAAGAGTATTATTTAGTAATGGCAAAAGATGGTGATTTATTTGCTCGAGATAAATTGATTGAACATAATTTACGGTTAGTAGTCTTTTTGGCTAAGAAGTATGAAAATACCAAAGTAGATTTAGAGGATTTAGTGAGTATTGGGACGATTGGCTTAATTAAAGGGATTAAAACTTATCAAATGGATAAAAATATCAAATTAGCAACTTATGCTTCTCGCTGTATTGATAATGAGATTTTAATGTATTTACGAAAGAATAAAAAGGTACGTACAGAGATTAGTTTTGATGAATCATTAAGTTTTGATGCGGATGGTAACGAATTACATTTAGAAGATATTTTAGGAACGGATCCTGATATTGTTACGAGAGATTTGGAACGAGAGACGGAAAGAAAATTAGTGATGGAAGAAATTAATAAACTGGGTAAAAGAGATAAAGAAATTATCATGCTTCGGTATGGATTAATGGGTCACAAAGAAATGACTCAGAAGGATGTTGCGGAATTACTAGGAATTAGCCAGTCTTACATCTCTAGGATAGAAAAGAAAGTGATTAGACGATTAAAAAATTTAGTGAAGTGCTAGGATAGATTACTTCTATCTTTTTCTTTGATTTTACGTTAACTTCTTTCTTTTTTTCTCAAAACCCGCTATAATGGTTATGTAGAAGAATCGGACGAGGTGTTAACTATGGCAAAAAGAAAAAAGAAAAAAGAAAGTCCAAGACAGAAATTTGAGCATTGGAATGAACTAGTAGGGCTATTATTAATTATTGTCTCTATTTTGAGTATTGTTCCAACACCCCTTGGGTTTATTGGCCAATTGGGGGCTAGTTTTGCGATGTTTTTAATCGGTACTTGGTATCAAGTATTGTTGTTGTTTACTTTTGTTGTCGGCTGTTACATGGTCTACAAACGAAAAGCACCTAATTTCGCAACCGGACGGTTTATGGGGTTATATGCCCTTGCTATTGGGCTTTTGGTACTTGGACATATTAATTATGTCCAAGAGAACACTAATGATATTTTAGTTGTTTTTAAAGCAACAATTGATAATTTATTAGCTAATTTTTCTAATATTATGAACGGAGTTCCCCTTACGTTAAAAGGGGCGGGAATCATTGGGGCAACATTTAGTATTATCTTTTATAAGTTGTTTGCGATAGAAGGTACTTATATTGTTTCTGTTGTTTTACTCCTTTTAAGTATTGTCTTATTAACGGGCGTTGATTTGATTGGATTATGTAAAAAACCATTTCAAAAACTTCATCAAAAGAAAAAGAAACCTAGTTTGGAAGATACGGGAGTTATCGTCAATGACTCATCAGTATTAAAAGAAGTGCCTAATGAAGATAATAAGATTCGTATTCACAGTATTGATGAACTTACTAAAATTAAAGATGAACATAAAGAGACAGAAGATAAAGGAAACTTAGGTCATCTGGTAACAGAAACAGAGATAGAAACTAATGAACTAGCAAATGAGCCTGTTAAGATTCAAGATCATACCAATTATCATTATCAACTTCCACCACTTTCTTTGATTCCTCATACCAAAAAAGCAAAGAATACAAATGGAAATGAAGTTATTGAAGCCAATATTGTGAAACTAGAAAAAGTATTAAAAGATTTTAATATTATTGCTAAAGTAGTCGAAGTCAATGTTGGACCGAGTGTTACTCAGTATGAATTAGAAATCTCTTCTGGTACTAAAGTAAATAAAATTTTAAGTTTAAGTAGAGAAATTTCTCTAGCTCTTGCGAAAAAAGATGTTCGTATTCAAGCCCCCATACCTGGTAAATCAACAGTAGGAATAGAACTTGCTAATGATACCATCACTCCTGTTGGTTTACGGGAAATTTTAGAGTCGGTACCTAGTAATAAAGAAAAAAGTAAATTACTAGTTGCCCTTGGCAAAAATATTATGGGAAACAGTATCTTTTGTGAAATTGATAAAACCCCTCACTTACTCGTAGCGGGTTCAACAGGTAGTGGTAAATCTGTTTGTATCAACTGCATGATTGCATCTATTTTGATGAGAACTAAACCTACTGAAGTTAAGTTGGTTTTAGTCGATCCTAAAAAAGTTGAACTTAGTATGTATAATGGAATTCCTCATTTGTTGATTCCAGTTGTGACAGATCCTAAGAAAGCAAGTGACGCTTTAAAACGTATTGTTCGGGAAATGGAAGATAGATATGATATATTTAGTGATAAAGGGGTTAAAAATATTGCGACTTATAATGAATGGGTCGATAAACAAAATGAGGGTAGAAGTGAAGAAGAGAAGATTCCTCATATGTTCTATATCGTCGTTATCGTCGATGAACTTGCTGATTTAATGTTGGTGGCTAGTAAAGAGGTAGAAGATTCGATCATGAGAATTACACAAATGGCTCGTGCGGCGGGAATCCATTTGATTGTTGCAACTCAAAGACCGTCTACGGATGTTATTACCGGAGTAGTTAAAGCTAATATCCCATCTCGTATTTCCTTTGCCGTTTCTAGTAGTATCGATTCTAGAACAATATTGGATGCGACCGGAGCAGAAAAATTACTCGGTAAAGGAGACATGTTATTTTTACCGATGGGAGAAAATGCTCCCGTTAGAGTTCAAGGTGCTTTCGTTTCCGATGAAGATTTACAAAAAATTGTCGATTATACAGTTGCTCAACAAAAAGCACAATACGATGAACGATTCATGAACTTAGGAGAAAGTAGTAATAACGATAATCCAAGTATGGAAGAAGTAAGAGATGCCCCTGAAGAATACGATGATCCTTTATATAATGAAATCGTCGAGTTTGTCATTACGACAGGTAAGGCTAGTGCCTCGCTTTTGCAACGAAGATTTCGTTTGGGCTATAACCGCGCTGCTAGATGTATCGATTTGTTGGAAGAAAGAGGAATTATCGGTCCGGCTAATGGCAGTAAGCCTCGTGAAGTACTTGTAAAGTTAGAGAATGAGGAATAAAATACTCGTTAATAGTTAAGCACTCCTTGTACTTTTAAGGGTGCTTTTTCCTTGTTTTTGTGAAAAGTAGTGGCATTTTTCTTCATCGTTCGCTATAATTAAATTAGATAGGAGGAACTTAAATATGTGGTTATGGATTATTTTGGGGGTAGTTGCTATTTTAATCATTATAGTAATGACTACCTACAATAGTTTGATTGTTTTAAGAAATAAAAAGGATAATGAGTGGGCGCAAATCGATGTACAGTTAAAAAGAAGAGCAGATTTAATCCCTAATTTAGTAGAAACGGTAAAAGGCTATGCGAAACATGAAAAATCAACATTAGAAGAAATTACTCAAGCTAGAAATTCTTTAGCGTCTGCTAAAACTCCAGAAGAAGAAATGAAGAAAAATAATGAGTTAACAAATGCAATTTTTAAATTATTTGCTCTTGCGGAGAACTATCCAGATTTAAAAGCTAATCAAAATTTTTTAAGTCTACAAAACGATATAAAAGAAGCTGAAGATAAAATTTCTATCGCACGCCAGTTTTATAATGATACAGTACTTACTTATAATAATAAAGTAGAAACAGTACCTACTAGTATTATTGCTCATTTGTTTGGCTTTAAGAAAGCTACTTTCTTTGAAGTAGAAGAAAGCGAAAAAGATACCCCTAAAGTATCGTTTTAGGAAATTACTTGCCTTGAAGTATTTCTTTGGAGGGAGTTATGAAAAGAATAAAATGGCTATTTAGTAGTATTATTTTTACGATATTCCTTATTCCAAGTCTTGTTTTAGCTGAAGGAACAGAGCGTTTTTATATTGATTTAACGATTTTAGATAATGGTGACATTGCGGTAAAAGAAGCTTTTTCTTTAACCGGAGAATATAATGGGACTTACCGGGAAATCTTTTATCAGAACCCTTACGCTTACCCCTTTACTGGTATATATAGTAATTTTATAGGAAACACTGATATCTATAATGGAACAGGAATAAAAGATTTAAAAGTCTATCGAATAGATAAAGAAGATTTTCTTCATATTGAAGATTTAAGCAAAAAGAAAGATAAGTTTCACTTAGTAGAAGAAGCCTCTAATGGTGATAGTGGGGTATATACTCTTTCTTCTAGGGATGAGGGAATATATCTTAAAATGTTTATGCCTTCTTCTAAAAATAGTGTCTTCTATTTAGAGTATACAATTACGGATGCGGTTGTGTTACACGACGATGTCGCGGAACTTTTTTGGAATGTATTAGGAGATGAATATACTGAACAAATAGCAGATTTTCAAGTTTTAATTCATTTACCTGGTGATGGCGATAGTGATCTTCGGGTATGGACACATGGACCACTAACTGGCGAAAACAAAATTATTGATGCTAAAACAGTTTGGTTTAAAGATACTAATGTAAGTAGTTATGAAGCAGAGACTATTCGTTTGATGTTTAATTTAGATCTTGTTCCTCATGGTAGTAAATATTCTCATGTTTTAGGAAGAGAGAATATTTTAAAAGTCGAACAATTAATGGCGGATGAAGCTAATCGGTACCGAGAACTACATCATCTTGATGCAATAAATGAAGCTTCTTCTAAGGTAATCGATTTAGAAAAAAATATGACAATTTATAATTATACTTTCGCATTAGATGCTGTAACTTCTTTAGATGATGATACTGAAGAAAAAGAAGACTTTTTGATGAGAATATATCAGACTCAAGAGATTGTAAATCAAAAATGGAAAGAAGAAATAGAAAGCGATATCTATTGGTTTAGAAAGTATCCTACAGAATATCAACTTGATCAATTAAAAGAAATGATTAGTCTTGGTTTTGATCAAAATGCAGTAGATGAATATAGGCAAGTACTTCCGGAATTAGAAGAAATTTTAATAGATGCTTGGAAAAAGGAATTAATTACGACGACTTTGATTTTAGGAATTCCATTATTGATTATTTTCTTAGCTACTTTAAAGATGTATTTTGCCGATAGGAAACAAAGAAAAACCTTTAAGCATCGTTATTATCGGGATTTTCCAACTGATGATGCCCCAGCTGAAATAGAGTATTTAGTTTATCATAAAATTACTGTAAACTCATTTTCCGCTACGATTTTAGATTTAATCCGAAAAAAAGTAATTACAGCTACGGAAATTAGTGAGAAAAAGAAGAAAGATATCTGTCTTTATTTGGAAAATGTGGATTATGTTCCCAGTTTAGCGGAAGCTAAAGTTCTTGATTTGTTGTTTGAAACTGTTGGTAAAAAACGCGAATGTAAGTTGAATGATTTAAAGAAATATGGCGCTAAATCACAGACTAAAGCTAAAAGTATTCAACGAGCAATTACTAGTTTTTCTAAACTTAGTGAAAAGAGTGTGAAACGAAAAGAGTATTTTATCGATAAACCTAAAAAAACGTGGTTTAAAACAACGATTGTTGTTATGGTTGCTTTTTTTGAATTTATGTTGATCTTTTTCGCTTTAAGGCATTTCCCTAAATCTATTTTACATTTGGTTTATCAAGGAGTTCTATTTGGTGTAGTTATTTTCTATTTTATTACTTTAAATAGATATCATAAACGTACAGAAAGAGGAACAGAAGTTTATTCTATGTGGCTTGCACATCGTCGCTTTTTGAAAGATTTTGGGCGCTTTTCTGAAAAAGAGTTACCAGAAGTTTCCTTATGGGAAAGATATCTAGTTACGGCAACAGTATTTCGTTTAGCTAAACGGGTACAAAAGAAAATGGAGTTACAGATGACATCTTTAGAGGATTCTACTTATCTTACTAGTTATGCCTTAATTAATTATAATTTATCTCGTTCGATTACTAGAAGTGTTTCTTCTTCTTATTCTAGTGCTCGTTCGACAATTTCTAGTCATTCTTCAGGTAGCTCTTATTCCTCCGGGGGAGGATTCGGTGGTGGTTCATCTTTCGGCGGTGGCTCCGGCGGTGGAGGTGGCGGAGGTGGTCGCTTCTAAAAAAAATATGTCTTTTGTCTAGGACATATTTTCTTTTGTTTTTTCTAATTTTTTTAACTGTTTCTGTAAAGATGGACAATTCTTTTCCATAAAGGTGAATCCAATCTCTTTAAAAAGGCGAATTGAATGTCGATAATAGTCCATTTCTTTGATCTTTTCTAGTTTAACAAAGGCTTTCTCTCGATCTTTTTGATACAACTCAAATAAATCGAGAGAAGCCAAATAACTGAGATTGTAACGCAAAAGTAACGAAGCAGGTTCAGTTAAATATTCAAATATTTCATCCTTATCAGTGAATGTAATTTCAATATTTCTTTTTCGCAATTTTTGGTTAAAACTTTCTAAAGTGAATTTTCTTTTTTGTTCTGCTAATAAGAAACCAATATTTAATTCAAAATTGCGAAGAATATAATTTTCTAGATAGATGCTATCAATATAATAAGCATTTTCTTCTTGTCCTAATTGTCGATAATACTCTGCCACTAATAGGTTCGCAAAACTTCCTTCTAATTCAGAAAAATAACATAATTCGTTTCGATCAGTATATTTAAGGTTTAAATTTGAATAAAATCCATGAAAAAACTCATGACATAAGGTTACCATATCTTGAATTGTATTCCTTCTAAATATATTGATGTATTTTTCTTTAAAAAAGTTATCATTAAAACAAAAACCTTCCATAGAATAAAAATAATTAGGTTCTTTTTGAATATTTAATTCAATATGTGGTCTTTCTTGATCAATTTTACGAAATAAACTAGGACTTCCCATTTGAAGAATGAAATCATTAAAAAGTTCAAGTAGGTCCTGATTATTTATATAAAGTGGAGATGGATTTACCTCAGTTATTGAATAACCATTTGTATAGTTTAATCCGTTTGTACTAATATTAATTAATGTTTTAGAAATAGTATGAGAGTCAAAAAGAAAACTATTCAACTTTTCTTTAGGACTTTCTTCAAGCATTTTTTCTGCTTTTCCTATAGGAGAATTATAAAAAGGGGAATCATAAGAAGGGGTAGATGTTTTAGAAATACTATAATAGTGAAGAAGAAAGTGATATAAGTCTTTAAACTGAGTTAAATTTTGAATGATGTATTCAGCATATATATTGTTAGGATGCTTTTGTGTAGCATTGATCGTTTCTTCAACTATCTTTATTTTTTCTTTTATTCTATTTAAATTCCAATGATAACGTGCCATTTTTTTCACCTTGTTCATTAATTTATTAAAAAATTAACAAAATGTCAATAAGTTTAAGTTTACCTATAGAATAATTATAATTAATTTAGTATAATGATTATGTCATAATTATGCAGAAAGAGGAGGAGTTTTTATGCCTACACCGCATATTGAAGCAGAAAAAGAAAAAATCGCTAAAGATGTGATTATGCCAGGAGATCCGTTACGGGCTAAGTTTATTGCCAAAAACTTCTTAGAAGATGTCGAATGCATTAATCAAGTTCGGAATATACTAGCTTATACGGGGACTTATAAAGGGAAAAAAGTTACCGTATTCGCATCAGGTATGGGAATGGGTAGTATGGGAATATATTCTTATGAATTATTTCATTACTATGATGTCGATAGAATTATTCGCATTGGGAGTGCTGGAAGCTATGATTTAGATATTCCTATTTTAGATATTGTTTTGGCTAAACGTAGTTATACTGATTCTAATTATGCGATGGTAGAAAGTGGTTATTCAGGTAATTATATGGATGCCTCTAAATCATTAAATGAAAAAATTATCTCTACTGCCGAGCGCTTAGGTAAAAAGATTCATTTAGAAGATATATATACTACGGATGTTTTTTATCCAAGTAAAGAACCGGAAATTATTAAAAAGTATGCTTTAAAAACGGTAGAGATGGAGTCTTTCGTCCTTTTTCATCATGCTTTCTTACATCATAAAGAAGCAGCTTGCATTTTGACAATTTCTAATCATTTTGTAACAGGAGAAGAAACTTCTAGCGAGATGAGAGAAAAAGGATTTACGGACATGGTTATTCTGGCATTAGAATCATGTTTATAAATAAAAAAATGATCCATAATAAAAATGAACGAGGTGAAAAGATGAATTATAGAACAATAGATATGGGATCTTATCAGCTACATTTTATTCAAACTGATCGCTTTAAAACAATTACTATTCGTGTTTGTTTAAGAGATAAGGTGGTAAAAGAAGAGATTACGTTACGGAATTTTTTAACGACATTCTTAACTTATTCGACAGATACTTATCGAACTAAACGAGAATTAGTATTGAAGGCTCAAGATTTATATGCGGTTAATGCTTATACAAAGTCTTATCGAGCTGGTCGTTTTAATATGATTAGTTTCTATTTATCGATGTTAAATGAGAAGTATACAGAAAAAGGAATGCTTTCTAAAACCCTAGATTTTTTAACGGATATTATTTTTCATCCTAATTTTAATGATGAAGAAAAATTTCAAGAATCATTTCAGTTCTTGTATCAAAGTATGGAAACTTCTATTCGTGGTTTAAAGGAAAATCCAACTTTATATAGTGCGGTTAGAATGTTAGAAGAGATGGATAAAGATATGCCATATGCTTATCATGAACATGGCTATTTAGCGGATTTAGAAAAGATAGATAAAAAATCACTAGAAGAATATTATCATAAGATTATTTCTAGTAGTTTAGTCGATATTTATGTAATTGGTTCTTTTGATGAAAAAGAGATGCTTAATCTTTTAAAAGAAAAAATGGCTTTTGAGACATTTAAACGTCCTAAAGTATCACAGTTAATTTTACATGAAAAATTGCCTAGACGTTCTAAGATTAGAAAAGAAGAAATTGATGGTAATCAATCGAAGTTATCTATTGGCTGTAAAATTGGTGAGTTAACAGAGTTTGAGCGTAATTATGTTCTTAGTATTTACAATATGATATTAGGTAGTGGTAGCGAATCTAAATTTTTCCGAATCATTAGAGAAAAACATTCGATGGCATATTACGTTTACTCTTCTTTGAATAAATTAGATAGTTTAATGTTAATTCGAGCCGGAATTTCTAAAAGTAATTTTGAATACGTAGTGAAATTAATCAAAAAAGAAATGAAAGAAATGGAAGAAGGAAGTTTCAAAGACGAAGATATCGTTATTGCGAAGAATAATTATTTAACGTTATTAAAAGAAATTGAAGATAATGAAAATGCGATTATTGAAACTTATTTGGCTAAAGATTTATTAAATCTTGGAGATATTGAAGAAAGAAAACAAATGGTTGAAAAAGTAACCAAAGAAGATATTATGAAAGTGGCGAAAAAAGTAAAGATCGATACTATTTTTCTATTAGAAGGGAATAAAGAAGATGAAGGAAATTAAATTAAAAGGTTTAGATCAAAGTGTCTATTATGAACAATTAGCATCAGGCTTAAAAGTATATATGGTTCCTTATCCAAATAAAGCCAATTATGCGATGCATTATCTTACGAAATATGGATCAGCTAATACGACATTTATTCCAGTTGGGAAAGAGAAGATGATTCATGTCCCAGAAGGTAGTGCCCATTTTTTGGAACATAAGATGTTTGAACAAGAAGATGGCATTGATCCATTTACTTTTGCGGCTAAAACCGGAACTTCTTCCAATGCATCGACAAGTTACCGAACAACAAGATATTATTTTGAGGGAAATACAGGTTTTTCAGAGAATCTAGATTATCTACTAACCTTTGTTCATCATCCTTATTTTACAGATGAAAATGTAGAAAAAGAAAAGGGAATTATCAAAGAAGAAATTATGCAGTATGATGATGAGGTGGATTGGATCCTCGATGAAGAACTTAGAAAAGCAATTTTTCAAAAAGATAATACCCGCCTAGATATTGGTGGTACTGTAGAGTCAATTGAAAAGATTACTAAAGAGATTTTATATGATATTCATAGAACTTTCTATCAACCTAGTAATATGGTTTTAGTAATCAGTGGGAACTTTGACCAAGATGATGCTCTTCAAGTAATTAAAAATAATCAAGCCTTAAAAGATGCTATAACGAATGAAAAAATTGTTGAAGAGAAAGTAAAAGAACCATTAGAAGTAGAAACAAGTAAAAAAGAAATCGAATTTAATGTTGTAAATACGAAAGTTGCGTATGGCATTAAAATTCCTTTAAAAAATGTAAAGAATAGATATTTATTTAATCTTTATTTAGGATTAATGAATAATATTGTATTTGGTTTATCTTCTAAATTTAGAGAAAGAATGAAACAGTTAAAGTTGATGACTTCTTTCTATTTAGAACGAGAAATTATTGGTGATTATTTGATTCTAACTTATATCGCAGATAGTAAAGATCCAGAAAGATTTGTGCAGGAAATTAAAAAAGAACTTGCTCATATCGATATTCAAGAAGAGGAAGTAGAGCGCTTGAAAAAAGTTTGGATTTCATCAGAAGTAGTCATGGTAGATAATATTGTGATGACTTTAGAAAACATGGTATATGATATTGTTACTTATGGTGATATTATTCCAGACAAAGTAGATATTTTTCGCTCATTAAATAAAGAAGATTTAGATAAGACATTAAAAGCAATTGATTTTTCTAATACTAGTACCGTAATTGTTCGTCCAAAAAAGGCATAAAAAGGATAGCTTGGCCATAAAGTATAATAAAGGTGATATCATGAAAAAAAATATAGTGGTATTGGTATTAAGTGCAGTAGCGATTAGCGTTACTGTTTTTTTATTTTCTTATTGTCGAATTCAAGTTATGCCAGTTAATGTTAAGGAAAAAGATATTAGTATGCGAGCTGTTTTTATTTCTTATATTGAGTATATGAAATATTTTGATGAGAAAAGTGATCTGGGAATGAAAAAAGAAATTGATACCATGATTAGAAATGTTAAGGAAAGTGGTTTAAATACGATTATTTTACAGGTTAGACCGTTTTCTGATGCGATATATCCTTCGCGTATTTTTCCACTTAGTTATACAGTAGCGAAAACAGAAGGCGGAAAAAGAGACTTTGATATTCTCGATTACTTTATTGAACAAGCCCATAAACATAATTTAAAGCTTCATGCTTGGATTAATCCTTATCGGATTCGAAATACGACGGATATAAGTGAAATCAGTGAAGAAAATCCTTGCTTCAAATGGTTAAATACCAATAAAGTAAAAGTAATCGAAGGAAAAGGCATTTATTATAATCCGGCTGATAGTGATGTGATGGATTTAATTGTAGAAGGTGTTAAGGAAATTGTTGCAAACTACTCCGTTGATGGAATTATTTTTGATGATTATTTTTATCCTGATGAGTCGATAGATTTAGAAAATTATGAAGAAATAAAGAATACGATTTCGCTAGAAGACTATCGGTTAAGTAATACGAATACTTTAGTTAAAATGGTGTATGATGCGATAAAGAAAGAAAATGATGAAGTACTATTTGGAATTAGTCCTGATGGAAATATAGCCAATAATTATGAGATACATTATGCCGATATCAAGAAGTGGCTAAAAGAAGATGGCTATATTGATTATATTATGCCCCAGATTTATTATGGGTTTTATCACGAGACAAAGCCATTTATTGAAACATTAAATGAATGGGAAAATTTAATTCAAAATGATGTTTTAATCGCACCAGCACTAGCTTTATATAAAGCAGGGGAAGTGGATCAATATGCCAAGAGTGGTAGTAATGAATGGATAGAAAATGATGATATTATCGTAAAAGAGATGAAAGTGATAACAGAAAGAGCTAAAAATCACGATAAAGAAAAGGAAACAGAAGCTTCTATTTATCCAAGTTATGGTTATTCACTTTTTCGTTATGATTTTTTGTATAGTGCAACGAGTAATGAACAATTATTAAAAGAAAGAGAGAATATTTTAAACTTTTTAAAATTTTAACTGTATAGTTATTGTAAGTATTTTCCAAGAATAAATATCTTTTTATCTTTACCCAAACAAACTGCTAAATTTTATTATCTACTTTATTCCAATAATCGATATAATCAATCTGTTTAATAAATATTCTAATTTTCTTTCAAAAATTTTTTCTTGCTAAACTTACCCAGAGAGTGTATGCTATAAATATAAGGATTAATAGAAAAATATCACCCATAGATTATTATTTTTTAAACAGGAGATTTAGTTAAATAATGAGAAAATTTAATTTCAAATACGTAATTTTATTGATAGTATTTTTCTTTTTTTGTTTCTTTAGAAATACTTATTCATATTTTAAATTAT
>CASFOW010000007.1 GCA_949296705.1 uncultured bacterium
TGGATGTAGTGGTTTAACAAGTCTAGATGTAAGTGGTTTTGATACATCTCAAGTAACGGATATGAGTTATATGTTTTATAACTGTAGTGGTTTAACTAGTCTAGATGTAAGTGGTTTTGATACTTCGAAAGTAACGAATATGGGTTATATGTTTTATGGATGTAGTGGTTTAACAAGTCTAGATGTAAGTAATTTTAATACGTCTCAAGTAAGGGGTATGGGGTGGATGTTTTATAACTGTAGTAGTTTAACAAGTCTAGATGTAAGTAATTTTAATACGTCTCAAGTAACGTATATGAGATCTATGTTTTATGAATGTAGTGGTTTAACTAATCTAGATTTAAGTAGTTTTGATACCTCTCAAGTAACGGATATGACTTATATGTTTTCTGACTGTAGTAGTTTAACCGAATTAGACATTAGAAATGCCACATTTACTTCAGTAAATCTTTATAATGACATGTTTTATTCCGTTCCGTCTACCATCCAAATTATCGTTAAAGATAGTACTGCTCAAACATGGATTCAAACTAGATTGGGTAGTGGTAAAGGCACTGTTGTTATTGCTTAACTTTTAAGGAGTCAAAAGATTTGATTTCTTTTCTTTTTTTAGAATAGTTTCTTTAAAAAAATTAATACTATAAATGGATTCTATGAAATAAGATAAATTAGGTGAGGTGGATGTACCGAGTATTTTTCTTTTTACTAGGATTTGGCTTTATGGTTATTGGTTTTACCTATATTGTACTTTATTTGAATCTGTTAACGATGGGATATAATTTTATCGATTATTTGGGATATATCTTTACAAGAATTGAGTGCTTGTTTTCTTTGGTGGGGTTTGGCATAGTCAGTTTAGTAATTTTGTTAAGTGGGAGGCATCATAATGATTTATATATATGATATATTGTTAAATTTTAGCGATGGTGTTCTATATGATTTTTATGAATGGAATACAAATGATGATATAGAGAATATGAAGAAAATTAAAATGGTAAAGATAGATAAACAGGATTTTGAACAATTTCTTCATTATAAAATCAAGATTTCTACTGATTTTTTACTAAAGATATTTAAAAGCTGTGAAGTTTATTCGAATAAGGGAGTAGAGGCACTTGATTATTGTTGTTTATTTTCTGATGGTAGTAGAGTTTTAGCCATAGAATTTTCTAAGAATGGGGAGAGTATTTGTAAGAGTAAACTATTACTAGATGAAGAAGAAGAAATCGCTTATTTAGCAAGTAATTTAGCTTTTACGCCACTTGAGTATACTGTTTTAAAAGAGGAAAATCCACTGCGGTTTCTTACTCGTCATGAGTTAAAGATGAAAAAATATTTAACCGCTGAATTGCAGGAGACATATCAATCAAAGAATTACCACAAGCTAAAATTTTTATATTATGAATATTATGATGAAGTGGAGAATAATTATCAAGTGATGATGAATAAATTGATTCATAGTATGGATAATTATTTAGACGATAAACATATTGCGCTTTATCAGTTACTTAAATTGTCTCATAAGAAAAAACAAGTATGAAGTTAGTAATTAATTTTCATACTTGTTTTTACTTTTTTTATTGTTTCTTGCGCTTTTTCCTTAGCTATTTTTGTTCCGTTATCTAGAATTTGTTTTACTTCTTCCGGATGATTTCGATAGTATTCTTTTTTCTTTCTGATTGGGTCTAGGAATTCATTCATTCTTTCTATTAATTCTTTTTTACACGCAACACATCCTCTTTGTCCCATTTTACATTCTTGGCATACGGTTTCTAAATTAGGATTATCGATAATTTTATGATAGTAATATACCATACAAACATCAGGATTAGCTGTATCATCTTTTCTTATTTTATTGGGATCAGTTACCGCAGACATGATTTTTTCTTTGACTTGTTCTTCGGTATCGATAAGATAAATCGCATTTCCTAGACTTTTTCCCATTTTTTCATTGCCATCAAGTCCTTTAATTCTAGGATTTTTAGAAAGAAGTGGTTCTGGTTCTTTTAAAGTGGATCCGTAAATAGAATTAAATTTTCTTACAATTTCTCGACATTGTTCAATTAGAGGAAGTTGATCTTCTCCGACAGGAACAAGTTCTCCATCGAAAGCAGTAATATCTGCGGTTTGACTGACCGGATAACCGACAAAACCGTAAGTAACACTTTCCCCACTTGATCCAAAAATCGCTTTCTTTTGGGCAATTTCATTTTTTACGGTTGGATTTCGATACAGTCTACTCATGGTGACTAAGTTAGAGTAGAAAACGGTTAATTCTGCAATTTCTGGAATTTGTGACTGAATAAAGATATGTACTTTTTCAGGATCAATCCCAATCGATAGTAAATCACTAGTTAGTTCATAGACACTTTTATTAATCTTATCTGGTTGATGAAAGTTATCGGTTAATGCTTGAACATCCGCAATTTCTAAAAAAAAGTCATAGTTATCTTGTAGGGTTAACCAAGTTTTACAAGCACCAAAGTAATGTCCTAAGTGTAAATTTCCAGTTGGTCTGATTCCTGTTAGAATTGTTTTTTTCATTTTCTCACATCCTGTTTGTATTTTAGCACATTTACTCTTTAAAATAAATAAAATTAAAAGAAAAATAGTATGTATAGTTCTACTGATTTTGATTCATCCTACAAATGAAGGAGGAGAATATGAAAAAGATTATTGTTGGTGTACTTACTTTATTTTTCCTAGTTGGTTGTGGTAATATGATGAATACCCCTACCAAAAAAGTAGAGGAGTTTTTAAGTAAATATCAAACTATGGACGAGAAAGTTTTATCACAATTGGATGAAGTAATCGATAGTGCTGGGACGATGTCTAAGGATCAGAAAGAAACATATCGAGAACTCATGAAAAAACAATATAAGAATCTGAGTTACAAAATTGATGATGAAACCGAAGATGGTGATCACGCAACAGTGAAAGTAGAAATTGAAGTATACGATTACGCAACCGCGATTACGGAAGCAGAGACTTATTTACGAACTCATCCTGATGAATTTATAAACGAAGAGACTAATCAAACTGATGATACGAAGTTTATGGATTATAAATTGGATCAGATGGATGATGTGAAAGAAAAGATAAAATATACGATTAATTTTACATTAACCAAGAATAAGGACAATTGGGAATTGGATGATATTACCGATATTGATCGTCAAAAGATACATGGTTTATATTCGTGATTACTATAGAAAAAAACTACTAGAAAGAGTAGTAGAACTTATTTTTAAAAGGTTCAATTACCCTAATTCTAGTAGTTTTTGTTTGAATTCATTATAGTCATCTACTTCTTGTCTTAATGGGGTTAGAAATTTATAAAATGGTAAATCTTCTAAATCTTGGTCGTTATACTTATAGTGATAATATTGTTTTTCTAAATTTTTATCTTGATAAATTTCTTCTAGTGGTTTCCAAATAATATTTTCTAGTTTCTTATATTCTTCTACGAAGTAATCTTTAATATAGGAATCACTTTCTAGTTCTTCGATATAGATGTTTAAGGTGTAAATATTATAATCACGGTAGAGATTAAGTAGATAAAATAATGCATTTTTTGGTAGTGGCTGTTTTCTCTCTATTAGATTTATCATGAGATATCTAGCTAAATTCAAGCTATTTAGTGCATAGATTTCGGTTATTTTATTCAAAGATTCAGGATAATTATCGTATAAACTTTGATCATAAAAATCTAGGGTATCCATGGTATGCATGATTTCATGAACTTGTCTTTTTTCATCCGTAGTTTCTGCATTAAACAATTGATAGAAGCCTTCTTGATTTTTGGTTAAGGATAAATCAATGATGGTCTCATCGACTATAAAGTCCTCTTTAGGAAGCATCACAAACTGTAAAAGATTAAAGTTGGTCATATCTGGAAGATCAATTGGATAATCAGGATGATAATTTTGGGAAACGATATAGGCAACACTTTCATCGATAGTTCTAGTTCTAAGACTACTTGGTTGATTGGGGTTAAATATTTCTATTGGTTCTTGCCAAACACTAACTTGAATAGTATTTTTTTGAATATCTGGACATCCTGCTTGTAGTAAGTGAGCAATTTCGTGAGCTACTTTAATTTTAAAGTAATCTTTGTCCCACTCTTCTGTTAGCGATAATCTAAAGGTATGCCAATCTAATTCGCCAGTAAACATAATGTCGACATATGGGATTCTTTTTTCTTTTAAAATAGTTAACTCTTCTAATTTACAGGCTAATTCTTTATTATCCAAGTTTCTCTCTGTTTCTATCTGAGTAATAAATTCTCTTACTGTAGATAAAATTTCTATTAGTTCTTGTTCAGTAAATTCTTCTAAATAGTCTTCTTCATGGGTTTTTAAATATTCTTGATTATTCTTTTTTATTGTTTGATAAAGCTTTTCCCACTTGATAGTATCTTTAGTGGAATCATATAGATTGGTATTTTGATGTTTTAATACTTCTAGTTTTGGATAATTATAGTTGTTTAGTAATTCTTCTAATTGATAGCTATCTTCATAGCCATTTAGATACTGGATTTCTTCTAATTCTTCTAGTGACTGTTCAATAGTCTTATCGGTACTACAGTATTGTACTTTGTCTAAGTTTGGATTTACTAGTTGGATTAAACTAGTCCCAAAGATTAGACTGTAAACTTTTATTTTGTTCATAATATCCCTTTCTTTTTTAGTACTCTTATTATACGAGTGTTCTATTATTTATGCAATTATTATTTAAGGGAAATGCTCAAATCAATTAGTAATTAATGATTTTAAGGACTAAGTGTTCTTTTCTTTTCATATGTTTTTATAGGTGAGTTCATGAAAAAGGGATTGATTTTATTCATGGTTTTATGTTTGTTTCCTGTACATGTTTATGGGATGACGGTTAGTAGTCGTAGTGCTTGTTTAATGGATACCGCAAGTGGTCGGGTTTTATTTGCGAAAGATAAGGATACTCCCCGTTTGATCGCATCAATTACCAATATTATGACTATATAAGTATTAATGCTGAAATCCTTAGAAATAAAGAGGATAAGTTTGTAAAAGAATCTGTAATGTCATATTATTGTTTTGTTCACATAATAAATCCATTTAATGATTCAATTGAAGAAAGCGTGGACAAGTTATTGTTATGAAAAACAAAATTTTGCAAATCCATTCCTAAAAAAGTCAATTGTGGAGTTTTTTGGGAATGGAATGTTGATAAAATACATAAAATAGGATAGAATATATTTGAAAGGAATGACAAATATGCAAATAAAAAGAGATTATTATTTAAACAAACTTATTGATGCAAAAAATGATGGACTTATAAAAGTGATAACAGGAATAAGAAGATGCGGAAAATCTTATTTGTTGAATACTTTATTTTATGAATATCTTTTGGAAAACGATGTACCTGATGACCATATAATAAAAGTAGCATTAGATGATTCGGATAACGAAGAACTATTAATACCAAAGAATTTAAGTAAATATATAAAAGATAAAATTATTGATAAAGAAATTTATTATGTAATACTAGATGAAATTCAATTGGTAGAAAAGTTTGAAGGTGTTTTAAATGGTCTTTTAAGAATTTCAAACATTGATATATATGTAACTGGAAGTAATTCTAAATTTTTATCATCTGACATCATTACAGAATTTAGAGGTCGTGGTGAAGAGATTAAAGTATATCCGCTTTCCTATTACGAATTTATGTCCGTATATGATGGAGATAAGTTAGATGGTTGGGTTGAATATATAACTTATGGAGGATTACCATTAGTAGTTTCAATGGGAACAGATGAAAGAAAAACTGCTTATTTGAAAGAACAGCAAAAGAATGTTTATATTAATGACGTGATTGAAAGAAATGATATAAAAAATGATGCCGAGTTAGTTTACTTAGTAGAAATTATTTCATCCAGTATTGGATCATTATCAAATCCTAAAAAACTTTCTGATACCTTCAAATCTACTGCGGGTCTAAATATTGATCCAAAGACTATTAGTTCTTATTTAAAATATTTAGAAGAGGCGTTTATAATTGAAAAAACTGAAAGATATGATGTTAAAGGTAAAAAATATATGAGCACGCCCTATAAATTTTATTTTAGTGATTTGGGTATTCGTAATTCATTTATTAATTTTAGACAAAATGAAGAAACACATATTATGGAAAATATCATATATCTAGAATTAAGAAGACGAGGATATAATGTTGATGTAGGCGTAATAGAATCAAAAGAAAGAAAAGAAAATGAATTTACTTACAAGCAATTGGAAGTGGATTTTATTGCAAATAAAGGTAATAATAAAATTTATATTCAATCAGCTTTTAGTATTCCAGATGAAGAAAAAAGAAAACAAGAAGAAAGACCGTTGTTAAAAATTAATGATTCATTTAAAAAAATTATAATAGTTAAAGATTATATTAAAAGATCAAGAAATGAAACTGGGATTATAACTATGAGCGTTTTTGATTTCTTATTAGATCCTAATAGTTTGGATTATTAAAGAATAGATTTTTTGGAGAAATAATTATGATAAAAATGAATGTAATTGTTGTATTTGATAAAAATATTAAAAAGACATTAATGTGTAAAAGAACAAAAGAACCATATATAGGAATGTATAATTTAGTGGGTGGAAAAATAGAAAAAGAAAATGATGGTTTAAATGAAGCATACAGAGAATTAGAAGAGGAAACCAATATTAAGAAAACTGATATAGATTTAATTCATTTTATGAATCTAACCTATACTAAATGGAATAAAGAATTAGAAGTTTATTATGGAATATTAAAAAATGAAGTAGAACTAATAGCTGAAGTAAATAAATTAGAATGGGTTAGTGTTAGTGATAATTTTTTTGATATGAATAGATATGCTGGTGAAGGTAATATAGGACATATAATTGAAGAAATTAAAATAGATTTAAAAAGAAATGATTGATTAGTAATTATTTCTTTTTTTGTTTAATAAAATTAATTGGTGATACAATTGTTAATTAATGAACTTAGTATTATTTTAAATGAATATTTATATGAAAAAAATTATATTAATTTTCAGATTTATAATGAAACATTAAAAAAATTAGGAGTTGATAATTAATGGATTTATGTAAAATAAGAAATGAAATATCTAAAGGTGAAAGTATTTACAATATACCACTTAGAGTTACTTTTTATGCACGCGTATCTACAGATAAAGATGTTCAACTTAATTCTTTAGATAACCAAATTCTTTATTTTGAAAATTTTATTAAAGATAATAGAAATTGGACTTATGTTAATGGCTATGTAGACGAAGGCATTAGTGGGACTAGTGTAAAAAATAGAACAAATTTTTTAAAAATGATAAAGGATGCTAAAGATGGTTATTTTGATTTAATATTGACAAAAGAAATATCAAGATTTTCTAGAAATACAGTAGATAGTATAAAATATACGCAAGAATTATTAGAGAATGATGTTGGTGTATTATTTTTATCAGATAACATTAATACTATATTACCTGATTCTGAACTTAGGCTTACTATCATGTCATCTATTGCTCAAGAGGAAGTAAGAAAATTATCTGAAAGAGTAAGATTTGGAATGAAAAGATCAAAAGAAAAAGGAGTTGTTCTTGGAAATAATGCAATTACAGGTTATACGAAGAATAAAGGTAAATTAGAAATAAATGAAAAAGAAGCTATATTAATTAGAAAAATATATTCAATGTATGCATCAGGAGAATATGGATTAGCAAAAATATCAAAAAAACTTTACAATGAAGGCTACAAAACTAAAAAAGGTGATTTTATTCACATAACTACTTTAAGAAGAATAATAACTAATCCAAAATATAAAGGTTTTTATTGTACTAATACGGTAATGACTAAAGATTATAAAAATAAAAAGCAAATAAGACTTCCTATGGAAGAGTGGATTATAAAGGAAAGTAATGGTGAAATACCTGCTATAGTATCAGAAGAACTTTGGGATAAAGCAAATGAAATATTAAAATCAAAAAAAACTAATTATTTGAAAAATATTGAAGAAACACGAGTGTTTATGAAAAAGTATTCTTACAGTGGAATTATTTATTGTAAACATCATAATAAGAAATATAAAAGAATTGCTAATAATGGAAAAAGTTATTGGATATGTAATGAATATGTAACTCATGGATTAAAAGAATGTAAAAGTATTAGATTATATGAAAGTGAATTAGATAAAATTTTTAAGTATATATACAATGATTTAATTAACAATTTTGATGATATAATGAACAATCTGTTTAATGTCTATAAAAATATTAATTGTAGTACAGATAATGAAATAAAAAGATTAAAAAAAGAAATAAATAATTTAGATTTAAAAAAAGAAAGTTTACTAGAATTATACATTGATAAAACAATTACTAAAGATGAATTTGAAAATAGAAATAAGAAATATAATAATGAAATATTATATTTAACTAATGAAGCAAAGAAATTAGAAAACAATGATATTTTTGCTGTAATATCTGGAATTAAAAAAATAAATGTTAATGATTTTATAAATGATAATTTTGATAAATTATCTAAATTATTAATTAATAAAATTGTAGTAGAAAATATTCCATGTAATGAAAAAAAAGTAGTTCTTGATATATACATAAATATTTTAAATATTAAGTATATATGGGACTACAATAATTTTACCTATAATAAGCAGTTATGTAGTCATAATGAAGATTATGACCGCAATTCTTGCTATCGAGTCAGGACGTTTAGATGAAGAAGTTACAGTAGGTGAAGAGGTTCTTGCCATGTATGGATCGAATATTTATATTGAGTTAGGGGAAAAGATGACCCTTTTGGATTTGGTTTATGGTTTAATGTTAAGAAGTGGAAATGATGCCGCAATAGTGATTAGCGTTTTTGTTGGCGGAACGGAAGAAAAGTTTGTTGAAATGATGAATCAAAAGGCGGCTAGTATCGGTATGCGCAATACTGTATTTAAGAATCCTCATGGTTTAGATGAAGTAACTCAGAATAAATCAACGGCTTATGATATGGCACTTCTATCTAGTTATGCGTCTAAAAATGAGACATATATGAAGATTATCGGTACAGAAAAATATCGTGTTCAATCGGATAAAAAGAGCTATTTATGGCATAATCGAAATGAACTTTTAGGAAGTTATCGTTATTGTACAGGAGGAAAGACGGGTTATACCCCTAGTGCAGGAAGAACTCTAGTGACCAATGCTAATCGAAATGGCTTAGATTTAACAGCAGTTACGCTTAATGATGGAAATGAATATCAAACACATGAGGAGTTATATGAATATGCTTTTTCTAACTATAAAACGTATAAGATTTTAGATACGAAGAAGTTTAAAATTGATGATGCGTATTATCCCGATAAGATTTATATTCGGGAAAATTTTTCTTATCCATTAACGGAAGAGGAAAAGGAACAAATCAAAGTAGAAGTGAAGTTAAATAAGTTAAATGATTACCATGACAAGGATGTAGTTGGTCTTGTTAGTGTTTTCTTGAATAAAAAAGAGATTCATCACCAAAAGGTTTATGTCCAAGTAAAGAATGAGAAAAAAGGATTATTTTCTTGGATTAGGTCGTGGTTTTCATGATCAACCTTATTTGGGGAAGTTTTATTTTAATAGGAATTGGGTATGCGCTTTTAACAGGCCGGATTGATGTTATTAATCAAGAAATTATCGAATGTGGAAGTAGTGCGGTCGAATTATTTATGGGGATGTTTCCACTCATGATTTTGTGGAGTGGCATTATGAATATTGCGAAGAAAGCAGGAATTTTGAATCATTTAGCGAAAATGATGCGCCCTTTATTTCGCCTTATTTTTCCTGAATTAAAGAAAGATGATCCCGCTCTTGGTTATATTGCTAGTAATCTGACGATTAACATGCTAGGCATTCATAATGCTTCGACTCCATTTGGTTTAAAAGCGATGAAGTGTTTACAAGAAAAGAATCCCGAAAGAGAAGTAGCTACTCGTAGTATGATTACTTTTTTAGTTTTAAATACGAGTGGAGTAACCTTAGTCGCAACAGATATTATTGGTATACGCTCAAAGCTTGGCGCTAGTTCTCCTACTGATTTAGTGATGATAACGATTATTGCCACGATTGTGAATACGACTTTAGCTTTACTAGTAGATAGATTGTTATGGAAGAGGTGGAAAAATCGTGAACTTAAGCGGCCTTAGTCAATTGTTTATTCCTTTGTTGGTACTTAGTATTATCGGTTATGCTTTATATAAGAAAGTAAATGTTTTTGATGAATTTGTCGAAGGCGCTAAGGAAGGCCTTCATTTGGGAATTACGGTTTTTCCCTGTTTAATTGCCATGATTTTTGGTATCAATATTTTGTTAAAAAGTGAAATTTTGAATCATGTTTTTTTATTTTTAGAGCCATTCTTTTCTTTTTTTCGTGTTCCAGTTGAGATTTTACCGATGGCGTTAATTCGTCCTATTTCTGGAAATGCTTCTTTTGCGGTCATGATCGATATTTTTCGTACTTATGGGGTAGACTCTTATTTAGGAAGAATTGCTGCGGTGATGCAGGGAGCGACCGATACAACGATTTATGTCTTGTCACTATATTTTGGAAGCATTGGGATAAAGAATATTCGTTATGCCTTAAAAGCGGGCTTATTTGCTGATGTTGTTACTTTAGTAATGAGTATTTTATTGGTCACACTTGTATTTGGTAGTTGACTTACTGTCATTTTCTTTAAATAGAAGCTTTTCTCTATTTCCCTTTTGTCATGCTTTTCTTCTATTTTTTGCCTCTTTTTTGGTTTTGTGATATAATGAGGACGATTTTAACAAAGGGGGGCGAGTATGATGGCAGACATTTGGAAAAAACGAGTACGGGAATTAGAACTTGGTGCGGATGTTTATCATGAAGTAGATGCTTTTTTTCAGGAATTATTGGAAAAGGATAAGAAAGAAAAAGAAGAGCAGGCAAAGCAAGATAGAGTTAAAAAGATAAATTATTTAGTTAACCATGATGAAGTTGCGGATGAAAATTTAAGCGATAAAAAAAATGATCATTCAACTAATATGACTGTTAGTAAAAAGACAGAAGAAATTAAAAGTGAGCAAGATAAGAATAAGGATGAGTTAAAATATCGTGAAGGTCAACATACCATGGCATTGACGATTGCAGATGCATTAAAAGAAAAACAAATTGTGTTAGTTGAAGCCCAAGTAGGTATTGGAAAAAGTTATGCTTATTTGATTCCTTTAGTTTATTCTTTTCATAAAAATCCTGGGATTAAAGGTGCTGTTATTGCTACTTCGACAATTGCTTTACAAGAACAGTTAATGAAAGATATTGAGAAAGTTGCAGAAATACTAAATATTGATAACTTTGAAGCTGTTTTAGTTAAGGGAAAAAATAATTATCTATGCAGAAAGAGAGTACATGAATTCCTAGCAACCACCATTGATTCACCTTATCAATATATCTTAAAAAAGATAGAGGATGAACAAGACGTAGCTTTAGATCGTGATGACTTCCTTACTCTTCCAGATTCTATTTGGAAAAATATTAATGTTAAAAATTGTTTAGCCCGTAATTGTCCTTATTATAATAAGTGTAAGTTTGCTTTACAAAAAGATGCTAATGTTGAAATTCGTCATAAAATTGTAGTTACTAATCAAGATTATCTTGCCCAACATTTAAAAATGGGAAAAGATTCAACTCTCCTTCAGGACAATAGTGTGCTTATCGTAGATGAAGCTCATAATTTAGAGGAAAAAGTAAGAAGTTCTTATACTGAGACAATAGATAAAAGAAAAATTGAAGGTGCTTTGTATCATTTATATAGTTCAGTTTCTTATAAAGACGAAGAGTTTCTTCCTAAAGCGGAAATAATTAATCTTTTAAATTCTTTCTTTGTTAAACTTAGAAATAGTGCCAAAAGAGTTGTAAAACAAAATTCTGATATTGTGAATTACCAAGATTGTGATCGTGTAATGATTAATTGTAATTCTAATATGGAAGATGAAATTAAACACTTAATTGCAGAATTAAAGAATAATATTAAAAATGCTGAAGAAATTGGTAATTATTTTGGTTGTTTAGCACCTGATAAAAGAGCGGTTGATACCATTAATCAATTTTGTAGGTTATTGAAGGATTTATTGAAGAAAGATAAGGCAACTAATCTTTATTGGGCAAAGTTTTTAGATGTTAATGGAAAATATGTACAACTACATTATGTTCCTAAAGATACCAATAAATTACTAGCTAATAATTTGGCTCGATTAAATAGTAGTATAATTTTAACGAGTGCCACCTTGTCAGCCGGAGATGATTATCAATATTATGCGGATTCTATCGGATTAAATCAAATAATGGGACGCAATGTTATTCGGGAATTTCCTATTTCTTCTCCCTATGATTATGCCAAGCAGGTCTTTTTATACGCACCAACAGATATTACAAATCCTAAAGTTAATCACCAACGTTTTTTAGATGATATTGTCCATCGAATTAGTGATTTATTTGAAGTTACTAAGGGACGAAGTTTAGTCTTATTTACTTCTAAACGCGATATGAATTATGTATACGAGCAATTAAAACTAAAAACTTTCCCTTTTCCTATTTATCTACAAAGTGATGATGCGAATATTAAGCAATTAAAGGAAAGTTTTAAATCAAATATTTCGTCTTGCCTACTAGCGACTGGTGTCTTTTTTGAAGGAATAGACATTAAGGGGGAATCTTTAAGCAGTGTAATTGTTCCTCGCTTGCCATTTCCTATCGTTGATCCAGTTATAGATTCTAAAGCTAAGAAATATCAAGATGGCTTTGGAGAAGTTTATTTGCCAGAAATGATGATTAAATTAAGACAGGCAACTGGTCGATTAATTCGTGATGATAAAGATAAAGGAATTATTTCAATTTTAGATCCAAGATTTTTAGAGTATAATCAAAATTATGGACAACTATTTACACGTATTTTACCATTTACAAACATGACTTCTAATTGGGAAGAAGTAAAGAAGTTTGCGCAGGATGAATTAGAAGAAGAAAAAAAAGTTGTGCAAGGTGATTCGAAGGAAATCGTTGAAACTCCTTCAGAGCATAGATTAAGGAAGTAGTAAGGTGGTGCATTATATGGAAAGATTACAGAAAGTGATTGCTAACTGTGGATATTGTTCGAGACGTAAAGCGGAGAAGTTAATCGAAGAAAATCGCGTAACTGTAAATGGTAAATTGGTCAATCAACTTGGTGCTCAAGTTAGCGATAAGGACAAAATTGAAATTGATGGTGTCCGCTTAGAACGTCAAGATAAAGTTTATTTTTTGTTAAATAAGCCACGTGGAGTAGTAACGACTGCTCAAGATGAAAAAAAAAGAAAAACGGTTGTCGATTTGATTGATACAGATAAGAGAATTTATCCGATTGGTCGCTTGGACTATGATACAACGGGAGTATTGCTGTTAACGAATGACGGTGAATTTGCTCATTTATTGATGCGCCCCAATGATGCGATTGATAAAGTGTATATCGCTAAGGTAGAAGGTATTTTTTCGGTTGATGCGTATCATGAATTAAAAAAAGGTGTAAAAGTTGGAAATGAAGTTTATCATGCTAGTCGAGTTAAAGTAAGGAAGATTGACTCTAAGAATAAGAAAACACTAGTAGAAATTACCCTTCATGAAGGAAAGAATCATCAAGTGAAAAAAATGTTACAAGCAGTTGGTTTTCCAGTTATTAAATTAAAACGAGAACGTTTCGCATTTTTGACAACAGATTCATTGTTATCTGGAGAATACCGGGAACTTTCTCCTAAAGAAGTTCATCAATTGTTTGCTTTAGCTAATAAAGGAAAAGAAAAAGATTAGGAATAAATAAGTAGAAATTCCTAGTCTTTTTATTGTTTTATTCTTCTATCACAATTGCGCCAGTTGGACAACTTTCTGTTGCATCTTGAACGTTTTCTTTTTCTTCTTCCGCAACTTCTATTTTTTCTTCATTTCCTTTTACTTGAGCTAAACCATCTTCGCCAATTTCAAATACATTTTCAGCAATATAGGTACAGCTACCACAACCGATACAAGTATCTTTTTTTACATATGTTTTCATATTATTTCTCCTTTACATGTATTTATTATAGCGAAAAATGAAAAAAATGACAATTCTTTCATTTTTATTTAGAGTGAAAAATCTTCCCCCTTATTTTGCACTAACTTTAGGATTGATGAGATAGATGAGTATTTTTTAGATGAGTTTATTTTTTGTTTGGCGAGGAGAAATAGACGAAGTGGGAAAATTATTATCTTTCTTTTATTTCTATCGCTTCTTTTCTGCTTGTAAATAGTTAGCCTTATGTCGAAATCTTCTTGATGTATTTTACTTGTTGGAATTATTTTCGGTGGTGTCTAGTTCTAATTAATCAGAAATCGTCACTCTAAGTTTAATATCTTTGTCATATTTCTTTGATTATCGATTGGGAATTTCTTTTTTTTTTAAGGGATTTATGCTATGATAATAAATAGATAGGATAAGGTGAGGATATGGCTAGTCGAATGGAACGTTATACCAATAATCAAGATAATCGTCCTACTAGTAGATTAGAAAGAAATAAAAAGGTCTACGAGGATTTGTATACAAATGTTGGGTATACTCAGTTTACTAAATTAGATTCTAATGTTGTCGATTTGAGCTCATCTAGTTCTTTTGACGAACAAACAGGTCGTCGCGAACAGTATCAAAGAAATAGGGAAGTTTCTCCCTTTATTTCTACGACAGAATCTTTTACTATGACGGATAATCATTATGAAGAAGAGTTAGATTCTTTTGATAATGAAAAAGTCTATGATATCAATGAGGTTCTAAAAGAGGCTAAGAAGAATCGTGAACATCCAGATGAATTAGAGAAAAGAAGAAAATTAAGGACTACGGAGTATAACATTTTGGCAGAGTTAAATAGTGAAAAAATTAAAGAATACAAGGAAAAGAAAAAAGAGGTATTAACTGAGGAAGAGGAAGAACAATTAGAAGAACTAATTCATACAATTACTTCTAATACTATGCGACAGGATATTAATCAGCAATTACTTAATGATCTTATGCCCACCAATATGGATGAAACGGTAATTGATGAAAACATGAGTGCCGAACTTTCTGAGAAGATTCAAAAGGATATGCTTTCTGAAGAGACGTCTTTTCCTAAAACAGATGACAATGACGAACAAAAGACGGAAGCGATTACTTTAGATGAATCATTTTATACGAAATCGATGGATCTTTCTAAAGAGGATTTAGAAAGTGATGATTCTGAAGAGGAGTTGTTTGATGATGTTGCTCCTAAACGTTCTAAGATAGTTAAGATATTTATTGTTTTAGCCATGTTGGTCATTTTGATTGTAATTTTAATCATTGCGTACTATTACGTGTAAACTTTAGAATAAAAAATGGAGATATTGATAATTAACTTTTATTTCAAAATGATAAAAATCAATCATTTCAATCAACAAGATGGATAATCGTTAGAGAATTATCGATATCGTTATGAATATTATAGTTTGTGTTTTTAATATAGTTAATTTGGTTGTTCCACTATTTTTTAATAAGGTTTAAAAAAGTTATCGTAGTCATTTTGATTGACACCCTACGTGATTTCCTTATTTTTCTTTTTAAATTAATTTGATAAATATAATTAAGGAGGAATTTAGTATGAATCGTACAAATATGTTTGATGAATATGTTAAGGAGAATGAAGATAATCGAAAAGCACTTACAGATTCTGAATACTATCTTGATGCTTTAGAAGCGAGAATAACCGGTTCTAAATCGATTACTGAGGTGAAACAAGAAGTTAATCAGTTTTTAATAAAGAATAATGTTTCCTCATCTGTTAGTGAAGAATTGTTAAGACTTTGTGATGGTTTTACTTCTGATATGGATGTACAAAATGCAATAGGGCAACTAAAGGAATATATGCAGTCTCTTGTAGATGAACATAAAGAGGATTTTCAAAAGTCTGATGATGAAGTGAATCAAATAAAGAGTGATTTTGTGGATGATTCTATTCGTCAGTTAGAGGAATCTGGAGTTACTGTAACTGGCGATACTGATGATTTAATTGCTGTTATTCATGATCAAAGAGACATTGAGCGTATGCAAAATAACATCGATACAGCGGTAGATTACATGGATGAGCGAACAGAATTGCTTGGAGATGGTGTTTCTTCTCCAGAAATTCATGTTGATCAAATTCAAGATTCTCTTGAAGTAAGTGGTGATGAGACGGTTCTAGCAGCAATTAATGAGGATGAGGATAAGGAAATGACGTCAACTTCTAGCATGAGTTTCAGTGATGATGGAATTGCTTATTGTTACGCGGATAAAAATGATGATGCGACTATGCAATTTACTTTGATGATGATGGGAGCATTAATGATTTCACCAAAAGATCAAGAACTATTTAAGAATTTGGGATTAAAATTAGTAAAAGATCAAAATAATGACGATGCATTCCGGCTAGAAGCTGGTAATTTTCCGGTTACAAATCACCCTGAAAATCGTTTGAATGCTTTAGCTATGGATCAGATACAAAAAGTTGCTCGGCAATTTCAACCTGGTATTGACTATCATCAATCTCTACTTCAAGAAGCACCAGAAATCGCTTTAATGTTCCAAATTTTTGATCAGCATATTTTAGGTAAGGAAGGAGATGCCACATTAGGCATTAAACAATCAAATGATCATTTTCATTTTTCTCTTAGTATGGATGAAAACTATCAACAGGTTGCAGAAGCTTTTCGTACGAATAATGCCATCACTAGCGAAACCCCAACCGGAAAGAATTTAATTTCTGTTTCCAAAGACACAATGGCCGAGCAATTGATTTTACTTCAAGACACTGAAGCCACTTTACTGTCAATGGAACAAGAATTAGGTCAAGCTAACGAATTAAATAATACTAAAGGCGCGTATATAAAAACATTAACACCTCCTCCTGCATCAGCTTCCCCATCTTCTCAAAGTGGCCAAGTCAGTCCTGTTATATTAGGTGTTGTTGTTGCTTTAGAAGTAGCTGCAGTATTGATTAGTCTTTTGTTGATTTTTTAGAACTACTATGGTAACTTTATTTTGAGGTGGTTAACTATGGATACATCAGTAAGAAAAGTAAGAAAAGCCGTAAGAATTTTTATCGTTCAAGATGAACAGGTATTAGCGATTAAATATTTAACAGAAAAAAACAATGGATTTTATGACATTCCAGGTGGAAAAATTGAAGATGGCGAGACTAATTTTGATGCTTCTATTAGAGAATGTTTAGAAGAAACCGGTATTCGAGTAATTGATCAAGAGTACATTGGTAATGTGGTTATTGAATATCCAGAAATGATTTTTGATTTTGATATAATGACAAGCAAAAACTATGAAGGAAATCCTGGTAAATTTGCTGAAAATGAGTCGATGTGGATAAAAATAGAAGACTTAATAAACACTGAAAAGAGATTTCCTTGTATTGATATTTTAAAGCCTGAGTACAAAAGAATTTTTAAAAATGGTAACTTTAAAATTAAGTTTATAGTTGATGAAAATCATCATATTATACAAAGAGAAATAATGGATAGAAATAAGTGTATGCTAAAAAGAATTCGTTATTAGATAAAGTTATTATACCCTACAACTAATCATTCAAAAGGCTATCATGCGCAGGAAAAAGATTAGAAAATAAGTTATTATTAATTATAAATTCAAGAAGATTAATCATATTGATAAAAGCTATAATTATGTCAATTATTGTTACTCTCAACCATAAAAATAAAATAAATAGTATGGCTATGAAAAATAGGAATAATCTTTTTACAAGATGTGGCTATTCTAAACTAAGGGCTAACGCATCTCTTTTTTTTTGTGATTTCTTCGTCATTTTTTCTACTTTTAATAAATCTTTTACTTGTAGATTGTTTTATCACTTGCTAAAATAATGCTTTTTCATTTTTTATATATTTATGTAGAATTCTACATAATCATATACTAGGAATTTGCTTTGTAAAAAGTTAAAACATATAAGAGTGGAAAGGTATAGATAAAAAGTAACTATTCAGACTATAACATGCAAAAACAAGAAAATTTTGTAATTTGCTTGACTGACATACTTTTGTTTACTATAACTTTGTTTTAATATGGTGGGTAATTTATTTCCTACTTTTTTATTTTTTTCATAAACTAGAAGTATAGAAGGAAGCTATATGAAAAAGAAAATACATTTACGAAAGAAAAAGAAATATTTAGTGATGCGTAAGAAAAATTTGTTTTTATTTACAATGATAAGTGTAGTTGTTGCGGTTATCTTTTCTTTGTATCAGATTAATCGTCATTTTACTCCTTTGTTGTTTGAAATAGCGGAATTAGAAATTCAAAAATTCTCTACTATTATGGTAAATAAGGCGATTGCTCAAGTATTGGAGGATAAAATTAATACGGATGAATTATTTGAAACGATAAAGAGCGAAGATGGAAGTATTCAAACTATAGATTTTAATCCTGTTATTGTTAATCAAGTCCTCAATTTAGCTACCTCTGTTGTTCAAAATAATTTAAAATTACTGGAAAATGGTGAACTTGACGCAATTGGTATTTATGATATGGATTTACCTGAGGATAGGGTAGATGATTTAGAACGGGGAATTGTTGAGAGAATTCCGATAGGTATATTAACCAACAATGCTATTTTAGCTAATTTTGGTCCAGAGATTCCTGTTCGCTTACGTTATGTTGGAGATGTAAATAGTAATGTTTCTACTAAAATAACACCGTATGGAATTAATAACGCTATGGTTGAAATTGGCGTTCATCTTGAAATGACTGCGCAAATTATTCTACCCTTTGTTACCGAGAAAATGCTTTTAGAATGTGATATTCCTCTTGCTATTAAGATGGTTCAAGGAAGTGTACCGACGTATTATGGAAATGGCTTTGTTAAAGATTCAACTATGTATTCATTACCATTAGAATAATTGCATTTCGGTGTAAAATAATGTATAATGAGAATTAGAATGAGAGTGATGATAATGGGAAAGATAATTACTTTAGAAAATGTCGATTATGAAGTGATATCTAATTATAAAAACGCCTTTTGTCTTTCGGATTTAGAAGAACGCTATACAGAATATTTTGTTGATTTTGATTATATTTTAGGTGATTATTCTTATGATTCTTTACGTTTAAAAGGCTTTTATGATTCTAGGAGTAAACAGTGTCGCAAGTTGAATGATATTGAAAATTTGAATCAATATATCCAAAAGTATTGTGCGTATGAGTGTCGATATTTTTTACTAATGAAAACAAAAAAAGATAAGAAAAATGGTTGAAATATATATTGTTTATGATAAAATGGATATATATGATAATAGAAGGGGAGGATAATAATGGAAAATGATAAGAAAGTACTTTCCATTGTACAAGAAGATGGTTCTGTCGAAGAAGTAGAATTACTTGTTTCTTTCAAGTTTAGAGATAATAACCAAGAGTATATTGTTTATACACGTAATGAAAAAGATGAAAGTGGTAATATAACAATTTATGTTTCTCATGTTGTTGAAAAAGATGGACAATTGGAGATGGAAGCTGTCGAAAGTGACGAAGAATGGTCACGTATTAAAGATGTATTAAGAGAACTTTCAAAGAATGATGATTAGAAAGGCAGTGATTTTATGAACGAATTTAACCATACATATTTTGTCGATCGAAATAATGCCAGGGCATTAGATAAAGGGGAGACTAGAATAAAATTTAGAGCACCTAGTTTTGCTAATGCTAAGATTAGACGTTATAAAATTCCTGTGGAGCCGGCAGTTAATCAAGTGAAAAACGAGGATAAAGTGAATGATTCTAAGAATTATGAGATGTTGACTAAGTCACAAGAACGCCTTTCCCATAGATCAGGAGCTCGTGAAAGGGCTTTGAAGTTGAAAGAAATACGCGAGAAGAAGTTGGCTAGTATTCCTGCGGTAATTACAAGTTCTCTTGGGACAACTGAAAATGCTGTTCCGGTAAGTGCTAATGTTCAAAGGGATAATCAGGAACAAGTAAATATTTCTGCGATATCCGCTTCAACTCCGGTTATGGCAAACGGGGTTACTTCCTCTATTAAACCAGCAGCTTTGGAGGATACGCAATTTAATTTGGGAGGAGTTTTGGAAACAGTTAAACATGAGGATGCTGTTGATCGCCTTGCTAATGCAGTAGAGACTACTGCTACACCTGATATGCCTAAGGAAGCACAGCTATTTGCAACAGAACCAAGCATAAATGTATCTTTGGGTGGGCAACAAGAAGCAAACGTAACCCAAATAACTACTCCGGTGACTGATGCTAATATTGAAACTGATATTGAAACCGATAAGAATACATCAGTTGCTGAGGAAGAAATTGATGCTACAATTGATTTTTCTTCTAAGGATAGTGAGCAAATTTACAATGAATTAATAAAAGCACGGGATGAAACAACAGCAGCTATGGAGAAGGCTAGTGCAATTGCAGCTGAAGTTGAAAAAGCAAAAGAAGAATTTAATAAGAAGATTGAAGAGTCTGATCAAAAACTTCAGGAAGCGGGGGCTGAAATGGAGAATACTAAGTTACAGGCTGAGGCTTCTCAAACACGCTATAAGGGAAAAATTACTGAATTTAGAAATGCTGCGGCTGCTCAAAGTAGAGCTTTAAAATCACAACGTGATAGAGCGCTTCAAGCAGCAGTAGCTTCAGAACAAGAATTGGAAGAAGTCCGTAGAAATAGTGAAGAGAAACTAACTAAGAATGAGCAACAAATTGCTCAATATAATGACCAAATAAAACAGGATCAAGCTACTATAAGTGAATATGACGAAAAAACAGAGCGCTTAGATGCAATCTTGAAAGCTATCAGTGAGCCTATTGAAACTGCTGGAAATTATGTTCCTTCTGCTTCAATCGCTAACTTTATGATTACTCCTGATTCTCAAATGAATGTTTCTGAATCAGCACCTGTTAAGAAAGCTGTCTAATTTATGCTAGGTAGTTTAATTTTAAATTTTATATAGTTATCTTTTGGCTAAGTTTTTACTTAGCCTTTTCATATACTAGAAATTTGCTTTGTAAAAAGTTAAAACATATAAGGGTGGAAAGGTAAAAAAACAAGAAAATTTTGTAATTTACTTGATTGGCATACATTTGTTTGTTATAGTCTTGTTAATCAAGGACATCAGAAGGGAAAATGACAACATGAATATGTATAAAAGCTATCAGTTTCGGCTCTACCCAAATAGGGGCGACTGGCACTACGATTCAAAAAACATTTGGTTGTACAAGATTAGTTTATAACCATTATCTTGAAAAAAGAAAAA
>CASFOW010000008.1 GCA_949296705.1 uncultured bacterium
CATTACCTTACCTTTTGTAATATTATATCTAAATTGTTTGACTATTTAAAGTCTATTATTTTTTTGTTTTTTCTAGTAGAATAGTAATTAAAAAGATAGAAACAAATAAATAAAAGTGTTGTTTCTATCTGAACTGTAACATTTCTGTTTTTCCGTATTTTTAAAATCTTAAATTTCAAACTTTAAAAAAACGAACTGAAATCATCAATTCGTTCTTACACCGTTAAATAACTCTTACTTGAATTCAACAGTAGCTCCAGCTTCTTCAAGCTTAGCTTTAATTTCATTAGCTTCGTCTTTAGAAATGTTTTCTTTGATTGTACCATTATTATCAACGATATCTTTAGATTCTTTTAATCCTAATCCAGTAATTTCACGAACTACTTTGATAACGTTAACTTTAGCAGCACCAGCTTCAGTAAGTACTACAGTAACTGTAGAACTTTCTTCTTCTTGGCTAGCTCCACCAGCTACTGGAGCAGCAACAGCTACAGCACTTGGATCTACACCAAATTCCTCTTTCATTGCATCTACTAATTCTTTAATTTCTAAAAGACTCATTTCTTTTAAGCTTTCAATAAAGCTTTCTTTAGTTAATTTTGCCATTATTTTTTCCTCCTTATTTTCATTTTAATTATTGATAGGACTATTCGCCCTCTTTTTGTTTACCATACAAATCCAAACAGATCGATAAATCTCTTGGAATAGCAATCATAGCTCCAGCCAACATTGTAAGTAGCCCTTCGCGTGATGGAATAGTTGCAAGTTGTGCAAGCTTAGCTTCGTCTGAAATTTCTCCATCGACAATACCAACCTTTAATACTAAAGCTGGGTGTGTCTTAGCAAACTCAGATAAGACTTTAATTGGCGCAACCTGATCAGAACTAAATGCTAAAGCACTAGGACCATTTAATGATTCGTCTAATTTGATATCTAAATCATGAAAAGCACGATTCATTAATGTATTTTTATATACTTTATAATCTGATCCAACTTCGCGTAAACTTCTTCTTAGTTCTTTAGATTCACTATCGGTAAGGCCACGATAATCGAATAATACGATTGTTGAAGCATCAGATACTGTTTGTTTGATCTCATCAATAACTGCTTGCTTTTGTTCTAAGATTTTAGCATTTGCCATAAAACACCTCCTATTATTTTTAGAGGTACCATATAAAAAGTTCCCAGACTACCTGAGAACTTAAATAAACTTTCTGAAGTCCTCGGTAGGATTTACTTATTTACCTACTGTCTATGGCACCAACAAATTACACTTATTATATATGATTCTTTTTTATTTGTCAAAAGAATTTACTAAAATTTTAATTCCTGGACCCATCGTAGTTGTAATCGCAATATTCTTGATATAATCACCTTTTACACTAGCAGGTTTCACTTTCATGATTGTAGCCATAAAAGCATTTAAGTTGTCTAGTAACTGCTCTTCTGTAAAAGATACTTTTCCGATAATACCATGAACATTTCCAAAACTATCTGTTCTATATTCAACACGTCCAGCTTTTACTTCACTTACTGCTTTAGCTACATCAGTAGTAACTGTACCAGTCTTAGGGTTTGGCATAAGACCTTTAGGTCCTAATACTCTACCTAATTTACCAAGAAGTGGCATCATATCAGGAGTTGCGATCATGACATCGAAATCGAACCAATTTTCTTTTTCGATTTTCTCTAACATGTCAACGTCTCCAACATAATCAGCACCAGCTTCTTCTGCTTTCTTAGCGTTGTCTCCTTTAGCGATAACTAAAACTTTTTTCGTTTTACCAGTACCGTGTGGTAATACGATAGCTCCTCTTAATTGTTGATCAGCTTTCTTGGTATCAAGATTAAGTCTAACAGCTACTTCAACGCTACCATCGAATTTACTAATAGAAGTTTCTTTAGCTAATTTAACTGCTTCTTCTTTCGTATAAACTTTTCCTTTCTCGATTTTTCCTAAAGCTTCAACATATTTCTTTCCTCTTTGTTTCACTTTAATTCCTCCTTATGTGGTTCGCAAATTTTTTGCATTAACGAGCGGATATCTCTCCCACATAGGTATTTTACCTATATGTCTATTTTATTGATTAATGATTAATCTACAATTTCAATTCCCATATTGCGAGCTGTACCAGCAACAATTTTCATTGCTTCATCTACAGTATAAGCATTCAAATCAGGCAATTTTGTCTCGGCAATTTCCTTTAATTGACTTGTCGTAATCTTTCCAACAACACCGTCTGCCTTTTTGCTTGCTCCTTTTTGAATGTTCGCAGCTTTCTTAAGTAAGAAAGGTACTGGTGGAGTTTTTACTACAAAATCGAAACTTCTGTCATCATAAACAGTAATTTCAACTGGTAAAATATCTCCCATTTTATCTCTAGTTGCATCATTATATTTTGTACAAAATTCTTGTAAGTTGATTCCAGCAGGACCCAACACTGTACCAACTGGTGGCGCGGGTGTTGCTTTTCCAGCTACAACTTGTAATTTAATTTTTCTCACAACTTCTTTTGCCACGAAAAACACCTCCTATAAAATTAATTTCGTTTTCGCGAGTGGTTCTATTAGCATTTTATTCTTTACATATACGATATCCGTGCTTCCCACTTGATTTCATCTATATAATTAAATATAGCGACTAAATAGTATCATCTTTTTTAAATAAATGCAACATTTTTCTTTTCTTTTTCTACAACTTTCTCATTTCCAACAATATTTTCCGAGTTTTTTTATTGATCTACTTGATTTTTATCCCCTAACTTAAAACCAGTTTCCTATACCACAAAACCCTACTTTCCTTTTTTTAAAGAATCTTCTTTCAAAAAAGGGAAAAAAACTTCCGAAACAGTTTGAAAATCTTGAGTTTGATACTCATAGAGTTTTTCACCAAGCACATGATGTGGAATTTGATATTTTCTTTCAAGAGACTCATAGTCGAAGTCCAACTTAAATGAATTTCCAATTTCCTCATATAACATAACATCAAAAGGAAAATTTACTGTATTTTCGTATATTTTTCTTTCCCAATTGCTATATTCCGATTCACTCAAATAAGTTTCTAAAATTCTTTCTTGCTCTTCAGGTGAATATAGAGATATCATCCCTCTTAAAGCATAAGCATCTATTTTTAAAGCTATATACTTTCTAAAAGAAAGTGGTTTTTCATATTTCATATTATCCGGCAACCTCGATTTCTGAAATAGCTACTTCAACTGAAGTTTCTTGACCAAATAAATCAACATTCAACATAACTTTTTGATTAGGCGCATCAACTTCTTCAATTGTACCGAACATACCAGCAAATGGACCACTAATAATTCTAACTTTACTACCAGAGACTAATTCTTTATTCACATCAATTCTACTAATTCCCATACTATTTAAAACTTTATCCACTTCTTGTGGTTGTAATGGCGTTGGTTTAGCCCCCTTACCACTAGATCCAATAAATCCTGTAACACCAGGTGTGTTACGAACAACATACCACGCATCATCACTCATAACCATTTCAACAAGAATATAACCGGGAAATAATTTTTTTACTTTCTCTTTTTTTACCCCATCTTTTTCTTCAATAATTTTCTCTTCTGGAACAATAACTCGGAAAATATAATCTTTCATATCCATACTTTGCGCACGCATCTCTAACTTTTCTTTCACTTTGTTTTCATGTCCAGAATAAGTGTTTACAACATACCATTGTTTTTCCATCTCTTACACCCCCAATAAAATAGCCATAATCATATCAATAATAAAGAAGAATAAAGCAAAGAAAACAATAAAGCTAATTGTTGCGATAGAATATTTAACCATATCTTTACGACTAGGCCATTTTACTTTAGAAACCTCTTTTTTTACTTCACCAAAAAAAGTAACTACTGGATTTTTCTTTTTTATTTTTTTATCTTTCTTATCTTTACCAGCCTTTTTTTTCTTATCTTTATTTTTAGCTACTTTTTCCTCCTTGTTCTTCTTCGGATCAGACTCCTTTTTTCCATTCTTTTTCTTTTTTTCAATCTTTTCCATTTCTTCATTGATATCGACAACTTCTCTCGTTGACTTTACCACTTTTGCCATAAATAACCCACCTTCATTTTATCAAAATAAAAACACCTTTCGTGTTCAGCATAACCATATCACACAAAAGGCTTAAAGTCAAGAAAATATCGAAGAAAACGAGAATAAAAACCAAACACCTAACAATAATAAAGAACCAACTAAACTTGTCATTAAAATATAATTCGCATACCCACTATTATTTTTTTCACTCATCATTCGTCCTGCCAAAGTACTCTTACTGTAACTCTTATGACTAGAATAACTACTCGCTTGATTAGCATCCATCTTGGCATTAATATAATCACTATAATACTGAATTGGAAGAACAGGAAGCGAATAATCTAGTTGAAAAATAGATGCGTAATAATCAACATCTTCTTCTGGAAAATATCCTTTAAAGTCTTGAAAATACATACTAATCACTTCTGGATTCAATAAACCATTTGCTAAATTATAATCCGGAAGATACAAACAAAAAGCTAAATCTGCCATCCACAAAAGATTAGCAGCCTTAATATCCTGTTGATCCTCATCATCAGGAAGAAAACGCCGAACCGAAGAAAACACAGGCATTCTAGTATCTTCTGTAACATAAATAGTATTTGGATCAAAACTAGTAACAAAGCCACCACTTTCGTGAATTTCTTTCAACATAGAATCCAATTTATACAAAAATTCTCTTTTATACTCCAACGACATAGTAGAAAGCCCAAATTCAACAATCGTCCTCTTCTCCATGTATCTTCACCCTATTATCATTATATCACACAATAGAAAAAGTCAAACTACTAAAAAACGCTTTAATTTTCTTCTAATTCGATATAGATAATTACTAACATCTTTTAAAGACATCTCTAATAAAATCGCAATATCTATATTACGAAAACCAGCTGTTTTTAATTCAAATATCTGTCCTTGAACAACAGTTAAAGAAAGAGAAAATTGAAACAATTGATGCGCAAGATTCTTTTTTTCTAGTTCTAAAACTGGATCAAGAGAATCTGGATCGATAATTGTATCAATTAACAATATCTCCTTATCCATATCATCAATCGTATCATATAAAGATAGCATATTTTGATGAAATAAACATTTTTGAGAAGTAGAAACTTTAATTAAATTTTTTAATTTACTACGTACCGTAATGCAAGCAAAAGTATAAAATAATGTATTAGAAGATACTTGATAAGTACGAATTGCCTTAGTTAAAGCTAAGCTAGCTTCTTGATATAAATCCTCATACTCAATTCCAAAATAACGATAAGCTGAATAAAAACGACTGACAATTTGACGCAAAAGTGGTTGGTACTTATCATATAAAATTTGATAGGCATTCTCGTTTTCTTCTTGAACCATATAAACTAATTCATAGTCATTGTATTGAGAATAATTTTGCATACCTATCCTTTCTTGTGTCTAATCACCTCATAAATCATGATACCTGCCGCAACAGAAGCATTTAGACTATTTACTTTACCATACATAGGGATTCTAGCAATAAAATCACAAGATTCACGTACCAAACGACTCATACCTGTCCCCTCATTACCGATAATAAGAGCAATTTTACCGGAATAATCAATATCTCGATAATCCTGACTATTGGTCATATCTGTACCGACAATCCAAAAGCCACGTTTTTTAAGAGTATCAATCGTCTGATGAAGATTTACAACTTGACAAACAGGAAGATGATAAATCGCTCCAGCACTTGTTTTTAACACCGTAGCATTTACTGTAACCCCACGATCTTTAGGAAGGATAATTCCATCGACACCAGCCGCTTCTGCCGTTCGAATAATCGCTCCTAAATTATGAGGATCTTCCAGATGATCTAAAATAACCAAAAAACTATCTTCATCATCAGAAAGCGAATCCAAAGAACAATAACTAAAATCCTCTACATCTAAAATTATACCTTGATGAACACCACTCGCAAGTCGATCTAAATCTGTTTTCCGCTTATAAATAACAGGAAAATTCCATTTCCGAACCAAGAAAAGAATTTTTTCATCTTTAAATCCTTCCTGCAAATAAATTTTTCGTACTTTTTTACCATCCGTCAAATATTCTAAAGCTACATTCTTTCCATAGACTAACATAACTTACCTCCCAAGATCATTTTCATTATCTCATCTATTCTATTTTCTCTACCAACAATATCCAAATAACCAATCAACGCTTCTAACGCTGTTGCATGTTTATAAGTAAGAATATCACAGTTTTTAGGATGAGATTTACTCTTACAATTTCGTGCCCTTTTTAACACATCCATCTCATCATCTGTAAAAAAATCTAAATTTAGTAAACTTTTCAAATAAGCAGCTTGATACCGAGCACTAACATACTCTACTGCAGCTTCCTGTAATTGTTTAACATTCGTCAAGCCAAGTTCAATCAAATAACGACGAACATAATTTTCATAAATAGTATCTCCCAAATATGCTAAAACTAAAGAATTAATTTCTACTGGCTTCACACTTCATCACCGTTTTCATTATATCAAGAAGCTAACTAAGAGGCAAATCTAATATTCATATTATCTTCGCAAAAAAAAGAAAAAGACCATCATTTTTGATCGTCTCTTCCTGCTATAATAAGAATAAATCGCATAATCTCTAGTAGTGTCGTAGCTAGGGACGCAACATAAGTCATTGCTGCTGCTTGTAACATATCTTTACCATTAGATAATTCTTTTTTCTCTAAAATTTCTAATTTCTGTAACTCAGTAAGTGCTCTTTTAGAAGCATCTAGCTCAACCGGTAATGTAATCAATTGAAAAAATAAAATAATTAATAGTAACCCAACGCCACCCCAAGCTAAATCCATAAAATTAAATAAAAAGCCAATTAAAATAGCCAAGTAACCAAATTTAGAAGCGAAACTAACCAAAGGAAAAATAGCTCCTCTAAGTCGAATAAAGAAATAACCTTCTTTATCTTGAATCGCATGCCCTACTTCATGAGCTGCTACACTACAAGCAGCGACCGAAGTACCATGAAATACTTCCCTAGATAGTCTTACTACTTTTCTATTTGGGTCATAATGATCAGTAAGCGTTCCCTTTACTTCTGTCACATAAATATGACTGAGTCCATGCTCATCTAAAATCATACGAGCAACTTCTTGACCAGATAGTCCTTTCTTCGTATCTTTAACTAGATAGCGACGGTAACGACTAGTCACAAACGACTGCGCAACTAAAGTAATCACAACGCCAATTAAAACCAACCTGTAGCCGATTAAATCATATGTATAATACAGTTGAGATTCCTCCTTTCCTTAAATTCTTTCGTAAGTAGTACCCTCTCTTGTATCGATCAAGCGAATACCTTGACTCAATAATTCATCACGAATCGCATCTGCGCGCGCAAAATCACGAGCATTCTTTGCTTGTTTTCTCTCTTCAATCTTATCTAAAATAAACTGTTCATTTTGAAGTTCTTCCTCATCTTCAACAGTTAAATCTAAAGATAACACTTTATCAAAATCTTCAATTAAATATAACTTCGTAAAATCAGTTAGTTCATTATCTTTTAATACATCATAAACTAATGTTAACATACTAGAAGTATTTAAATCGTTTTCAATTGCTTCTTTAAACTTATCTTGGTAATAATCAATTTTCCCCTCCCGAAGATTAGGAGTTCTATCTAATAACTTAATACGATTTTTTAATTTACGATAACTAACCTCAGCTTGATCAAGTGCCTCATAAGAAAATACTAAACCTTTTCGATAGTGACTATTCAAACATAAATAACGATAACTAAGAGGAGAATACCCTTTATCCTCCAATAGTTGAAGACGTAAAAACTCCCCCTTAGACTTACTCATTTTACCAGTCTTATCGTTTAAAAATTCACCATGTACCCAATAATTACACCATTTATGACCAAAATAAGCTTCACTTTGCGCAATTTCATTAGTATGATGAGGAAAAATATTATCCACCGCACCACAATGAATATCTAAATACTCCCCTAAATATTTCGCACTAATCCCACTACATTCAATATGCCAACCAGGATAACCAATTCCCCAAGGAGAATCCCATTTCATATCTTGATTGGAAAACTTACTATCGGTAAACCATAATCCAAAATCAGCTGGATTTTTCTTAAAGTCATCTTCTTCTACCGTATCTCTAACTCCAACCATTAAATCGTCTGGATTCTTTCCCGAAAGTTGATAATAATCTTTCGCTTTACTAATATCAAAATAAACATTTCCATGAGATTGATAAGCATAACCATCCTCTAACATTTTAGAGATCATTTTAATATACATATCAATATGATGACTAGCATTCTCTATAATATCTGGCTTACGAATATTTAGTTTCTCAAGATCTTTAAAAAAAGCTTCTGTATAAAATTTGGCAATCTCATAAACCGTCTTTCCCTCTTTTTCGGCACTTTTTAACATCTTATCATCGCCAGAATCACTGTCACTCGTCATATGACCAACATCAGTAATATTCATGACTCGACGAACGTCATAACCCAAATAGCGTAATCCTTTTTCTAAAACATCCTCAAAAATATACGTACGTAAATTACCAATGTGCGCATAGTTATATACCGTAGGTCCACAAGTATACATCCTAACAACACCCTCTTCATGAGGAATAAACTCTTCAACTTTTCTCGTTAACGTATTATAAATTTTCAAAACCAATCACCTTTTTCATTATATTACAAAATTACGGAATAATTATGGTAGATACTTCTTTTTCCGTGTTTAACTCATTATATCATGCTTTTTAGAAGAAAGAAACCGTCAAAAAAGAAGATCCTCTACGAACTGATCTCCTCGACTTTAATAGAATTCATTCCCAACAATACTTGATCGATAATATAATTATCCACTTTATCTTCAATAATCTTACCTACCCGTCTAGCCCCAAATTTTTCGTAATCACAAGAAGCTATAATATCTTCTATTAAGGAATCCGCAAATTGAATTTTAATCTCCCGAGCCTTAAATTTTGCTTTTAACTCGCGCATTTGCGTCAAAACTACCTGTTTAATGGCTTCATGAGATAAGCGATTAAACTCAATAATCTGATCGATTCGATTTAATAATTCTAAAGATAAAAAGTCTTGTAATTTTGATTCAATTGTATTAGTAGAAACAAAACCTAAATCATGAGTAGAAAAACCAATATTAGAAGTCATAATAATAATATTATGTTCTAAGTGAACAGTATTTCCTTTCGCATCAGTAATTCTTCCTTCATCTAAAATTTGTAAAAATAGATTTAATACACTAGGATGGGCTTTTTCAATTTCATCGACTAAAATAACTGCATGTGGCTTATTCTTTATTTCTTCTAATTTATTCTTTCCATCATCATACCCAACATAGCCTGGGGCAGAACCAATAATTTTAGTAATACTACTTTCTTCTTTATATTCGCTCATATCCAAACGAATTAGTCGATCTTCGCCAAACAGTAACCGACTATATTCCTTCGCTAACAATGTTTTTCCTACTCCGGTTGGACCAACAAATAGAAAAGAAGTTGGATGGTTTCCTTCTTTATAACCTAACTGCATTTTTTTAGTAAAGTTAACTAACTGTATTATAGCTTGATTTTGGCCATAAATTTTTTGTTTAAGTTGTTTTTCTAATCGCTCTAATAATTTCAAACTAGCAGAATGAATTTCATAAATAGGCACTTTAGCTTTAGTACTAACTACATCCGCAATATCTGATAACCTCACCCGCTTTACCCCACGTGCTTTCATTCGTTTTAGTTCAATTGTATTAATCGATGAAGATAATTCCTTTTCTTCAGTTTTTAAAGCGCTTGCTTTCTCAAAATCTTCTTGCAGAATATATTTATTCTTTTTATCCACTAATTCAGTTAATTTTTCTTGATATTTATGCAAAGTCTTACTATCTTTATCCGCAACTAAAGAAACCTTAGCACAAACCTCATCCAAAACATCAATAGCTTTATCTGGTTGTCTCCTATCATGCATATATTTATCTGTTAATTGAATAATAAAACGTAATCCATCATCAGAAATTTTAACGTGATGAAACTTTTCATATAATGGTTTCAATTTCAACAAGATATCATAAACTTTATCACTTTTTGGCTCTTCAATAACCACGACTTGAAATCTACGCTCAATAGCTTTATCTTTCTCGATCGATTGTTTATATTCATCAATCGTAGTCGCACCAATTAATTGGAGCTTGCCTCTAGCTAAAGCCGGTTTAAAAATATTCGCTGCATCAATCGCTCCTTCTGCCCCACCTGCTCCCATCAAGGTATGAATCTCATCAATAAAAAGAATAATCGTATCATCATTTTCTATTTCTTTAAGCATTTTCGTAACTCTCTCTTCAAATTCACCACGATATTTAGTACCAGCTACTAAACTAGCGATAGAAACAGAAATTAATCGTTTATTTTTAAGCTTATCTGGTACTTGATTTAAAACGATTAATTGTGCTAATGCTTCAACGATTGCCGTTTTTCCAACCCCAGCATCTCCTATTAATAATGGGTTATTCTTCGTCCTACGCGATAAAATTTCCATTACCCGCAATAGTTCATCATCACGGCCAATGACCGGATCAATTTCATGATTTAGTGCCTTTTTCGTTAAATCTAATCCATACTCTTCTACCATTAACTTCTTTTTATTTCCTTTTTTCTTAGCCGTTAATTTTAAAGAAAATACTTCTTGTAATTCTTCTACATCAACATTTAATTTTTCTAAAATTCTTACTGCAATTCCTTCGCCTTCCTCTAAAATAGAAAATAATAATTGATCACAACCAACTTCACCATTTCCAGATTCTTTACTAATTAAAATTGCGGTTTCTAATACTCTTTTTAACAATGGAGTATACAAAAACCAAGAGCTATCCTCCGTGCCAACTCCTACAATCTCTATTAATTTATCCTTGAATTTTTGATAAGTTACTCCATACTCGGCCATTTTCTTTCCAATATCCTTTTGAACAGAAAGCAAAGATAGCAATAAATGTTCCGTACCAACATAGGGATGTTTCATCTCCTGCATTTCCTTCTTAGCATTTAACAGTACTTTTTGTGCTTCTTCACTAAACCTAGAAAACATAATATTTCCTCCCATATCATTCTATGCATAATATGAGCAATTTAGAATTTTTTTAAACGCTAAGAGACAAAAAAAGTAGACATCCTCTTAACTAAGATTCAATCTACTTAAAATAATCCATTCTTATTTGTCAAAGCCGATTCATTTCTAAACCGCAAGTACAATTAAGAAAATAATGATAAGTACAATTAAGAACTGTACAAATAATTTCCAAATATGTTTTAACCATTGGGTATATGGAACGTCCAAATAAGTTAATGTACCTAATAAAATAATGCTAGTAGGCGCAATTAACATCATTAATCCATAGATAGATTGGAAGATAACAGCAAGTAATGGATAAAGTGAACTATCCGTAATAACCGATGTAACATAAGGTAGTGTACTCTGTGCGACATAAGTAAGATCAGCATTGAAGAAACTTGAAAACATCGTAATAATTGACATCGTAACTACATTTAATCCCGTTGAAACTTCAAGTAATGCTTTAGTAATACATAATTGGAATGGATGATAAGTCACGATAATTAATACTGTGAAAATTAACAACATTACGGTAGCAACTGGTGCACAACGCTTAGCTCCTTCTACTACGCCATCAATGAAATCATTCCATTTAACGCGATATACCAAAGCTAAAATACAAGTGAAAATCAATATCATAGCTGGGACTTCGACATTCAAGCTCCATGAACCAAATGCATTGAAAGTACCTAATAACTTAGAGAAAATTGGAAATTCACCAATTTGGAATCCAACAATTGCATTTGTTGCATCACTAAACCAAGAAATCTCAAATAAACCTTCCCAATCAAACATACAAATTGCTAAGATAATTACCATAAGATCAAAAATGATGACGAATGGCCAAACACGTACCTTTTTAGGCTTATCTTTAGCTACTTCCACTTGAATTACCTCATCACTAGTCTTAGCAAAAGATGCTCTAGTTTTACCTTTTGAAGAACTTGGTTTACGTCCTCTAGTTGTCGTCTTTGCTTTTGCTGTTTTTGTGTTCTTAGTAGTATCTTTTTTCTTACTAGTTTCTTTCTTAGTGTCTTCTACAGATTTCTTTTTCGTCTCTTTCTTAGAAGAAACAGGTTTTACAATTTCTTCTTTCTTAGCTTCTTTAACCTCATCATTATGAGCTAACTCTTCTTTTTTCTCTTCTACTACACGTTTTGTTTTCTTTGCGTAAAGTAATACATTAGCTACCAATAAAACAGTTAAAACAACTAAGATAATCACTTTTGTAATCATTTCATCAAAAGTATCCGTACCTAGAATATAATTTACATAGCCAACCGTAGTTGTGCCTAATGTTGTACCAGCTATACCTACAATAGTAGAACCAACCGTTACACTAGCAGCAACTAACTTGTTATATCCCATCATTAAAATAATAGAAATAACTAATGGGAATATAAATACAATTGGAAACGAAATACCCGTTACAGAAACTAAAGCGGCAATCAAGATAATCATTAAAACTAAGAAAATATTTTCTCTGCCTTTAAATCCAGCAGTAATTTTTTCTAATAGTTTTTTATATGCCGGTATTCTATATGCAACTCCGTAAAAGGCACCACACGCAATTACAAATACAAAAATATTCATAAAGTAATAAAGTGCTACCATAGGATACGAAAACACATCGAATAAACCAGCTTGAACTCTTTCACCTTCGATTAATTGTGTAGAAAACTGTGCACTAGGAAAAATCCAACTACAAAGCGCTACAACGAATATTGTAATTAACACAACCTTGAAACTATTATGCTTTTTCATATTAACCTCCCTATTTCATTATACATTATTTGTCATAAAATACAATCTTTTTACTTTAAAAACTAGTGTTTTCAACAAAAAAGATACTCAAGTGAATAAGAGTATCTTTTTAATCCTTGTCTTCATCCAAAGGTCTCATTAATGGGAACATAACTACATCGCGGATATTATCAGCTCCAGTTAAGAGTTGAACAATACGATCAATCCCCATTCCCCAACCAGAAATTGGTGGCATACCATATTCCATAGCACGAATATAATCATAATCCATTGGCATAGCTTCAGTATCTCCAGCAGCCTTTAAAGCAGCTTGTTCTAATAGTCTCTTTTCTTGTTCAATTGGATCAACCAATTCTGAATATCCATTAACAATTTCTGCCCCATTAATCACTAATTGGAAGCGATCACTGATCTCTTTACGCTCATCATTACTTCTAGCAAGTGGCGATAAACTTGTTGGATGTTCTGTTAGATAAACAGGCTCAATCATAAATGGCCGAGCAACTTTCTTATATAAAACATCGACCAAATTACCGAAACCTAAATTCTCTAATGGTGTTTCACTTTCTAATTCAATTTTCTTTTCTAAAATTCTCGCTAATAATTTTTCTTTCGTATTATCTACTTCGATATCAATATCAGAGTATTTAAGAATCAATTCACGGAAAGTTACACGAGGCCAATCTCCGCCAAAATCAATCACTCTATCACCAAACGGAATTGTCAAAGTACCGAACAATTTCTCAATAATTGTCTGTAACATATGTTGAATTAACTTCATATTATCTTCATAATTAAAATAAGCTTGATAACCTTCTACCATCGTAAAATCCTGTAGGTGAGTTGCATCCATTCCCTCATTACGAAAACACCTAGCTACTTCGTATACCTTGGGAATACCACCAACTACTGCTCTTTTTAAGTAAGTTTCTGGGGCTATTCTTAAATAAACATCCATATCTAAAGCATTATGATGAGAAATAAAAGGTTTAGCTGCTGCCCCACTCGCTTTATTATTCAAAATAGGAGTCTCGATTTCATAGTATCCTAAATCATCCAAATAATGACGTAATTCACGAATAAAACGAATACGAAGTAAAAAACGTTCTCTAGTATCTTGATTCATAATTAAATCGACATAACGCTGACGATAACATGCCTCTTGATCCGTTAAACCATGAAATTTTTCTGGTAATGGCCGTAGAGCTTTTCCTAAAAATTGAAAAGATTGAACACGTAATGTTTTTTCACCAGTATGTGTCGTAAAAATTTCACCTTCAGCACCAATAAAATCTCCAAGATCAATATTACTCTTAAAGAATTCATAGGCTTCTTCCCCAACTAAATCAATCTTAATAGAAAGTTGTAAATCTCCTTCAATATCCCGTAATTTAATAAAACTCATTTTACCCATTTTACGTAAGAAAACAATACGTCCAGCTACTCGAATCTGATTGATGCCATCCTCCAAATTAGATGCATCTTTTAATGAATGAGTAACAACATAGCGTTCAGGATAAGGATTACAGTATTCACGAATACTATCTAACTTACCACGTCGTACCAATTCTTGTTCTGAAAATTCTCTCATAAATAACCTCCTAATCAACCATTACTACTCTAGTTTCAGCCATCTTATCATGAAGCCCACGACCGCTAGCTGAATAAATTACCATAAAGGCAGATACAATAATTAACAGTGTTTGAATTCCTTCAACAATAAACTTTGTATAGAAATAAACATCTCTACTCATAAACAACACCATACCAATAAGTAAGATATTACAAACCAAAGAATTCACTAGTAAGGATCTAAGAACGTATTGATTCATCGATACTTTCTTATCACCCGTAGCTGAAACTACACGAACTCCCATTAACTTTTTACCAAGAGTCTGCCCATTATTATAAAACTGAAAAACAACAAAGTAAAGAATAAATACAACAACTCCAACAATTGAAGTCATTACATTACTATAATCTAAATCACGAACTACTTCTACGGACTGATTAACATACTCATCTGATGAAGTTTTCCCTTCTAAATAATTTATCTGAATCTGTTCATATTCTTCTAAATAAGCAGTATAATTTTCATTAGCAGGTAAAAACACCAAAATAAAACTTAACAATAAAGTAACTATCGCAAAATCAATAATATAAGCCATTAATCTTGGAAAAAAATAAGCTTTGCGTAACTCTTTCGCCTCTGAACGTTTATCTTTAGAAACTTTTATTTTCTCTTCTTTTTGCGCAGAGCCATTTACTTTTTTCTTAGTTACTTTTTTTTCCTTTAATATTTCTCCTTCTACAGTTTCTTTCTTTTTTGGCATTTAATTCACGCTTCTTTCTATATATTTTTTATAATCATTTAATATGTTAATTATATCAGAAATATGGTGGCAGAGAAATATTTTATTTTTAATTTCATTAGAATTTTTAAGTCCCTTTAAATACCAAGCAACATGATTTCTGATTTCTAAAACCGCTAATTTTTCGTTCTTTAATTGATATAAATTCTCTAAATGATGTAAACACATATCAATACGCATCAAAGCTGTTGGCGGAGGAATTATTTTCCCTTCTTCTAAATAAGCATTAATTTCCTTGATCAACCACGGGTTACCTAATACACCTCGCCCAATCATAATTGCATCACAGCCTGTTTCATCAAGCATCCTCTTCGCGCTATAAATATCAACAATATCGCCATTACCAATTACCGGAATAGAAACTGCTTCTTTAACTTGCTTAATAATCTGCCAATTGGCTTTTCCACTATAACCTTGACTTCTCGTTCTAGGATGAACGCAAATCGCACTAGCCCCTGCTTCTTCACAAATTTTAGCTACTTCTACTGCATTAATGTGTTCAAAATCCCAACCACTTCTAATTTTTACTGTAACGGGAACTTGAACGGCTTCTACAACCGCCGTAACTATTTCTCTAATTTTTTCTGGATTTTTTAAAAGGGCACTACCAGCTTGTGACCGAATTGCTACTTTAGGAACGGGGCACCCCATATTAATATCAATAATATCTGGATGCATATTCTGTTCAATAAACTTGGCAGCTTCAACAAAAGAATCTTTATCACTACCAAAAATTTGTTGAACAATTGGGCGTTCCTCTTCTTCCATGTAAAGCATATCCACTGTCTTTTGATTTTTATAAAAAAGGGCTTTATCTGAAACCATTTCGGCATAAATCAAACCACAGCCCATTTCTTTAATAATCTTTCGAAAACTAGAATTCCCAATGCCAGCCATCGGCGCCAAAACAGTTTGATGCTTGATTTCTACATTTCCAATCTTCCACATAATTATCCCCCAAATTCGTACTAATAGATAATACCACAAAATTCAAAAAAAGAAAACGATTATCGTTTCTTAAAAATAATATAATGGCGCAAATTCTTTTCTTGTAAACTGTGTGTAGTCTTAGTTTCAACTCCTGAAAAAAAGACTTCATAATCAGAATCATGTAACAATAATTGATATAAATAATCATCTTCTGTAACCAATAAATGTGTAAACTGATACTTATTCAAAAATTCATGATAATCTAAGACATGGTTTTGTAAATAGAACACTTCATCTAAAATATCGGCTTGTTGATTATTCTCTTTAATAAACACTTCTGCACGACTATCCATATATGGCTTCAACCCCATATACTCTGCATACGTACACTCCCCATAAGCGCAATACAAACGAACCTGAGTAGTATCCTCAGTTTCTAGCAAATAATCAATCCCTTCTTGCATCGAATATTTCATTAGAACACCATCTAAAGACAAAATTAAACAAATCGGCATTATTCCTAAAAACAAAACCGCAACTAATAAAGGAACAAATTGATGAAAAGATAGGGATAAATCCTGTATTCGATAGAAATTAAAGCGAAAATAATAAGCTAAAGGGTAAACAGCAGCAATTAAGAAAAAGGCCAAACCACGCCACGAAGAAATCGCAAGATAAGTTGTTCCTAACAACAATAGAAAATGACGAATTTTGATCTTTGACTTAATAAATATTAAATAACTAAGCCAAACCACAAATATACAAAAATAAGAAACCATTCCTTTAAAAGTATGGATATCAGGGATACGCATTTCCGGAACTATATGATAAAGACTACTACTAACAGAACGAAATAAATAAAAAATCGCATCAACGCCATAAGGATTAATAAAAGCTACTAAAATCATAAAAAGAAAAATAATCAATAGCGGTTTTTGGGGTTTTTTAGTAGAAGAAAGCCGACCAACGGAAAAAGAAAAAGTGTTAAGAAAAAAGACTAACCAAAAACAAAATAACATCGGCCATAAAGAGGCATGTAGCTGAATCATCAACCAAGATAAAAGAGGAAGAAAATATAATATTTTAGTATTTTTCTTTTTCATATAATGTTCTAGTACATATAATTCTGTAAATAAAATAGCAAAAGAAAAAATTTGTGGTCTTGGTAATAAGAAAAAGAAAGCAAGAATAGAAGTAATTATACAAGTGAATAAAATAGATAAATTTCGTTTCTTATCTGTAACTAACATCAATAGCTGATAAGTGATAAAAATGAGATAAATATTTACAAAAATAGTAAGAAAATAAAGTCCGTTTTTGCCACTAATATCATAAACAAAAAAGAATAAAACATCGACCAACCACTGTTGAACTACTAAGGTTAAATTCTCATGAAAAGTTAGAAAATCAACATGAGGAAACCCATTAACAAGAATTTCCTCTCCCGTACGGACTAAAAACCAAATATCATTATCAAAACAAGTGGCAGACAAAATTCCTACTAAAATAGGAATCATTAAAAAAGCAAAAGCTTCCCATTTAGCAGGATGATAAGAACAAAAACGTTTCATAATAACACCACTTTTAGTATATCACTGTTGAGTTTTTTTAGAAATAGTACTCGTGAAATTTACTAATTAAACTTCAACATAAATAGAAAAAAGAAACTGTTCTTTACTTAGAATCAGGTTCCTCTTTCTCTTATGTTTGTTCTTCTAAAGCATTTTCCAACTCTTCCTTAGTCATTTTTGTATAGCCTTTAATTCCCTTTTCTTTAGCTAGGGTTTTAAGTTCCGTTAAAGTTACATCATTATCTATTTTAACATCAGGCTTTTCTTCTGGCATTTTTCCAGTTTCTACTAAAGAATCGATCTGTTCTTTAGTTAATGTTTCATACTCTAATAAAGAATCGGCAAGTAATTTCACCAAATCACGATTCTCGAGTAAGATTTTTTTTGCGTTTTGATAACACTCATCGATAATTTTACGAACCTCTTTATCGATTTCATGGGCAATTTCATTAGAGAAATTACGCGTTTTATTATAATCACGGCCTAGGAAAACTCCACCTTCTTGCTGTTCAAGTTGGACTGGACCTAAATCGCTCATTCCATACTCAGTAACCATAGCCCGAGCAATCTTAGTTGCCTTTTCAAAATCATTATGTGCACCAGTAGTTACTTCGTGAAATTGGATTTCTTCTGAAACACGTCCACCTAATAAACCAGTTATCCGTTGTAATAATTCCGTTTTAGTAGACAAGTAAGTCTCTTCACTAGGCATCATTAACGTATAACCACCAGCTTGCCCACGTGGAATAATTGTAATTTTTTGTACATCATCAGCATTTGGTAACTTAATACCTAAAACAGCATGACCTGCTTCATGATAAGCTACCACTTCTTTTTCATGATCGTTATACTTACGACTAAGCTTAGCTGGACCACCAATTACCCGATCAGTTGCTTCATCAATTTCACTCATGGTAATTGCTTCTTTATTCCTTCTAACCGCAAGTAATGCCGCTTCATTCAATAAATTCTCAAGGGCTGCTCCACTAAATCCAGGAGTACGTTTAGCCAAAAATTCTAAACGAACCGAAGAATCTAAAATCTTATCTTTAGCATGAACCTTCAAAATTTCCTCACGTTCTCTAACATCTGGTAAATCAACAGTAACTTGACGATCGAATCTACCCGGACGAAGTAAAGCAGGATCTAATACATCAGCACGGTTAGTTGCAGCAATAATAATTATTCCCTCGTTAGCACCAAAACCATCCATTTCGGTAAGTAATTGGTTAAGTGTTTGTTCACGTTCATCATGTCCACCACCTAAACCAGTACCACGTTGACGACCTACGGCATCAATTTCATCAATAAAAATTAAACATGGCGCAGAATGTTTAGCTTGTTTAAACATATCACGAACACGACTAGCACCAACACCGACAAACAACTCTACAAAATCAGAACCACTAATATAGTAAAATGGTACATTAGCTTCTCCCGCTACTGCCTTAGCAAGTAATGTTTTACCAGTTCCGGGAGGACCAACTAATAAAACACCTTTAGGAATTCTTGCACCTAGTTTTTGAAATTTCTTTGGATTTTTCAAAAAGTCAATTAATTCTGAAACTTCTTCTTTTTCTTCTTTTAATCCCGCAACATCCTTAAATGTTACTTTATTTGTATCATTACTTAACCGGGCTCTACTTTTACCAAAATCCATCGACTTATTAGCGCCACCCATTTGTCTAGTAAAAATAAAAATCGCAACACCAACAAGTAAAACTAGCGGTAAAACATTAACCAAAATCAATAATAATGTACTAGATTCTGGATCTGGGTTCGTTACCAATTCAAAATCTGCTTTTTCTTCTGATGCAAAAATTGTCTTAATAATTTCATCACTCAAAGGTACCCGAATAAAGAAAGACTCATTTTCTTTATAATCCTCAGCCTTACCACTAATTTCATAAACGACAGCTCTTTGCTTTGGCGTAATTGAAAGTTCAGTTACTTTTTCATCCTCCAACAAAGAAACAAATTCGTCGTACGTTAAAACATTTACTTTTTGATTAAGTACACTAAATAAATAATAAACACTAAATACAATCAAAACTAAGAATAAATACGGTAATAAACCTCTTTTAATATTGTTTTTATTCATTATTATTTCTCTCTCCTTCAGTAATATTTAATTATTATATCATAACTTTCATTTTTTTGTTTATTAATTTTACTTTTCTTAATACCAGGAACCCATACTATCTTACCAGTTGCATCAACAACAACAGGCCATAATTCTCTCTTTTCCATTGGCACTTTACTATTGATAAAAATATCTTTTAATTTTTTAGTACCAGATAAGCCTTTTACTGCCATTTTATCTCCATATTTTCTCGTTCTAACATAAAGAGGTAAAACAATATCATGACTATCTAAACGACAAACATCATTACCGTTTTCTAAAATATCATGATGAATAACTTCTAGATGCCTGCCATTAGGAAGAACCGCATAATCAACTAATTCTATTTCGTAATGATCAATTCCTTCTCCAACTTTTACCACTTTAACCTGATCGTAAGATTTCACAATCTTCACATGATTAGGTAATAGAATAAAGGTATTTTTTTTACGAGAGAAAATAAGTTGATAAAAAAGTTGAACATGCCTATCACTAACCGAGTTTAAATCATCTTGATAAATCTCTTCTAAAATACGATAAAGGATTCGTGTTTGTAAAAGAGAATCTATGGTAGTAAAAATCGGTATATCTAAATACCCATCGTGATAAACTGACGCAAACACACTATCTACTTGGCGATCAATAAAATCACTATATTCTCCTAACATCATACTAAATTTTAAAAATTTCTCATGCACATTAGGATTTTCCTGTTTCAAAAATGGTAACACATATTTACGATAACGATTCCTTGTATATTTATCTTTATGATTAGAATTATCGATGACATAAGGAATCCCCATTTTTTCATCATAATTTAATAACTCTTGCTTAGAAACCGAAATAAGCGGACGAACAAGTAGATAGCTTCCCTTATCTACTTCACGCTTAAATCCGGCATACCCCCCTAAAGTCGATCCCCTTACAAGTCTCATCAAAATCGTCTCCATTAAATCATCACCATGATGAGCAGTCATTAAATAATTTGCCTGATACTTGGTTACTATTTCTTCAAAATATCGATAACGAATATTTCTCGCTTCGTTATGAAAATTGTCATCGCTATAATGTTCAATCTTCATAGACTCAAACAAAACCCCATGTTCATTACACCAATTTTCTAAAAAAACTTTCTCATTTTCACTCTCTTTACGCACATTGTGATTAACATGGCAACAAATCAAAGAAAAAGCCCTCTTCTTAGCCAAAGTAACCAAAATATAAAGTAGTGCCATAGAATCCGGTCCTCCCGATACTCCAACAACTACAGTACTAGAAGGATCTAATAGAGTTTTCAAATAATCATATACTTCATCCACACTATTCACCCATTTCACTACAAATAGTATTGTACCATACTTATTAATAAAAACCAAAGAAAAAGAAGATTATTCTTCATCTTCTTCTGGTAATCTTAGAATAATCTCCCCATCCTTAGAATACATATACTTCTCCCGTGCATAACGAGCAATATAATCCGGATCTTCCAACTTTTCAACATCTACTTTTAATTCGGCTTCTTTCTCTCGTAAAGTGAGCATTTTTTCTTCTAAGATCTCTTTTTCTTGGTACTTTTCGAATATCTGAACCCAATAGTTACCAACAGCAGTAAAAATAGCGATGATCGCTATCGCACATATAGGCACAAAAAGACAAACGCGTGCACGGGACTTTGTTTTTTTCTTTCTCATACCTACGCAAACCTCCCTATTCTTCTTATCATCATTATAAATAGAAACAAAAGAAAAAACAACGGTTTAAAAATAGAAAGTTTTGTCGCTTGACAAAGAAATGTAAACTAATGATAACGAACTTTCCGACTAAATAAATTACCTATTAAATAACCAATCAAAGTCATCATAAAAAAATAAATATGAATACGAGCAGAATTAATCACAACCATCATAATAAAATACAATAAGCAAAAAAACAAAACAAAAATTAATGTAAATAAAAAGCGAAATAACCCTTTAGAAAGAAATAACCACTTATAGCACAAATTAACGACATAAGAAAATAGAAATCCAAAGACAAAAGAAGCAACAAAGCTTTGAATCTGTATCTCTAGTTCCATTATTTAAACAACCTACTAATAATACTAGATTCTTTTTCTTTTTTTGTCGCATCATCTACATAAGCAAAAGATTTTAAAAACCCTTTAATTGATACATTTCCTTGTAAAGTATCTAATTTCAATAATTCTAAATCGTCCCCTTTTAATACCAAAAAACCCATTACTGTTTCCATCAAAAACTCTTCATTATCAAAACTTTCAATCTTTTTCACTCCAGTTACCAAAATATTTTTTCTTTCTACTATATTAATACTATGGTTATAATTCGTAATATTCGTATCCTTGTCCATATAATTCCTCCTAATAAAAAATATGATGGAACAAAAGAAATATACCAAAAGAAAAAAGATACTTAGTACCTTCATTCTAAATTACGATAATTACTATGAAAGCTCATTTCATTAATTGAAGTCACTTGCCCATTTTCAATAGAAAATACTTTCCATAATGTACCCGGCTGATTAGGAACATTATAAATAATAGGTTCTTCTCGTCCTGCAATATATAATTTTACTTGCGCTCCAGATAAACTAAGAGCATTAGAACTAGAAGAATTACGATTAGAAAAATCATGTACATAATAAGTGTAAGTTCCATTTACTCCTACATAAACAGAAGTTGTCTCTGGACCATAACTCGTCGTATCATCCAAATCTAAGTTATTGTATTTTGTTCCTTGATATTCGTAATTTTTATTACCGAAATAAATATGAAACTGATCTCCTTCTGGAGTAGGACCAACTAAATGAGAATCTAAATCCCTAGGGGTTAATCCCCAAGTAAGAACTGCTCTAATTTCTCCTTCTTTTAATACTGGAGTAAGTGCACAATTTTGATTCTCCGAATTTGGAATAACCAAAATATTTGTCTTACTTGAAGTATAACCATCAGCTGAGGCGTAAGCCGTATAATTACCAGGTTCTAATTGAACAGAATAAAAACCCATACTATCTGTAGTTACCTCAGCTACTTTATTTTCATTAGTGTTAAAAACTCCCTTATAAAAGACAATCTTAGTATTAGGAATATAGCTTCCATCAAAAGCATCTACTGCATATCCATTTTGCGTTACTGTAAAATGATGTTCATCATCAACTACATTTAATAAAATATTATAAGTAACTACATTTTCATCCACTTTAATATTATAAATTGTTTCTTTAATATATCCTTCAAAATCAATAATCATATTATAAGTACCAACCGGTAAAATATAATCATAATTACCATTATTCAAATAATTAGCACTATTATCAGATGCGGTATAGATTTTATTTGTGTCATTGACATCCACGAATTGAATATTACCAACAACTTGAACTGGTTTTTTTGTCAAAGCATCTTGAATTGTTCCTTGAACAAAGCCATACTTAGTATCATCATGATTACCTAATACTTCGCCTGTTTCTTGATAATGAACAGCCGCATCTACTGCTTTCTTAGCATGAATGACTTCTTTCGTTACTGAATTATATTTGATTTTTCCGTCAGTATTATTCAAAATAAAATCAATTACTTGTTCTGAAGTAAAATTAGAATCAACAGAATAAATTAAACTAGCAATTCCAGAGACAATTGGGGCAGCTTGAGAAGTTCCGCTCATCCACTCATAATCATTATTATAAATCGTACTATAAACAGTACCCGGAGCCAAAATATCCACTATTTCTCCATATTTAGAATAAGAAGCTTTGGAATGCAAAACATTTCCAGAAACAGAAGTAGTAACATCTGTCGCCCCTACAATTAAACTATGTTTATCAGCAAATTCATTTTCTGAAAGAACTCGGTTAAAATAATCAGAATCAGCATCCGTAATACAGTCACCTGCTTGACTACAATTACCGGCTGATTTTACGATAATAAAATCTTTACCTGTCTTTTCAATAACGTGAAAATAAGCATCTAAATAATTTTTATACTCTTGATACTCTCGATTATACTCTTCTGTCGCCACTTGAATTTCTTCAACTGATTTATTTTTGTTTTCCTTTTCAAATCCAGGTGAACCGGGTCGATATGTTGTAGAACCAATACTCATATTGATAACTCTTGAATCAGACATAATCATATTACTCAATGAATAAGTAAGAGAAAACAAATCATTTAAATAAGCAAAATTACCATCTATTTCTTTATTCTTTTCGTCCTGATCACTTTGCAAATAATATGACCATAAACTAGCATAATGTAAAACAGCTCGTGAATTTATACCTTGTTCTAATCCGGCAATAATCCCGCAACATGAGTACCATGAGAACGAAAAGATAAATAACTACATCCATCATGAGGACTAGTTTTATAAGTAGTATCATGTTCGTGATCATAGGTATTAAAATATTCTAAAATATCATCAATTTCATCATAAGTACCATTCTCTGAAGATGGAATTATCATATTATTTTTATTTATATTTAAATCTTTATGTCGATAATCAATCGGAGTATCAATAATACCAACATCTATCCAATGAGGCTTTTTAATCATAGAAAAGGCATCTCTTATTCCTAATAAATCAAGATAATAATCTTCTTTCGCATTGGTTGTAAAATTGCTACCAACTTTATTATAGTCAACATCTAACTCAGTAATAAAGTTATAACTAACATTAACAAGACCAACCTCATTTTCTAAGTTTTCTTTGGTTTTTGTCAAATCATCAGTATCAAACTCTACCTGATATTGATGTAGAAAATAAATTTCTCCGACGATAATACCCGAATATTTTTCAACTAATTTTTTAACATCTTCTTCGCTGACTGATTCATCAAAAGTAAGTAACAGTTCTTGGTTAACAATATAATTATCTTCATGAATAGGACTTTCGACAATATCATTAGGTGTTAAAGAATCGATATATCCAATCGTATATTCTACAGGAATAGAAACAATTTCATGGGTACCCAAAAAAGATTTTACATATAAAAATAAAGTTCTAGATCCAACAGGAACACTAAAATCATCAAAAGAAAGTTTTCCTTGAAAAAGTAACGATGAATAATCTAACTTTTCATAATATTCTAAATTATCCTTATCCTCAGGATCAATTGCGTAATATATTTTTGAAATTGGTTTATTCCCAGTTATGGTTACTTCAAAATCTAAAGTACCAGTCTTAGTAACTAAGTCACCTTTTGTATCATAAGTAAGTTTAAAGGGAAAGAAAAATAAGTAAGAAGCAACAATAAGTAATAAAACAAGAATGATTAGACCAATAATCAATATTTTTTTCTTTTTCGTACTTTTCTTTTTCTTTCTCGCTTTTTTATCTTTTTTCTTTATTTTTTCTGACTTTTGTTTTGGAATTATTTTTTGATCTGACAAGCTATTTTGTTCTAATTTTGAATTGTCGTTTTTAGAAACATATGTTTTGTTTTTATTATCCATATTTACTTTTTTTCGTACAACTACTCTCGATTGAACAACTTTTTGGTTATTAAGCGAACTAGACGAATTATCAAAATTTTTTTTCGAAGAACTCTTACTCCGTTTTACAACGATAGAAGGTGGATTAACAAGACTAGAAGAAGGTTCTTTAGAAACTTTTTTTATCACAGTAGAAGAAACTTCCTTTTTTCCCACTCATGCTTTTTCCTAACTACACTAGAAGACTTTTTCTTAACGACACTAGAACTTGCTGATAAATTCTTTTCCCTATCATTTTTTTCCATATTTACACTCCTATTTCATTCATTATCAATATATGAATTTTCTTAATAAACATTAAAAAAAGCCCTAAGGGCTTTAAAACTCATCTTATTCTTCGCTCGTAACAGGATCTTCTGCTTCTTCGTAAGCTTTAAGAATTGCCTCTTCAAACATAGAACGTACCTCTGGATTGATTGGATGAGCAATGTCACGGTACCCTCCATTTGGAGTTTTTTTACTAGGCATAGCGATAAATAAACCTTTTTCACCTTCGATGATACGAATATCATGTACAGCGAAACTATCGTCTAGTAATACAGATGCAATACCTTTCATCCTAGAGCCTTCTTTTTCAATCTTACGAACATTTACAGATGTAATCTTCATATGTTATCCTCCTTCTAAAGCATCTAACTTTATACTACCATCATATAATAAAAAGAACAAAAATGCAAGAAAAAGAAAGAGGAAAAGACTATTTTTTCGACATTTACGAATAAAAATAATTTCCAGAATATGGTAATTCTTGATAAAATTGATTTAACATTTCTATATCAATAAATTCCGGATCAAAAAGTTGTATATTACAAAAAGAATATAGACTTCGCATAGAAGAATCATTTAATGAAAACTTTCGTTTAAAAAAGTGATATAAATGTTCAATTTTTCTATCATCATGGTAATAATCCAAATCATAATTAGGATCTCTAATTCTCTTTGATAAAAGAATAGGTATCCACCAATCATAGTCTTCTTTACTAACATGAAGAAGATGCTTACCATAAGCCAAATATTCTAGTGAACTAAGATATAAATAACGATTAGATTCAGATAACGATATTGCGTTTTCTAAACGACACCCAACCGCAAATATCCTAGCAATAATAAGTGCCTTTTGAAAAACGTCTTGATCTGTAGTCTCTAAACATAGTATTGCTTGTTCAATACTGTAAAAATTATAATAAAAAGCGTGATAATAAAGATGATTAGATCCCCTACGATGAGTTTTCTCTAATATAGAATTAGCTTCTTGAATAATTACACGAGCATTATCTAACTTTAAAGAAAGATCATCATCACTAGTTAAAACTGCTACTTCCTTCATTTTCTGATACAAGTTAGTTAATTCCTCATACAACGATATTGAATGTACAGTAGAATTTTCTAACTGATCAATAAAACATTGATATACTTCGGTCACTGTCATTATCCTCACCTCAAGATAACGGTACCACAACCATCCAAGAAAATACCACAAAAAGTGTTCAACTTAATACGACCAATTTTTTAATTAGCATATCACTATAACTAAATGATTTAATAGTCTGAGTATCTATTAAACGAATAATAAATACCGCATCATAAGTATGAATAATTGTCCCTTCAAATTCTTCTATTTGATTACGGCTTCCATTAAAACGAAATCTTAAATTTTTCCCTTTATAAGAATTTACCTTATCTCTTACTTTTTCTATCGTCATCTTGGATACCCCACAAACATACACCCCTTTGTCGCTACTCCCCCGATACCTTCCGCACCATATTTAGTTTTTTCCAACAAATGAATTAAATCTACCGTTTTATTCCGATCAAATAAAGCAATACCCGATGCGATAATTGCTGGATCTAAGGCATGTATATTAATTCTTTTTGGACTAGAGGCAAAAGTTGCTCCTGCTTTAATCAATTCTTCATAATTACTTTGACAAGCACCTGCTATAATGATCAACTTATCTTGATCTTTTTCATACTTTCTTGCCATCTTAACTGCTTCAATAAAATTCGCCGTATTCTTATAACTAGTTAACTCTTTAATGGACCCCTTTCTCTTATAGTACGCATCATGTCCAGTTATTACTAAAATATCTGGATTTAGTTTTGTTAAATAACTGACGATTTCTGATTGAATATCAGCTTCTTGTAGGCACACTCCATACGCCATAATATTTAACTTTTTATACAAATTCATACATCGTCTTAAATAATCTTCATCACCATCAATATGAAGTACTTTACCAGGCAGGTAAAAATATTCACTTCTATCTAATTTAATTCCTTTATCTACCCTTTCAAGAATTAAATCGTCATCTTCAATTTTTTGATTCTCAACCTTGTTTAAATCTTCAAGTTCACTATCGGCATATAATCTTAAATTAATCCCTTTCAAATAAGCAACATTACCTACAATATCAATAATCTTAAAAAACATATCATTCTGATAAGACTCTCTAGTCACAATATCTCCTATATGAAAAAGCATATTCTTCACCCATAAAATTATATGTAAAACAGGAAATAAATTATGCATATTATTCAAAGAAAAAGATTAATCAACAACTAAATACGAATACTCTCCACACATCAAGTAATGATTCTTCATATGATAAACACATGTAGATAATCGATATTCACCTGGCTCTGTAGGTAAAATATTATATAGATTTTCTTTCTCAACATAAGTTAAACAATAAGTATCTTCTGATAAACTTAATTCACTAGCTAAAAAAATAGGAAGTGAATCTCCATCGAAAAAGAATAATCTTTACTTAATACCCAGTTTTTATTTTGAATTAATTGTTGTTCAAATTCCTTAGTTTCAGCATCATTTTTAAATTTGGCAATATAAATTTTATCATTAGAATTCATAGTTTCTACAGTCTCAACAGTGCCGGTAGTATCCGTAGTATCAAAAGATAATTGACGATATTTTCTAGATGAAGGAATCTCTATTTCTACGATATCCTGAAAACGAACTAAATCTTGATAGGTAGCTTTGCAGTTTAAATGAAAATCTAAAGACAAACGCCCGAAAAGTAAAAATAATATAATAAAAATACATCCAACAACAATATTCTTCTGACATTTTATGAGACTGCTGAAAAAGTATACAAATATTCAGGATAAAAACATGAAATAAAATTAAAACAGTAGAAAAAGCCTTTAACTAAAAGGAAATTATACTGTTTTTTTATTAGAAATTTGATTTTAAGTTAATTTGTGGTACTCTAATATAAAGAGGGATGAAAAATGGCAAAACCAAGTAAAAAAAGATTTGAATTAAGTATTAGAGAAATTAAATGAAACTCCCCGCAGCAAGCTACGGGGTATCTTTTCCAGCGATGCTACTCAACACTAAATGCAACTGCTTATATTCCGTAACTTGTTTACCTTGATTTTTCACGTACTCTTTTATTACCGTTTCGTTTTGATTTTTTC
>CASFOW010000009.1 GCA_949296705.1 uncultured bacterium
AAATAGATAAATTAGATGAACTAATAGTGGATATGAAAAACAAATATCTTCGTCTAGATAAATAAAAATAATTTTTGCAAAACTATATAAAAAAATAAAATAAAATGATATTATATTTTTATAAAAATTACTTGATAATTTAAGATGATAAATAGTAAGTTGTGAAGGAGAGATTTATATGTTTGGTAAGCCAAAAGCAGGTTGGGTAGATATTAATATTGGAAATTATACAATAAGTGCTTCTTATTTAACGGATATTCCAATGGATTTTTTAAATTCCCTTATTAATAGTTTAGAAAACAATTTACCATTTTCCGTTTTTATTGATGAAGAAGGATTAGAAAATATATTATGTGCTTATTATCATGGAGTGTTTATTATTACAATGATTGATGATAATATAGAGTATAAAAAAATAGATATGGATTTTAATATATTTAGAGTAAAAATTATCAAAGATATAGAAAAGTATTTTAATGATTGGGTTGTTTGGAACATGGAAAATGATCCTAAAATATTAAAAAGTAGAGAGATAGAATTACGAAATAAATTATCTATTGCAAAAGAAAAGTTAAAAAAATATCGTTGAAATAAAATAAAAAATTACAATTTATTGAGCAGATAATTATGGGATTATCAGAAATGATAGGCTCTTCTTTTATGGGGGGGAAACTGAAAAATAAAAAAAACTTTGGATTAATTTCTAGGAACACAGATATAGAGTTTTTGAAAAAAATAAAAATGGAAGTAGAGTAAGAAAAACAATTGAAAATATTCTAGTTAGATTGGAATTAGAAAGGTAATGTGATATAATTACACAGAAAAGACTTGTCACTAGCATACAGAGAACATAGTTTGTTGTAGCATAGTTAATATATTATAAAAAGGCATGCGTCATTAACTGTATATTGCAGTTATAATCAGATGACACACGTGGAGTGCGTATGCTTACTAAACTTGCGTTAAACTCTTATAAAATAAGTAGAAAACTACTATTACATGAACTAGACATAAGTTTGTTATTTCACATTATTATATAAATTTGATTTTTTTTATAAAATGTGCTAGAATCTGTCTATATAAAAAAAGAGGAAAATTTATGAATTCTTATTTAACTAAACAAGATGTAATGAGTAAAAAACTAAAAAGTATAATCAAAATAGTTCTTAAATCATATAAAAAAGTATTAAAAGCAAAAATAATTTTAGGTGAAAATGATAAAGAAATCTTAAATTATATAGGATTTGCTGAAAGTCTAAAGAATTTTGATGTAATGGCAAATATTTTTTATGAGGTATTTTTAGATGTTAACAATTTATCAGAACATGAATTTGCTGAATGTTTAGAGCAAAATGCATTTAATTTAGGAGATTTTAAAAGTTTTTTAAAATTTGATAGTTTTATTAAAATATTATTTTTTAATGCATTAACAATGAATAAAGAAGGTAGTTTATATGAGCAAATGATTGCAAAAATTAATAGTGAAAAAATTGATTCATTTGAGGCATATCAGTCTATTCTCAATGAGTTACCACTTAATAAAAGAAAATATTTGGAATTAATTCAAGATCCTAATTTTGATTATAAGAATTTAGATGAAGAAGGTTTAAACATACTAAATAGTTATCATGAATCCTTTATGGAAAAAGAAATTTTACCACATGTAACAAAATCATTGGATTCCAAAGAGTCAGCAATATTGTCCGCAAAAATTTTAGATAAAATTCCTTTGATAAATGTTAATATTGAACTTCCAATCGAAAATCAAAAGAAATTTTATTAGTCGTAAAATGGAAAGAAGAATTAATATATGAATAAAAATATTGTATTATGTGGTAGTATGCAAGTGTTAGATCAAATATTAGAGGTAAAAGATCGATTAGAAAAAAAAGGTTTTGATGTGTTGTTACCAAAAGAATGTATGGAGCACTTACCTAAAGAGATTGCTTCTAAAAAGCATTTTGAAAGAATTATTGATTCAAATAATACAAAAGTATTAATTATTAATTCAACTAAAAAAGGTATAGAGAATTATATCGGTCCAAATACATTTGCAGAAATTGCTTTTGCCTTTTATTTTAATAAAAAAGTATATCTTTTAAATGATTATTATGAGCCATATATTGATGAATTAATTGGATGGAATGTTATTTCTTTAAAAGGTAATTTAGATAATATTGATTAATGTAAATGATGGTGGGGAGATTTAGGTCTATGGGTAAGAACATTAGAAATGTTTCTAAGTGAAGTTGGTCATGAGAAATATCCTAATGTGAAACAAAAATATCGTTTTGAATTATAAGATGTTAAAAGTGTAGTTTCAAATTTTAATGGAAAATAATAAAAATTGCTTTGTTAATAATTGAAATTAGTCATTTATATTTATGTGATTAAATAACATAAAGTAAATTGAAGTTTTTATAGATAATTATTTAAATGGTTAAAAAAGGTAACAATTTAGTGAGATAACATTGTCGGAAAAGCGATAATATTACGTATTATATATATATTACTTATTAATCATATTATAAAATAATATATTAAACATATTGAGCTGATTAGAGGAGTCAGTTCCTTTTTTGTGCCAGAGATGAAATACATAGCCATTTTACTTAATTGTAGAATGGCTAAATTTAAAAGAAAGGAGGAGGATATATACAAAAAAGTTATTGATGCTTCTCATCTAAAAAAAGAAATAGATAAATTAGATGAACTAATAGTGGATATGAAAAACAAATATCTTCGTCTAGATAAATAAAAATAATTTTTGCAAAACTATATAAAAAAATAAAATTAAATGATATAATATTTTTATAAAAATTACTTGATAATTTAAGATGATAAATAGTAAGTTGTAGGAGAAATATATTTTATGAAAGTAATATTAGATGAGAAATTATATGATGAAATATGGAATAGAATTGAAAAAGAATATAAATTTTATCCATCTGTTAATAAGAAAATTAAGCCTTTTGAATTTGATATAGAAAATGTTTGCTATCAATTAAATTCTTATTGGTCTATTGAGCAAGAAAAAATAGTAAATGATATATTTAAAAAAATAAGTAATGATGATATATATGCATTAGAATGGCAAAGTGATTGTTTTGAATACAATCCTAATGAGAATATTGAATTTGGATATCATTATTATGATAAAGATAGGGAAGTTGAAGTTTATTTTCCAAGTTATTATCCAAACGGAGATTATTATATGTTTTTAAGTAAAGATTGGAGTTACGGTATGTTTGGACATCCATGGCGAAAAGAAATATATATTTTTGGTGAAAAAATAATAAATGAATTTAAGGATAAAGAAAAGGAATTAAATATAACAAAGTTATAATACAAATTACAATTTATTGAGCAGATAATTATGGGGTTATCAGAAATGATAGCTCTTTTTTTTTGGGGGATGGAAACTGAAAAAATAAAAATGGAAGTAGAGTAAGAAAAACAATTGAAAATATTCGAGTTAAATTGGAATTAGAAAGGTAATGTGATATAATTACACTGAAAAGACTTGTCACTAGCATACAGAGAACATAGTTTGTTGTAGCATAGTTAATATATTATAAAAAGGCATACGACATTAACTGTATATTGCAGTTATAATCAGATGACACACGTTGAATGTGTGTGTATACTAAGTTTGCGTTAATTCCTTATAAAAAAACTTAGAAATTTGTTTCGCAAAGAAGTAAAAGTATAAGAGTGAAAGAGTATACAAAAAAAACAAGGCTTTTATATTGGTTTGTTTTCTATTATTGAATATTAAATTGTCTAATTGTTTTTGAACTTAAAAGAGAGTGGTTCAGAATATCCTTTAAATTGAATAGATAAAAGAATATTAGAAAATAAATTAAAGAAACGAGTGAAAAAAGAATCAAAAAAATCTACCATGCTTTTAAAAGTTGTAACTTGGTAGAACTATTATTTATAAAAAATTGATTATAAACGTTGGAGTTAGAATTGAAATAGAATAACATATCTAAATTAATTATGCATTACTACTAGAGGCTGTTTCTGTTTTAGAAAGGAAGGATATTATGAAGTTTGAACGTTATGATATTTTAGTTAACCGCCTTCATCCTTATCATGAAGAAGATTATCAAGGAATAAAAATGGTAGAGGTGAAAGATATCGAAGAAAATTTAATCGAGGTAGAACAGGAAACCTACAAACATTATTTGCTTTTTAAACAGAAACTACAAGAATTAGGTATTCATGTTTCTATCTCCAGTGGATACCGAACATTAGCAGAACAACAACAAATCATAGATGAGTTTAGTTCTCGTTATCCACAAGAAGAGGTTGATAAAAGAGTTGCCCCGGTTGGTACGAGTGAACATCATACGGGCTTAGCCTTAGATATTACAGTACGTTCGTGTGATGAGTATTTATCTAATCAATTAGATCAAGAAAAACTAGAAAATTATGATAAACAATATGAGGTGATGGAAATGATCTGCTCCGATTATGGATTTATTTTACGTTATCCTAAAGATAAGGAAGCAGTAACAGGGGTTAGTTGTGAGCCCTGGCATTTTCGCTATGTAGGATATCCACTCTCTAAAGAAATAATGGATCATCATCTAACTTTAGAAGAGTATTTAGAAGAAAAATGTTTAGTGGAGGAATGAAATGAAAAAAATAGGTTTAATGCTCGTTATCGTCTTAGTTAGTATTTTTATGGTAACGGGATGTGGAAAGAAAGAATATTTAACAGGAAAAATAAATGTTGAAATCGAAGTTGAAAATTATGGTACAATTGCGGTAGAACTTGATGCGGATGAAGCGCCAATTACAGTGACTAATTTTGTTAATTTAGTAGAAGATGGTTTTTACGATGGATTAACTTTTCACCGAATTATTGATGGCTTTATGATTCAAGGAGGGGATCCTAATGGCGATGGTACGGGTGGTAGTAGTCGAACAATCAAAGGAGAGTTTGCTTCTAATGGTGTAGATAATTCTATTGATCATGTGCGTGGAGTGATTTCTATGGCTCGTTCTAGTTTGCCAAACAGTGCATCTAGTCAGTTCTTTATCGTTCAACAAGATAGTCCCCATTTAAATGGAGAGTATGCTGCTTTTGGTCATGTGACAAGTGGGATGGAAATCATCGATGCAATCTGTAGTGATGTTCAAGTTGAAGATACAAATGGTACTGTTCTTCCAGAAAATCAACCAGTCATTACAGCTATTAAGGTTGTGGAATAATGGAAAAAGAAGAAGTGATGCATACTTTTCCGCCTTTTTTTGATGAAAACTCTCAAATATTGATTTTAGGAAGTATTCCTTCTGTGGTATCGAGAAAAGAAGGATTTTACTATATGCATCCCTCTAATCGTTTTTGGAAAGTATTAGCTAATGTATATGAAGAAGAAGTTCCGGATGCTATTTCTCAGAAAAAAGACTTTTTACATCGCCACCAGATTGCCTTGTGGGACGTAATTGCTACTTGTAAAATTCATGCTTCAAGTGATGCATCGATCAGTGATGTCCAAGTCAATAATATCCAGTTGTTACTTAGTAAAACTCATATAAAACGAATTTTTGTAACCGGAAAACGGGCCTATGATTTATATTGGCGTTATCTTTATCCACAACTTTTGAAAGAAGCCATTTTGCTTCCTTCTCCTAGTGCTGCTAATGCCACATATTCGTTTTCACGCTTGGTTCAAGCTTATTCTGTAATTAGAGAGGAGAATGCTTCATGATAGTTTTATCTGTTCAACACGAAATGAAGTTACTTGATTTTCTATCTACTTATACGGATTATTCCAAAAAGAAAATAAAAAGTTTACTGAAATTTCATGCAATTACTTTAGAAAATGGTAAGGTACTTCATTATGATGACATCGTGAAAAAGGGTGAAAGGATTGTTATTTCTACGGAAAAAAAAGAAACCAAGATCGGTAGTATTGAGATTATTTATGAAGATGAGAATTACCTAGTAGTGAATAAACCTTGTGGAATGCTTACTATTTCTACGGATAAAGAAAAAAATCGAACTTTGTATCACTTAGTTAGAGAATATGTTCATCAGAAAGAAAAAAAAGAAAAGATTTTTATTGTTCACCGCCTTGACCGAGAAACTTCAGGCATAGTTTTATTTGCTAAGACCGAAAAACTTAAACAAAAATTACAAGAAGATTGGGAAAGTGTTGCTTTGGTAAGAGAATATACCGCAGTAGTTAGTGGTATTTTAGAACAAAAAGAAGCACAATTAGTTCACTATTTAAAAGAAAATAAGCAACATAAAGTATACGTTAGTTCTATAGGTAATGGGAAAAAGGCAATTACTTCTTATCAAGTAGTTGCTGAAGAGAAAAACTCTTTATTAAAGCTTTCTTTATCGACTGGACGTAAAAACCAAATTCGTGTTCAATTATCTTATCTTAATCATCCGATTATTGGCGATTTAAAATATGGAGGGTGTAAGGCAAAACGCTTATATTTACACGCCAGTAAATTAGTTATTTATGATCCTCTTACCAAGAAAAAGCATACTTTTACTTCTAAGACACCTAAAGAATTTAAACAAGTACTTTAATTTAATGATTACTTGTGATTCACAAAAGAAGAAAAATGTTTTATACTTATAATGGAGGGTAGATATGGAATATTTAAAGGATAAAATAAAAGGCTTATTTGTCAGTTCACTGATTTCTTCAATTATTATGCTTGTTTTAGGTATTTTATTATTAATTGAACCAGATTTTATTTTAGGAACGATTTCTCTAATGATTGGTGTAGTTATTTTAGTTCCAGGAGTTATTTCTTTAATTGATTATTTTAAAAATAAATATAATGCCAATTTAATTGTTGGAGTTATTGCTTGTATCTTAGGACTTGCTTTTATCTTTAATTCTGAGTTTGTCGTTAGTATTTTACCATTTGTATTAGGCATTTATTTTATCATTAGTGGAATTAGTAAACTACAGTATGGTCTAACTTTACGGAAGAATCAAGTACAAAATTATATGCGGGCAATAATTGCCTCTATTTTGACATTAGTCTGCGGTATTTTATTGATGATTAATCCATTTGGAGGAGCGATTGCGTTTACTCAAGTAGCGGGAATATTTACGATTGTTTATGCAGTTTTAGATATTTATAATGCTTGTTTTATTCGTAGAGAAATGAAACAGGTGATAAAGAGAATAGAAAAGTAGGGGTAACATGAAAAATAAAAGTCAAGGGAAGCAAACAATTACGAATGATGAAAAACTTAGAAGATTGAAGTTAAGGAAGATTTTATGGTACGGAATTCTTTTCTTTGGCCTATTGACAATTGTTTTATCACTTTTTTCTTTGTTGCGTGAATGGTCTCCTCTTTATGCGATTATCTGTTTTGTGATTGAAGCGATACTTTCAAAATGGCGAAATAGTATCGATCCAGAAATTGGTAGAAGGAGTTAAATATAATGAGAAAAAAATGGATAAAAAAATTAAAAAAAATGCGAAACACTTTAAAAAGCTCACTTATTATTGTCATAATTATTTTTATTATAGTTTTAGTTGCCTTGGCAATCACGAGTGGTTCGCGGTTATCTAGAAAAAGGAATGAAGACTTTTCTAATTATGAAGAACAATTTTTAGAAAAAGTGGTTCTACTAGTTGATAATTGTCTTTATGGTGAAGGAGAAAAAAATACACTTTGTTCAAACTATGTTTTACCACGTAATACTGGTAGATATGAATTCTTTTATTTGCGGGATTTAGTAGATGGTGGTCTTTTAGAGTCGTTTGCGAATCCTTATGATAAGAATAAAAAGTGTGATTTAGACTCTTATGTTTATGTTAATAGTCGTTCTGATACTACCAATTCTTCTTATGGGTACGATTTAGATTATCATGTATGTTTGATGTGTGGTGATAAAAAGAGTAAGGAGTGTTTAGATAATTATCAAGAGGATGAAAAATATTCTTTATCTTGTCAAGTTGCTTATGATGAAGCTGGGACTAAACTTTATGATGGTAAATGGACAGATCAAAATTTATATTTGATTCTAAAGGCTGATGGCAATATTTCTTCTAAGATTTCACAATACCGTTATCATATTGGTGATGATTTAGTTTATAGTGATGCGAAAATGATTTCTAATTTTGAAGGATTAGTTACACTAGATAAAAATATTTCAGGTGAATATATTACAGTTGATGCATATGATGAAAAAGATAATAAAGCAACTACAAGTTGTGGTAATTATCCAATTCGTATTGATAAAAGCAAATTAAAAAGTGTCATTATTACTGGGGTATTAAGTAATACTGATCGAGATTTAGTCGCAAATGGTGACTATAGTCCAATGGAAGTAATCTTAGAAGCTAACACGGATCCTTCGACGAGTGTTTCTGGTTTTACTTATACTTGGTATCGTAATAATGAAGTATTTAAAGAGACAACTATACCTACTATTACGGTTGATCAAGATGGTGCTTACTCAGTTGAAGTGACTAACAAAGTAGGAAATCAAAAAAATACTTCCGAGCAATTTATTGTTTATATTGATAAAGAAAAGCCAAAAGTTAAAGTAATAGAAGATACACTTATTTTAGATTTTGGTCAAGATTATGATTTTAAAGATAATTTAGAAGTTACTTTTGGTACAAGTGGAGGTACTTATAGTTGTGAGCCGTTTAATAATAATTATTTGGGAACAGAAGATCAAGAGATTACTTGTATCGCAACTGGTAAGAATGGATTAGAAACTAAAGCTACTTTCCAAGTAAAACGGAAACAATAATTATGGGAAAGTGTTACAGTTCAGATAGAAACAACACTTTTATTTATTTGTTTCTATCTTTTTAATTACTATTCTACTAGAAAAAACAAAAAAATAATAGACTTTAAATAGTCAAACAATTTAGATATAATATTACAAAAGGTAAGGTAAT
>CASFOW010000010.1 GCA_949296705.1 uncultured bacterium
AAATCTTTAATCATCTCAAAACAAGTTAAATGATCTTTTTTTCTTTTTTCAAGATAATGGTTATAAACTAATCTTGTACAACCAAACGTTTTTTGAATCATGATAATCTGTTGATCAGTTGGGTAAAGCCGAAACTGATAGCTTTTATACATATTCATGTTGTCATTTTCCCTTCTGATGTTCTTGATTAACAAGACTATAACAAACGAATGTATGTTAGTCAAACAAATTACAAAATTTTCTATTTTTTTTATACCTTTCCACCCTTATATGTTTTAACTTTTTACAAAGCAAATTTCTAGTATATAAAAAATGATTAGGATGCACCCCACCAGTATCCATAAATACTGTAAACTTATACGATACATAGGACAGGTAATAATAATCTTCATAAGTAATCACTAATGAATACCCTTGATTAGGTTGAACTACTGAAGAAGAAAGAGTATGTTCAAACTCGGCTACATATTTTTGTATCTCTTCATCAATTCTTTGATCAAGCTTCTGATAATTAGTAATTGGATAATTGATCTCCACAAAATAAGGATGAGATAAATCACTAGCCGATAAATGAACCACTTCACTACCAGACAGAAAAAAACTTTCTTTGACTAGTGGTAAAGAAAAAGAAGAATGACTAAACCACAACCAAAAAAAGCAACCAAAAATACAAAGAAAACTAATAGTTATTATAATTTTCTTCAAATATCTTTCACCAATACACTATATGTAAGATGAGCACTAAATTTTCTATAATAAAGGCGCAAAAAAGCGAAGTATTCTACCAATTGCTCGTTTCCAAAGTGGGTAATGTGAAACATCAGAAAGCTGAATTTCCTGACATTTTTCTAATGTCTGTTGAAAATCACTTTCCATCTGGCTAATAGATTTACTTTGATAAAAAAAGCAAGCACATTCAAAATGCAGATATAAGCTACGATAATCTAGATTGATACTTCCAACTACGGCCTTTTCATCATCACTAACCATCATCTTCGCATGAACAAATCCAGGTGTATATTCATAGATTTTTACCCCATTTTGAATCAAATCCGCATAGTAACTCCTACCTAAATAATAAATTAATTTCTTATCAGGGATATGAGGCATCATAATTATTACTTCTACTCCCCTTTGTGCCGCATGAATTAAAGCTGACATCAAAATATAATCTAGCACCAAATAAGGAGTCATAATGTGAACATACTTTTTTGCTTGATTTATAATATCTAAATAAATATTTTCTCCAATTGCTTGATTATCCAAAGGGCTATCCCCAAAAGGAATCACATACCCGTCCTTTTTTAATTCGTTTACTTCGTGGCTATAGCCCAAATATTTTCCATATTCTTCAGAGTTAGATACCGTATCCACATTCCACATTTCTAAAAACATAATTGTAAAATTATCTACTGCTTCTCCTTCGATTTTAACTGCATTATCTTTCCACACGCCAAATCGCATCTTTTTATTAATATATTCATCAGCTAAATTTACTCCGCCTGTATAAGCGACTCTTCCATCTATTACACAAATTTTTCGATGATCACGATTATTCTGATGAGTAGAAACAACTGGCTTTATCGGCATAAATTCTTTACATAAAATTCCCATCTTCTCTAACTGTTTAGGATAATCATAAGGTAATAATACAATAGAACACATTCCATCATACATAACTCTTACTTCGACATTTTCTTTTACTTTTTCCTTTAAAATTTCTAAAATAGAATCCCACATTTTGCCTCGTCCAATGATAAAATACTCTAAAAAAATGAATTTCTTTGCCCTTTTCAATTCTACCAATAAATCTTGATATTTATCTTCACCAAAAGGAAAATAACATGTATTGGATCCACGATAAACCGGAAAATCCGCAGCTTGATGGATATAATGAACAGTACTAGCCATCAACTCATCCTGCTTTTTTATTTCTCTTACCACATCCCCGTTTTGAATAAGAAATTTCTTGGTCATTTTCCTTTCTTCTAATAACCGGCGATGAATCGCTTTTACACCGACTTGGGTATGAACAAAAAGATAAAGTAAAACACCTAAAACGGGAAAAGCCAAAATTGGGATAATCCAGGCAATTTTATAAGAAGGATTCTGATTTTTATTCAAAATATAGATAACAACTATAATACTCAGTGTCGTGAATCCACCAAACAACCATACAATATATTCACTAAAAAAAGAGATGCCAACAAAAATAATTGCAATTTGTAAAGCTAGAGAACAAATTGCTAAAGTAAAGCGACTAAAAACAATTCGAAATAAACCGCGTAATAATTTCATCATCAATCTCCCACTTAACTGTTTTAAAAGAAAAGAAGAAATAACAATCTCTTCTTTTAACTACGTCTTTTTTTCTTCTTATGAAGTCGTCCAAAATAAAACCAAGCAACAAAAGCAATAAAGCCAACAACTAAAACGACTAAGGTAATAGTAGCATATTCACTAATAAAATCGACAATTTTTGTCCAATTTTCTCCCATTTTACTTCCTAATACAACTAAAACGGTATTCCAAATCAACGTACCAATCGTTGTAAATAGTAAGAATGAACGAATAGGCATATCACTCATTCCTGCTGGAATAGAAATTAAACTACGAACAATAGGAATAAAGCGACAAAAGAATACAGCGATATTTCCTCGTTCATCAAACCATTTATCGGCTTTTTCAATATCTTTTGGCTTCAATCTAAGTATCTTACCTACTTTTCCAGATACAATACTGATCAACCGTTCTTTATTTAATAACTTACCAATGAAATATAAAATAATTGCGCCCACTACTGAACCGATCGTCGCACTAATGATAACTCCAATAACATGTAACGATGTATATGTCGTCATAAAACCGCCAAAAGCCAAAATAACTTCTGAAGGAATTGGCGGGAATACATTTTCTAAAGCGACCAATAGCATAATTCCCAAATAACCAAATTGATCCATAAAAGAAATAATTATCTCTTGCATTTAAAAACCTCACATTCTTAATCTTTTCTATCATAACATAACTACTAGAAAAAGAAAATAAATATTACACTATTCGTTGTCAAGTGACATTAAATTCATTTGATATTTCCAAGCAAGAATACGAAATACTGCATGATTAATCATCTCTTCAGGAATAATTTCTTCTTGAACTGCCTGTAAAATTTCTTGATAACTAGTTTGGTAATCAGTTACCATAATCAAATCGTTACCAGCTAAAACTGCTTCTACTGCTGGATGATGAGTATACTCACTAATTGCATTCATCGCTAAGTCATCCGTCATAATTACTCCAGTAAAGCCTAAATCTTCTCGAAGAATACGATGTACTTCTTTAGATAAAGAAGCAGGGTAAGTACTATCCATACTTTTCACAATATTATGAGAAACCAAGATACTAGGTACTCCTGCTTCGATTCCTGCTTCAAACGGTAAAAAGTCTTGTTCTAAAAAGTTAGAATATTCGCGTTCATCGATAGCGATACCTTGGTGGGTATCTTTATTGTTTCCATAACCTGGAAAATGTTTAAGTGTACAAGCCATATTTTCTTCTTGATACCAACTGACTACTTGCTTAACATAATCAGCAGTTAAACTAGCTTCTTGACCAAAAGTCCTTCTATAAATATAGTCGGCAGGATCTACAGAAACATCCGCAACTGGAGCCAAATTAATATTTAAGCCTAATTCTTTTAATAAAGTTGCTTTAGCGATGGTATCTTGATGAATCGCCTCCATTCCACCTTGACGATATACTTCTTGTGGAGATAAAAATCTATCTTCGGCAAGCAAAGGATTACTACTAATTCTAACTACGGTACCACCTTCTTCATCAACTGCCATAAATAACGGGAGTGAGGATGCTTCTTGATAAGAATGAATCATCTGTTGGACTTGTTCTTTCGTTTTTCCATCAAAATTAACTTTAAATAGAACAAAACCACTTAAATGATATTGCCTAATTGCCTGAATAGCTTCATCTTCATCTAACCGTGCTAGAATCATCTGCCCCACTTTTTCTTCTAAACTTAAGGTCTGCAAAGTTTCATAGGCCAAAACATAATCATCTTGGAAAATACCCTCATCTCGAAACGCTTCTGGAATAGAAGCTAATTCGTCTAAAGCAATCAATTCTAATTTCGTAGCCATATTAATTTCTGGATAAGATTTTAAATTCTTATGATAACTAACAATTACTCTACTCTGTAACAATTGATCCAATCCTACTTCATAAGACGCATTCACTAGGGAAAACTGATATTTTTCAGTTTCAGTTTGTAAAGTAATTTGCTCATCATCAAGAGCAATAATTACTCCCTCAATCGAATATTCTTCAATATGAATCAATGAACTAATACCAAACAACAATAAAGTAACTATCACTAATATAATTAAAGTAACTATCTTCTTCATATTTCCTCCCCTATATACTTCATCCTTAGTATAACCAAAAATTTCTAGTATCATTATAACATACACCAAAAACAAATAAACATTAAGAAAGAGAAATTTTAAGATTATATGAAAAACACATTCCAGATGAAGTAAAACATAGAAAGAATAAGAAATTGACTAAAATGAGTGATGTAGAAATTATAACTATTTAAATATTCATTGAATATTTAGAAAAAAACAAAATTCAGCGTATCAACATCTACCAATTATCCCAATCTTGTAAACTATGTAGAAAGATTGAGATTTAATCGATTAGTTAAAGCACTATTTACTGTTATAAAATACATATATCAAAAGATAAATCGTAAGAAAATTGTGAATATAAAATTGTAGACATTTTTCCTTTAGTAGTCAATAAGTTTGAAAGAGCACACTTCGAAAGAAGGTTAAGAGAATATTCAAGTTATGGTTACTGCGCAAGTAAAAAAGAAAAATATTATGGAATGAAAGTTCATGTAATGACTGACTTATACGGAAATCCACTCGAATATTTACTAACAAAAGCAAAAAATAGATGATAGAGAAGCATTATACGAATTATCAGAAATGATTTATATCAATACTTTATTTGATGATAAAAAATATGTAGAAAGTATGGATAAAGACTTAAAAAGAGAAAAGGGAATTAAACTATATACATTAAAAAGAAGCAATAATAAAGCACCGTTACCCAAGGCATTTAGAAATTTAATTTCAAAAGTTAGAAGAAGAATTGAAGCGACTTTCAATCCACTAATAGAACATTTTAACATACAAAGAGTAAGCATTAATTCTATTATTGGACTTTCTACTATGCTAGTCCTATACTTTAATATTTTAACTCTTATAAACGGTGGAACTTCCATATCGCATATTTTAAACTTTAACTAACACAAAGTGTAATAATATATAAATTAAATGCATCAAATCTAAAAATATTATCAATCTATTCAATCGTTTTTCGATCATAAAATTTAAAAAAAACGAACTATTCTAGTTCGAGCAATTATCAATCTGGTGCCATAGTGGTACACGTTTGGAAATTTTTATCAAGGTTAATTTCTATATCTATTATACTATAAAACCTATATTTTTAAAGCCTTTTTATTTAATGTTTTTTAGAAAAGTGTTTAAACTATGATACCACTTAAACATACCCAATTTTTTATCAGCGTATTTTTGAAATTCCTCTTCGGTATAATTTTGATTAGCATTTTTCCATCTGTTTAAAACTCTTTCATAACAAGTTTCTATACTTGTTCTCATAACTATAATTTGTCCTTTTAATATAGAGTGATTTTTTATATTTCTGTATTGTGCAGAATCAATGACAATGGTTTTATTACTATTTTTAAAATAATCTAAAACTTTTAAGTAAAATTCATCAAAATTAGTAAACAAATAATCTTTTGGCTTATCTTTAAATATTTCTCTTAATTGGACACACTCTTTATTATTTGATGGTTGATTACTAAAAAGTATATCAGTATCTATTACAATATAATTATCATCATTAATATACTTATTACTAAAGTAGGATTTACCACTTCCTGATTCACCAGTAATATTTATAATTTTATCATCTGTTAGATTTTTAACATATGGCTCTTTATCTATAAATCTGCTTATTAATAAATCAGATTTTATCTCATATAAATAGGTTTCAATTTGACTCACTAGATCATTAGCATCTTTTCTATCATTTTTGTTGCCATGAGATATAAAATCATTCCATTCTTCCAAAACTAAATTAATATTTTTCTTATTAACCTTGTTCCTCAAAATTTGAAATGCTGTTTTTCTATAATTCATAATACTAACAGCACCTAATGCCTTATAATATGATTTTTCTGGTATTCTAGAAATTTTATAAAAACGAAGAGCCATCTCATCATCAACTTTTCTAGGATTACTTATAATTATTTTATTTGTTCTATATATTGTTGTAGCACCCTCTAATTTAATGTTTTCCGCATCTTCTGGAACTATAACATCATAAATTGTATCACCACGATGTAACCATCTTAATATACAATCTTCACAGCAATAATTAAATCCACCAAAATCTTTCCCGTTTCCAGCATTAGGATTCCAATTATTTGCAACATTAACTTCATCGATTTTATATTTAAAATCACTTTTAGCACCTGAAGTAGTGCCATACATCACTTTTACGTACTTTTCCATTAACTATAGCCTCAATTCAATTTTATATTCTCTATATTAATTAAATTATTATTATCATCAAATTCTAATTTAAATGTTTCACAGTAATTCCATTTGCCATCAAAAAAAGTTTTACCTTTAAATTTATAATCACCTGTATAATCAATTTCACACCATTTACTAAATAAACTTGCTAATGCTGTTGAATGACCTACAACCAAAACTTTTTTATCATAACAATTATTAAGAATATTTATCAATGAAATGTATTCTCTACCAATTACTTCATTTATCGATTCACCATTAGGTAATTTATAGTTAAAATCATCAAATTGTTTCTTACCAAAATCTTTCGGTAATTCATCCCAATTATTTATACCAAATTTTCTTTCGCCAAAATTATCATCTATAAATAATTTATCTTTCGTAAAATATTTAGCAGTAGATATTGCTCTTACATAGTTAGAAGAAATTACCATGTCAAAATTGGCAAATTCATTTAATTGGCTCTTTTTTTCAGCTAACTTTTCACCATTAATTGTTAATCCCCATTTTTCATTTTGAATTTGTAAAGAATCTTTATTATTTATACTGACAGGTTTTAATGGTTCAGAGTGTCGCATAAAATATATCGTCTTCATTTGCTTACATCTCCTTAATCTTATGACTTCAATATACCCAAAAGTGTATAACACTTTTGCACACCGTTATTGGCTCTGTCAATAGCGTAGTGTGTTACTCTTTTGGAAAAAGAAAAAAGGAACCGTAGCTCCTTTAATCCCCATATCATAATAAAATGATGTGGAATTCAATTACATATCAATTATACCATTACTAGTAAATATTGTAAATACGTAATCAATAATATTATATGCTTTTTTTATAAAATAATACTATTTTATTTGATTAAAAAAACTAACATCTATATTTGTATAATCTTTATATTTTTGGTTTCCTGGAAACAAAGTATATTTTGAACCAATCTTTTTAACTTCCATCTTATTTGAAATTTTCTTTAATTCTTTAACTATTTTATTTAATTTTGTTTCATTATTTTTCAACATAGCTTTATATGTGAACCCTTGCTCAATTCTTGAAGTTATTTCCACGGTTTTTAAGTCAAATTCATACAGTTCTTGTAATTGACTTAATAAATCTCCATATTGTTGACAATTTTCCATTTCATATTCATATTCAGTTAATACAACATTATATTTAACATAAATTTTTCTTAATTCATCATAAAATTTTGTATTATTATCAATTGTTGAAATTATTTTATATATAACATATATTATCCAAGATAAATCTATATTAACATGTAAATTTCTACTATTAAATTGATCTGTCCCAAAAAATCGTTGTAATTTATGCATCATATCAGCATTAATATTATATTGTTCTTGTAATGTTAATTGTTTTTTAGAACTAGATGGATACTCATAATTTATATTAGGGAAATTATATAAACTGCAGTCCTTAATATTATAACTATATATAGGTTGATTATGTGCTAACATATTTCTAAATTCTCCTATATAGTACAAAATAATTTTAAAACTATTTATTAATTTATGTTCACTGTTTATATTTTTTATAGTTTTTGTTTTATCGAATACATCTAAATCTAAATTTGTAAAATGATTAACACATTTTTGAAAAATTTTTCTTTCTAATTCTGGTTTTAAATTATTAATTGCTTTGTAAGTTTGATTCATAGCTAGTTCATTTATTAAAATCCAATAAGGTATAGTTATGTTTTGTTGTCTTTTTCTTTGTATCGGTTTAGAATGTTTATTACCTTGCTTGTCAATTATTAACTTCAAAGTTTCAAGTGAATTATTACTACTTGCATCTGATGTATTATAATTATTAATATCTGACAAAAAATTTGCATTTATATCTTCACTATCATTAAGAGTTGATATAAATAGATTTTTCATATTTTCTTCTATTATCAATGTATATCTTAATAAAAGTAATCTCAATTCGTGTTCAAATTTATACATTCTAACAAAATCATTATATTTGGTATTAGTAGCATAAATATGATGGATATAATCGATTCTTTTTATTTCGGATACCAAGGTTTTTAATGACATATTTTTATCATATGCTAGACCATATTTTTTAATTATTTTCTTACATATTTCTTTAAATAAGTCATTTCCTAAAACATTAGAACTAATGCCATAATATTCTTTATATCTCTTTACATCTATATTATTAAGAATATTTTGCTTAATTTTATCAATATTTTCTACATCAACTATAAATAGATTCTTATAGGCGTTAATTACTTGATAATAATCATATTTTTTGAATAATTGTTTCTCTCCACGATTAAAACTAATTCCTTTTCGTTCAAGATTTTTAATCAATTTAGAAGTTGTATTGGTTTCCATTGCTTCACCACCTTAAAACACTCAATATAAGTATACCACACATTTTATAATTCTAAATCATCTTTATAATTATAATTGTCTATATCCACATAATCAAACAATTCATCCTCTTTATCGGTATCCATTGCTATATCGTAAACATCATCTTTATCGAAATCTTTATTGTCATAATAGTCCTTTATTTCGTTTGTGGTGGCTTCTTTTACTTTAGTATTACCAATTTGTAGTAACTCTCTAAAAAAGTGTTTTATTACCTTTAAAATGCTTCTTATGTAAGAAACAAGATTATTGTTTTCTTGCTCTAACTTCTGATTTTTAATTCTTAAGTATTTGACTTCCTTTTGGATGTTCTCATTTTCTTTTTCAAGATATTTATATGATTTAGCATATTCAGCAACTTCATTATAAACTTTTTGTATTTTAGGTTGTATTTCCATAACTTTTTTAGTTTGTTCTATTACTTTGTTCATAGAATCAAAAGTATCTTTTTTAATTTTTACATATTCCTTATCAAAAATAGTTTCCTTGTTAGAACTCATTTTAGTTTCCAATTCTTCCATAGATTTATTTAACTTTTCATTTTTTGAAGTAAGTTCTATATTTAATTTTCTAGTTATCTTTTTGTATTGCTTAATATCTATATGTTCATTATCAGAATTCTTAGTGCCACGATCTAAATCATAACCATTATTTATCATTCGTTCATGGTATTTATCTTGTAAAGTAGATAAATAATTTTTATCTTTCATATAGTGCTTTTTAGAAATAGTCCATTTGTCTTTATTACTTCTTTTATCAAACTTCTTAATCAAAGGAACCACTACACAATGCAGGTGTGGCGTTTTTTCATCCAAGTGAATTGTGGCGTTTAATACTTGCCATCTTTCATAACCAACATCTTCATAAACAAAATCCATACAACAATTTGCCCATTTAACGATTTCATCTTTTGTCATATCTTTAAAAAAATCTTTATCACTCGTAAATAGTAATTCATCAGCAACAACACTATTAGAATCATCTAACATTTGTTGAAAACTTTTCTTTCTATTTTCTCGCTCAGTATTTTGTTTTTCATCATGTTGCTTTTTATAGTCTTTTACTAAATCATATAGGAAGTGTAATAGTCTTTATGAGTAATAGGAACTAAATTTATATTGTTATGGGATTTACTTTTATCAATATCAGGATTAGATTTATATGCTTCTTTTGTTCTAGTATTATGAGCACCAATTTGCCCTAAGTCTTTTAATTTATTAATAGGCTGTACTCTAAATATTGCATAACTCATTCTTGCACCTCAATCTTATCTGCATAAATATAAGTTATAGGTGGTACTGGAACTTCTATTACACCAAAACTATCTACTTTATTAAGCCCTTTTTTATTGATTAAAGGTATTAATTTTAATGGCTCATTAAATGGATTTTCTCGTGTATATTTCAAACAAAATTGATGGTCATTATATTTTTCTTTCTTAATTTCTTGATAATCAATTGGATAATTAACTTGAAGTCTTTTAATATGATTTTCTACTTCTTTTCTAGTCATTGGAGCACAAACTTCAACTTGCATAACCTTACCATTCACATTTATATCTTGAAAACGATTAATTGCTCCTTTATTAAATAAATTAGCATATTTTTCAATAAATGTTTTTCTAAAATTAATTTGCTTAATTTCTAACTCGTTATTATCTTTCTTAACAACTTCAATAGACTCAATATAACTCATAATTAAATCTTGTTTTTCGCTTATAGATAATTCATTCCATTTAATCTCAAAACTACTTTGATAAAGAGGGTTAATTAAACATTTAATACTTTCTAAATCCCTTTTTAGCATAATATCTTCAAAAGTAAAATTGTATTGATCTAGTTCTAGTTCTTCTTTTTGTTTCTTTTCAATATCTTTTATTCTAGTTTCTAAATATTCTTTATCTTGTTTATATTCTTCTATATCAATTATTTTATTTAAGTATGCATCTTTTAATCTAGTCATTTTATCTTTAAGTGAGTTAATTTCTTTAGATAATAATTCATTCGTATTTTCTACTTTGTGTTTAAGTAGTGGCGCAAAGAATTGTCTAACTGTTATGTCATATTCAATAATAGTAGTAATTTGTTCTATTAAAAGTTCTATTAGTTTATCTTCTCTAATATAAGTTTTACATTCATTACATTGATAATAGATATATTTCTTTTTCTTTCCACCTGGTGCTTTACAAGCCATTATTCTATGACAATGTGGACATATAATCTTTTGAAAGAAAATATAATCATTTCTTCTAGTATAATTACGAGAATTTTTTCTTGATTGTTCTTGGCAATCTTCCCATAATTTTTTAGATATAATCGGTTCAACTACATTTTCATAAAGTACAGGTGTTCCATTTCTACCACCACTTATAAAATCTCCTTTATAAAGTGGATTAGCAAGTATCTTTTGTATGGTTGAATCATACCATTTTTTATTTAATACTTTTTCTTCATTAAAGATATTAGAAATCTTTTGATAACTATTTCCTTTTAAATATAAATCAAAGATTCGCATCACACAATCACTTTCTGCTGAATTAATGATTAGTTTTTTATTATCTCTCATAAAACCTAGTGTTTTTCTTACTGGAATGTGTCCATCTTTGATAGCTCCAACCATTCCTAATTTAGTTCTTTCGGATACTCTTTCTATTTCTAATTGCGATAAGACTGTTAACATTCTTACAAAAAATCTCCCATTAGCAGTAGAAGTGTTTATATCATCCATTGCACATTCCAAACTACATTCGTATTTTTCTAGTTCAGTAATTAATACTTCTAAATCTCTAACACTTCTAGTTAGTCTATCTAGTTTATAAGCAACTATAACATTAACATTATGATTCTTAACATCTTCTAACATTTTTTGAAATTGTGGTCTGTGTTCCATATCTTTAGCACTTATTCCAGCATCTTCATAAACTCCATAAACATTATAATCACGAAACTTGCATAAATCTTTTAACTTTTCTAATTGTTCTCCTAAAGAATAACCTTCACGGGCTTGATCTTCCGTACTTACACGACAATAGATTGCTGCGTTCTTTTTCATATTTCATCAACTCCTTTTTCCATAAAAAAGAGGAGTCAAAAGCACTAGCATTAAACTAATACCTTTGACTCCTTAAACAATCGTTATTAATTCTATTACTATATCGTTTATTCCAATGCATAGAATCCCACCAATCTAATAAATGAGAAATACTGCATTTCATTTATTGGTTTTATATTCTATCACTTATTTTTTCTTTGTCAATAGGGCTAGTTTTTATGCTTTTTAATATAAGTTTCTAATTCATTAAAAGGTATAAACATTTCTAATGTATTAATATAAACATTCTCACATTCATTAAAGAATAGATAGGTTATATTATTGATTACTAACTTATGTGGTTCTATATAAGCAATGTTAGTTTTAGGAATGTGAATAATATTGCCTTTAATAATTTTAGATTTGATATTGAGAAATTTAAGTATATTTTTAATCCGTTTTTCTAACGCCTCATCAATATCTAATTTTTCCTTTATTATCTGCATAACTAATCAACTCCTTTCAAGCATATAAAAAAGG
>CASFOW010000011.1 GCA_949296705.1 uncultured bacterium
ATATTAACTTTTACTTTGCCAAAGCCTCTTTCATCACTTATAGCCCTTTTTAATAACACTAAAATATCATCACTTACTAATTCCTTTAAAACAAACACTCTACATCTAGAAAGTAAAGCACTATTTATTTCAAAAGAAGGATTTTCAGTTGTCGCCCCAATTAAAACTATAGACCCCAATTCTACAAATGGTAAAAATGCATCTTGTTGAGCTTTATTAAAACGATGAATTTCATCTACAAACACTATTGTTTTAATCCCCAATTTTTTATTTTGATCTGCTTCTTCCATCACCATTTTAATTTCTTTAATTCCCGAAGTAACAGCCGAAAACGTAATAAATTTTGATTTAGTTTCATGAGCAATAATCCGTGCTAAAGTTGTTTTTCCAACTCCCGGTGGACCCCAAAAAATCATCGAAGAAATACGATCCGCTAAAATCATTTTTCTAAGAAGTTTATTATCTCCAATTAAATGTTTTTGTCCTACAAATTCATTTAAATTTCTTGGTCGCATCCGCGATGCTAAAGGTTCATTTGTTGGTATATCAAATAGTGATTCTTGTTCCATATCAATAACCTCTCTTCACTATTATTATACGCTTGTTCGCTCAAAAAGTCTACCTATTTTACTCAATTTATTTTTAAACAGAAATAAGCAATGTTAGTATTTACAGCCCAAATAAGAGATGAAAGAAATAATCTCTTATTTTTTATGTGAATAAGTAGGCAAAAGTTGTGGATTATTTTTAGGAAAAATCTGGTATAATTGAATTAGAAAAGTAGTGATAAAATGACATCAGAAAATTTAGAAAAAGAATTTGAAATAAGACGATTAAAAAATGCAAATAAGCAACTAATGAATACTAATACAATGTTAAATAGACAATATAAAAATTTAAATGAGCATTTTAAAAGAAGAGTAAATGAAGAAGTAGAACAAAAATTAAAGATAATAAAACCAACAAATAAAATTGTTGAAGTAAAAGTAAAAACTAATACTAGAGGACTATATAAAGATTATGAAAAACTACAAGATAAATATACTAAAATTAAGTTAGAAAATAAACATTTAATATTAAGAGTATTAGTCGCTGAAGATGCTGAAAGAAGATATAAAAAGAAGGAAGAAAAATTAGATGCAGAGAATCAAGAGTTAAAAGATGAAGTTCAATCATTAAAAAGAGAAATAGAAAGATTAAAAGCAATAGTTAATTTAGACGGAACAACATCAGGAATATCAACAAGTAAAACACCAATGGGTAAGAAAAAAATAATACCTAATTTTGCTCATAATACAGGAGGAAAAAAAGGAAGAGAATTTGGGCATAAGAAGGATAAGTTAGAAAAAGTAAGTGAAGAAAAAATAAACGAGCATGTAAAACATGAATTAAAGAAATGCCCTAACTGTGATAAGTGTGAACTAATTCCAACTGGTGAGATTATTAAAAAACAAGTAAAAGATTATAAAATTATAGTTAATTATACTGAGCACGAATTTATCGAATATAAATGTAGTTGTTGTGAAAAGACCGTACATGCACCTATACCAAACCATTTAAAAGAAGAAATGCAATATGGAAGTAATGTTAAAAGTATTGCCTTAACTTTTAGTAATGTAGGAAATGTATCATTAAATAAAATAAGAAGAATATTAAATGGTTTATCAATGGAAGAAATTGATCCATGTGAAGGATATTTAGTAAAACTTCAAAAGAATGCAAGTAAAAGATTAACAAACTTTATTGAAGAATTACATAAGGCTTGTATTACATCTAAATTATTATACTGGGATGACACGGTAATTAGTATTGATAAACACCAAAGCTGTATGAGATATTATGGTAATGATTTTCTATGTTTATTTAAAGCTCATGAGAAGAAAAATAAGGAAGGATTAGATCAAGATAAAATACTAAGTCTACTAGATAAAAATACAGTAGTAGAACACGATCATAATAAAGTAAATTATAATCCAGAATACGAGTTTATCAATGCTGAATGTTGCCAACATTTACTTAGAGATTTAAAAAAGGTAGAAATGAATCTTCCTAACAGAACATGGTGCAAAGAAATGATTGAGTTATTCCAAGAATATGATCATAAAAGAAAAGAGTTAATTCAAAAAGGAATAGATCGTTTTGATAATGATGAGATTAATGACTTCATTTTAAACATTGATACAAATCTGTTAAATGGATTAGAAGAAAATGAAAATGATCCAAATCCATACTATGCCAAAAATGAATTAACATTAATCTGGAGAATCATGGAATATCGGGATAACTATATTTATTGGATCTTTGATTTTAACATACCGTTTACCAATAACTTAAGTGAGAGAAACTTAAGAGGAGTAAAAACAAAGATGAAAATATCAGGACAATTTCAGAATATTGAAAGAGCTAGAGATTATGCGAATATAAGAAGTTATATTGAAACATGTAGATTATATGGTGTTAATGAGTATCAATCCCTAACTAGATTAGTTGAAGATAATCCCTATACTTTTATAGAATTACAAGCATTAAAAAAATAAGTGAACATCACTTATCTTTTGTCATGGCTGTAAATACTAACCTTTTTTGTATAATTTATGTCAATTATTTAGCAAATCTATTTTCTTGAGATATTTTATTTTGTATAATTGGGTTAGGAGGTATAATATGATGGATCCAGAAATGAAGGCGGCTTTGGATATTATTATAAATAATCAAAAAGAATTGTTGGAACAACAACGTGTTAATAATATGTTGATGCTTGCTAATAATTCTAATTTAACACCAGAGATGCAACAAGAATATTTGAATAGAGCTATGACTATGATGGGACTCTCAATAGAGCGTGAATCAGATGCTTCTAGAAGTTTCATGTAATTAGTTATATTGTTAATTTTTTCATATAAAATAACTCAAGATTATTTGTCTTGAGTTTATTTCATGTATAAGTCATAGTATTCATCATAGGTTAGTCCTGAATTATGAACTTTGGTAGCTAGTTCTACTCCTAGATATCTTAAATGCCATGGTTCTTCCATAAATTGAGTAATGTGTTGACATCCTTTAGGGTATCTTACAATAAAGCCGTATTTATAAGAGTTACTAAGCATCCATTCATAGTCTTTTTCAGTTAGATTATCTAGTAAAGTGTTGCTTCTAACGTCTATTGCTAATCCTAATTGATGTTCAGAGAATCCTGGTCTGGCTGAATAAGTATCAGCAGCTTTTACACCATCTCTAGCTACATAATTATTATAAAGTTTATTTTGGGTATTATAGGAACGATAAGCACTAAATGGATAAATTATGACATTATCTAAGAGAGCAGCACTAACAAGTTCTTCATAGGCAGTAGCCGCTTCTCTTCTAAGTGTGTATGTATAACCAGAATTGTAAGATAACGTTACTAAATCATTTGG
>CASFOW010000012.1 GCA_949296705.1 uncultured bacterium
CAGATTCTAAAGGACCAGATTTTAGTTTAGTCAGTGATGAACATGCTATTCTTGATGGTAATCAGATTGAAGTAGAAATCAGTAATGTTACAGATAGTGGAATTGGAGTCGATAAAGCCGATGCGATATATTCTTTTGATGGCGGAGCAACCTGGGTAAAAGATACCAGTAAAATTTATGCAATTAGTACAGATGCCGAAATCCAAGTAAAAGATAAATTAGGAAATATTACTGCCAATCCAATACAAACGATATATGCGTGTAGTAGTGGTGATGGAGATGCGACAGCTTCTCAAATATTAAGTGGCAAAACAGCCTGGGTAAAAGGACAAAAAGTAACGGGAACGATGCCTAACCGGGGAGCTGTAAGTCAAACCCTAAATGCCGGAGGAAGTTACACCATACCAGAAGGATATCATAATGGAAGTGGCAAGATAACAGTAGCATCACTATCTAGTCAAACAGATGGAACGGCAACCGCTTCTCAAATTTTATCTGGAAAAACTGCTTGGGTAGATGGGAAGAAAATAAGTGGAACAATGACAAACCAAGGAGCGAAGAGTACGACTTTAAAAGCAGGAGGAAGTTACACGATACCGGCTGGATATCATAATGGAAGTGGAAAAATAACAGCCGCATCATTATCTAGTCAAACACAAGCAAACGCAACATCAAGTGACATTGTTACTGGTAAAACAGCGTGGGTAAATGGTAAGAAAATAACAGGTAAATATACTGGGGTGAGTAGTTTGTTTTCTAATATTCAGGTATCGACAGTTGCTCCTAGTCAAGATTCCTCAGAGTCAGAAGTTTTTGTATTTTCCACTTTGGGTGCTCAAACGTTGACTTATACGTGGTATCAGCCTGCTTCTCATTATGGGAGAGTAAAAATAGAAGGTGCTTCTAATAGTACTGGAATTAAAACACAACTTGCTTGGGATGCTACTGGCGGTACCTTAAATATTGCTAATTATGATTCTATTTTAGTTACTGTTGAATGCAATGGAAGAAAAAATCCTGGATTCACTCAACGTGGAACTTGCTATTCAGTTCTTACTACTAAATAAGAAAAATAATTCGAATGTAAATTACTTTATTGATTTTTGCCAATTTTTTATCAAAGCTGTTTAGTAAAAGGCTTATACCATTGGGTGAATAGATAACTAATGGAGAAGAGAGAGCATATAGTAGCTTCATTAGAAGAAAGAGAAACATTAGAAACTAGAATAGTTTACAAGATGATACTACCTAATAAAAATGATTGTTTTTTCTTAGGGTGATTCAATTAATACTATATTTCTTATATACTAGGAATATAGTTTTTTATATACTAAGAATTTGCTTTGTAAAAAGTTAAAACATATTATGAAAGAGTTAATTTAGCAAGAAAAAATAAAGAACAAAATCTACGGCAGCGGTTTATCATGAGTTAAGTCTCTAGGAGAATAGAGGTTACTCTATCAATGAAGCAGAAAGCCCAGGAGGTAACGACTGGGAGATGAAAATTTATTTTCATTTTGTTCTTATGTATTAATCAACAAAATTAAGAATCATATAATTTACTTTCCCATAATTTCCCATATTTTTTTAATAATTCTACTATATTTTCCTACTATACTGGATATCAAGAAAGGAAGTGATAGAGAAAAAAGTAGAAAGCAAAAATGTATTAAAAATATATAAATCTATAATGTGATAATTATTCTTTTCAAGTTAAAATAAATATATAAAATTACTCCTACATAAAAGAATGTGAGGTGATGATAAGTCCAGATATAGAAAAAATAAGTATTTAGTGTTATACTAATTCATGGTGGTGAAAATATGTTAAATATTTGTTTAGTCGAAGATGAAATTGATTTATCTAATTTAATTAAAACATATTTAACAAATGCAGGTTATAATGTTATTCAGTTCACAAAAGGAGCTGATGCAATCGATTATATTGGTAAACAACACGTTGACCTTTGGATATTAGATATCATGTTAGGAGATGATGTAAATGGTTATGATATAATCAAAGCTATTCGTGAAGTAGAAACTGATGTCCCCGTCATTTTCACTTCCGCAAGAGATCAAGATCTTGATAAAATTGTAGGGCTTGAACTCGGTAGTGATGATTATATAACAAAGCCTTATTCACCAAAAGAACTCGTCTTAAGAGTTAATAATATTATTAAACGCGTATACAAAGAAAAAGAAACTAATAAAGTTACTTATAAAGAATATCTAATCGATGTTGATAAACGCATCGTATTAGAGAAAGAAAAAGAGATAAAACTGACCACACTCGAATTTAATTTGTTGTTACTATTGGTTTCTAATAAAAATAAAAGTTTTTCCCGTGAAGAAATTCTAAATTTAGTATGGGGAGAGGATTACTTTGGAAGCGATCGAGTTGTAGATGACTTGATTAGAAGACTACGTAAAAAAATGCCTAGTCTTAATGTTTCAACAATCTATGGATATGGGTACCGATTGTTATGAAATATATAAGAAATAAATTAAGTCGACAACTATTCGTTGTAATTGCTCTTTCTTTCAGTATTATTTTAATCTCACTTGGAATTATCTTACCCAAAAGTATGTTGCCAGTATATGAAAAAAATCTATATAACTACTTAAAACAGCCATTAGAATTAGTTAATGAAGATATAGAAGAAAACCCCATTTCTGAAGAAATCGGATATATCTATATGTATGGCGACTTGATTTCTGTTAGTGAAAATGTCAGTGATATTATCGATATCGATAGTATTCACAAAATTACAAGATTTTTTACCCAAAAATATGGGAAATTTATCTATAAAGGACAAATATATTACTATTATTCGAACGAAACAGATTCTATTAAAAGAGTGGCTTTTACTAATGACTCCTATATAATTGAAGCCCAAGAAGACTCGATTCATAGTGTTTTTCCTATCGTTTTTATCACTTTGACTATCGTAGCTTTACTTTTAATATTTTGGAGTTCGTTCGTAGTAAGAAGAATCGAAAAACTAAAAGTAAAGATCGATCATATTGATGACGATGATTTTGATCATCATATTGACGATCAGAACAATGACGAAATCAAATCTTTAGAGCTCGCCATCGAAGATATGCGTGTTTCTCTAAAAAATCAAGAAGAATACAGAAATCAAATGTATCAAAATATATCTCATGATTTCAAAACTCCTCTCACTGTTATCAAGTCCTATGTTGAAGCAGTAGAAGATCATGTGGAAGATAGCGACAAAGCTATCGAAGTAATAAAAGAACAAACTCTCAAACTGGAGAACAAAGTTCACTCCTTACTTTACCTAAATAAGCTTGATTATATAAAAGATATGAATTTAATTAATATAGAAGAAGTGAATATTCAAGCGATTCTAGACTCTTCTATAGAAAAATTTAAACACCGAAATAAAAACCTAGAATTTAAAGTAGCGAAGAGTTCGAATGGAAAATTTTTTGGAACCGTTGACTCTTGGGAAACAGTGATCGATAACATTTTGAATAATTTTATCCGTTATGCGGAAAAAGAAATAAAAATCACAATAAAGAAAAATCAAATCATTTTTTACAACGATGGACCTAATATTGACTCTGATCTATTAGAGGGAATCTTTATTCCTTTTCGAAAAGGAATTAAAGGAGAATTTGGACTAGGATTATCGATTGTAAAGAAAACTTTAAGTTATATGGGTTATAAAATTAGTGTCAAAAATCATACCAAAAAAGGTGTATCATTTATTATCACGAAAGAGAATTCTAAATAAGGGTTCTCTTTTTCTTTACCTATTTTATAAAAAGAGGTATAATAAGAAACCACAAAAAGAAAAGAGGTTGGCAAATGAAAGAAAAACTATGCGAAGAACTTATCCGCCTACAGCCATATATTACTAATAAAGCTAAACACTATATTGTTAATGAAACCGATTTAGATGATTTTGTTCAGGAAGGAATGATAACTTTATATAGAAAAATTCCTCAATACGATCCTTCAAAAAAACTTTCTTATATACAGTATATTGATTATCAACTTCATCTTACCTTTTCTAGCTTATTAAACAAAGAACGTTATATAGTTACTATTCCCAAAAAGATTCAATTTCTTGCCTACAAAATAGAAGAACTTCAACATAAAATCGATACATCCGGTCAAAAATTAAGTGCGACGGAATTAAGTAAAATACTAAATGAACCAGTCAAGCTGATAGAATATATAGAAAACATGAATGCTAATTGGAAAAGTATAGATAGCCTATCTATAGAAGAAATAAAAGATGCAGAACTAAATTCCCGTATACCACTAAATCCAAGAATAATAAGAGAAAATAAGTTAGAAGAAGCAATTATTACCAAGATGGAAGCACAAGAAGTATTAACTTTAATAAAGAAATTCTCCCCACAAGAACAAGAAGTTTTTCTTCGCAAACTAGGGTTCGGGAGTAGTGGTTACCCAGAAACTTATGAGGAAATTGCTAAGAGTTATCACGAGACTTTTCAAAATACACAAAAACGCTTTAAGAAAGTTTTGAAACGTCTACAAAATTACTATAAAAGAACAGAAGAGTAGAACAACTATTCTTTTTTTCACTTAAATATTGTATACTAAAAGTAAGGAAGTGAACAAGATGAAATATTATTGTATAGGAATTAAAGGTTCAGGAATGGCCACCCTTGCTAATATTTTACATGATTTGGGAAATCAAGTAAGTGGATATGATGACGTAAAAGAATGGAAATTTACGCAAACTGGGTTAGAAGAAAGACATATTCCTATTTATACAGATAGTACACACAGTATTGATCCTGATACTATCGTAACCTATTCGAAAGCATTTAGCGAAGATCACAAAGAATTAAAACGTGTAAAAGAATTAGGATTAACGATAAAGGCCTACAATGAGATTATTGGTGAATTAACGGATCAATTCCAAACAATATCTGTATGTGGAACCCATGGTAAAACAACGACAAGTTCATTACTAAAACATGTAATAGAAAATGTATATGGATGCAATTATTTTATTGGTGATGGTTCTGGATATGCAAGTCCTAAAAATGAATTGTTTGTTATCGAAAGTGATGAATTTAATCGCCATTTTTTAACCTATCATCCTACATATACAGTAATCACAAATATTGAATTAGAACACACAGAGTGCTACCTGGATATCGATGATATCATTCAAACTTTTTCTCAATTTGCTAATCGGACGAAAAAGTTAATTATCGCTTGTGGGGACAACGAAAATATTAGAAAAATTACTTTTCAATCGGAAGTTATTTACTATGGATTCTCCGAAAATAATGATGTTGTAATTAAAAACCTTTTCCATACCCAAAATGGAAGCAGTTTTGATTTATATAATAAAGATGTTTTTTATGGTCATTATGATTTACCATTATATGGTGATCATATGGTATTAAATGCGACAGCTTGTATTATTCTATCTAGGAAGTTAGATATTAACCAAAATACCATTCATGATTTATTAAAGGCATTTAAAAATGCCAAACGTCGATTTGCCGAGGAAAAAGTAGGAACCAACATCATTATTGATGATTATGCACATCATCCAACAGAGATTAAAATGACTCTTTTAGCAGCTAAGCAAAAATATCCTGATCAAAAGTTAATTGCGATTTTTAAACCTAATACGTATTCTAGAACTGAAGCTTTTTATCAAGAATTTGCTGATGCACTCAACATAGCAGATAGCGTTTATTTAACTGAAATTGATTGTAATCGTGAAAAGCAAGAAGAGTATCCTGGTGTTAGTTCAAAATTAATTTTAGACCTCTTAAAAAACGGAAAAATGATTGACGAAGAGACAATTGATCAACTAAAGGATGAAGAAAATGCTGTGATTTGTATGATGAGTTGTGCAAGTATCGAACACTTAAAACAGGCATATAAAAGTCTTAAAAAAGAGAAAGAATAGTAAAAATTTATTCTTTCTCTCTTTTTAATTGTTCAAGTAAAAGACTATTTCTAGCTTCTATAGTAAGTGGATGTAACAGTTTATCTTTATGAATAGCTTTTTCAATTGCGACAGTATAAAAGTATTTTAATGCAACATCGATATTTTGAGTAGCTAGTTCTCTTACTTCAGGAGGAACTTTTTTTCTATTATCTTCAATTTTATCAGCAACATAAATAATCTTATCTAGCATTGTCATATTTTCTCTTCCTGTTGTGTGAAAGCAAATCGCATCTTGCATTTCTTTAGTGAAATTATACTTTTCTCCAACAATCATGGCACCCACTTTTCCATGAAGTAAAGTAGGATTAGCTAATTCTATTTGATTAATATTAAGATGATGTCTTTGTGCAAAAAGCAGTAATTCTTGGTCACTCATTTCTTTAGCTATATCATGAGCTAATCCCGTCAATTTTGCTATCTCGACGTCCACTTGATATAAAGTGGCCAGTTCTCCTGCCTTTTTCATTACTCCTAAACTGTGTTGAAAACGAAAAGGAGATAAAATGTTTTCCATTTCTTTTTCTAATTTTGCAATATTTATCATAATAATTCCTCCTTAAATAGTTAATTTTTTTTCAAATGCTTTAGGAAGCGTGATTTTTTGATTATTTAATCGAAGTTGATATAATTGACTTAAGCAATCTAATTGATAAGCAAGACTATCATGTTCGCGCTTCATGATAAATAATTCAATGTTTCCTAGTGGTAGAGGCAAGTTCTTCTATTCTTACATATAATTTTTGCACCTGCGTTTCTATTTCCACATTACTTATGTTTGCGAATCTTGGTAATCAATAATATAATTTAAAGCCTTGCAACAATTTATTCTCGCTATTTGCGCCAGAAAAAATCCTCTTTCTTATTTGTCTTATTATTAATTGGACTAGCTAGGAAATGGGAGGCAACTGATTCTGGCATCGGATGGTGAATCACATATAAAAATTTCCAATCTACGTGTTGAATGCAGATTATTTCTTGACTATCTTTTTGATAAATTAACTTCATGATATTCCTCCTTCTATTATAAATTATATCACAATAAAAGAGGTTAAAAAAGAAAGACGACGAAAACTTTATGCCATTTTTTCTCAGTCTTTTGGCCATAAAACAAAAAGCAAAAAAAACTAACATGATTCCAATATCTTATTGGCTAATAGCGGATGCAAGAATGTGCCTTTATTATCATAATCTATTGTTTTTAAATAATAAAATAATAACTTCTACTAGTTTTTCTTATCTAAAGAGATATAGTTATTACAGTAGTAAAGTATTTTGATGTAATTGATTATTTTTATCTTTTTGAAACTGTCGGAAAATTAAAAAAAATTTATTTTTTTAAGACGGATTGCTTTGAATGTAGAATAATAATAGTAGGTGGTGCGTCAGTTCGGCGTATATAATATAGTCGGTGGGAAAGCCGACCTGGTAATCTCTAGCAAAGAGCCAGTAGTTAGCCTTGGAGCCGAAATCGTGAGATTAGGTTTAAGCGTAGGTAAACAAGAATTCGAGCCGTAATGCGAAAGCGTGAAGTTATTGAGCCTCGTTAAAAGATAAATAAGTAGATGCAGATGTGGTCAACAGTATGCAATATCGATAATATCGTTAATGCGAGATATTATGAGAAATCTACCGGGGTCTTTAGGACAAGGCGAGTTTTACATAGTTATTATATACGTACCTGAGAGGACTTATATATTCCTAAGTCTAAAAAAAGGTTTAAAACACCAATAGTAAAGGTAATGAATATACAAGGACTTGGTTAACCCAAGATATTCAAAAGATATATAAGTAGTCGGACTAGTCCATAGTAGTGATGAAATGAGTAACGACCACGTGCAGAAGCGAAGGGACTAGCATATAAATTGCCTAATATATGAAATAATCTCTTATGCATGACATAATGAAGAAGTATAAAATGATTATATTAGATATGTTGAATAATTTATATGAAGAGTCTATTGCCTTAATAGGGCACGGGTTCTGTGAGGGGCAATGAGACAAACCTCTCACTAAGAAAGAAAGAGAGGTGGAGTCGAGACTTGTCTACTCGACATAATATGAAATTTAATAAAAGTATAACTGGTTTTGAAAATGAAAAAGAAATTGCTGAAGACTTAAATGGCAAGTTCATCACAGAGCTAAATCCATTGTATAGAATGTTTATCGAGGACTTATATCCAAGTCATCGAAGTAATGAAAAAATTAGTTGTTGGGTAGATGAAACGAGAAAAAAATATGATATAGTGATTTCTATAGGTGGACGTAATCGCTATATCAGCATAAAAAAGGGAATCAAAAACTCTGTACACATGGAAGGGATATCTAGTTTTATTCATTTTTTAATTAAAAATCATGTAAAAAAAGAAGTAGTAATTGAATATTTAAAATATCATTACGGGGATGGAACTACGAATGGAACTGGAGTAAAGCGAATATCAGCAACAGAATATAAACAAAAATACCAGCAACAAATTGA
>CASFOW010000013.1 GCA_949296705.1 uncultured bacterium
ATAATAAAGACCTCTATAAAAAGAGGAATAAATCCTTTTGAATCTATCAAAGCTATATTTAATAAACAAATATTATTTTCATAATAAAAGAGCAACTTTGAAATTACTCTTCTTTTTCAGTGCCTAAGTCTGAACTGTTACCTTTTTACCTGTTTTAATGAAGAAATTTTATTTAAGGTACACTTCTAAGCGATAATATGTACTTTAATATAGAAAAACTACATAATAGAGTTTTTATCTACTATGTAGTTAGATTTATTCTGCTTTTTGTTTTTTCTTTTGTATTCGATAAGCAAGTGCCATTAATGTTTTATCAGATAGAAAGCGACCAAAGAATTTTACGCATTTCATTTTGAATCCTGGTACAATTAGCATTTTATTTTTTAACATCTGATCAATCGCATAACGACTAACTTCTTCAGCGGATTTTGGTTTTACTGCGAAAGAAACCCCAGCTACTTGGTTAAAGTTTGTATCTACCGGTCCTGGGCATAAACAAGAAATATGCACATTAGAGTTTTCTTTTTTTAATTCATAATATATCGCTTCTGTCAGACGTAATACATAAGCTTTTGTACTATAATACGTCGCCATCAGAGGTCCTGGTTGAAAAGCAGCGCTTGATGCGACATTAAGAATATATCCTTTATCTTTTTTCTTCATATCTTTTAAGAACATCTTAGTTAACATATGAACGGTTTTAATATTTAGATCAATCATCTCTAATTCGGTTGTTAATTCTGTTTCGGTAAAGGTTCCAAAAGTACCAAAGCCGGCATTATTAATTAGGATATCGATATTTTCATTTTTGGTTAACACATAAAGTGACTTAATGTTTGACTCTAACATTAAATCCATTACAATAATTTTGGGCTTCTTGCTCAATGTAGAGGCAAGTTGCTCTAATTTTTCTTTACTTCTTGCAACAATAATCAACTCATACCCTAAGTGATCTAGATATTTTGCCATTTCTCTGCCAATTCCTGAAGATGCTCCTGTAACTAATGCCTTCATATTATACCACCTATTTTTATTATATCACTGATTTATGTATTTTTAAAACAGTTTTTATATAGAAAATTAGTCTTCTTTTTGTATTAATCTCTTACTTAAAAATTGGCCAATTCCATCTTCATTGTTCGTTAGTGTGATATCTTTAGCTACTTTTTTCACCTCAGGTAAGGCATTTCCCATAGCAACACTATAGACATTGGAATTCATTACTTCTAAATCATTTAATCCATCCCCAAAGTAGAGAATTTCTGTTTCTTTTATTCCATTTTCAGTAGCGTAATCCAACAATGTAGTGAATTTGCTTATTCCTTTGGGATTAATGACGAGCCAGCCAGATTTATCTTCTGATCCTTGCATGAGGAAGCAATTTAAGTCAGGGTACTTTTCTTTTATCTTATCCCGATAATTCTTTAGCTTTGTATCCTCTTGGAAGTAGACATTTATTCTCATAATGGTTTCTTTTATTTCATCTAAAGAGTCAATATCGATAATGAAAGGCTTATTGGCATTACTCTTTTGTTTATAGACATAGTAGGCCTTATTCGTACAAAACTCTATTTTTTCACAAAACGGTTCTACTTCTTTTTTTACTTTTTGTACAAGTGATGAAGAAATCTCTCCTTTAATTTGGATAGCTGAATTTTTGCAATGATAAATACAACCTCCATTGTTTAAAATAATGTCATCAAATAATTCTGTTTCGCAAGCATTTTCTAGACTAGTTAACATTCTAGCGGTTACTGCCACTACTTTATAGCCTAATTCTCTACACTTGTGTAACACCTCTTTAGTAAGTGGTGTTACTGTTTTTTCATCCGTTAATAGTGTCCCATCTAAATCCATCGCAATTATTTTAATATCCATTTTTATCCCACCATCTCACTATCTATCTTATCACATTTTTATCCAAAAAAAGAAGTCCTTCAAGAGAACTTAAAGAACTTACTATTTTACTAATTCTAAAATTACCATTAAGGCATCGTCGCCTCTTCTTTCAGTCAATTTAACGATTCTTGTATACCCACCATTTCTTTCTTGATAACGAGGGGCTAATTCGTCGAATACTTTCTTGACTGCTTCAGTATCGTTCTGAAGAAAGGCTAAAGCTTTTCTTCTAGCAACTAAACTACCATCTTTTCCATAAGAAATCATTTTATCTACGAATTTACGTACTTCTTTTGCGCGTGTTTCTGTCGTTGTGATTCTCTCATTCATGATAACATCTTTAGTTTGATTGGCTAATAAGCTTCTTCTGTGTTTGTTATCACGACCTAATTTTCGGTATGCCATAATCTATCCTCCTTACTAATTAGTCATTATCGCGAAGTATTAATCCTAAATCTCTTACTTTATCTAATACTTCTTTTAGGGATTTCTTTCCTAAATTACGAATTTTCATCATGTCAGCTTCTGATTTGTTAACTAAATCTTGAAGCGTATGAATACCAGCTCGTTTTAAACAATTGTAAGCACGAACTGAGAAGTCTAAATCTTCGATTGTTGTTTCTAACGCTTTTACTTTAGGATCTTCTGTTTTCTCGATCATTAAACCTGTTACATCGGCAATATTACTTAGATCGGTTAATAGTTGGAAATGCTCGATTAAGATACGAGAAGCTAAAGCAATTGCTTCTTCTGGTTTCATAGAACCATTTGTCCACACTTCTAGAACTAATTTATCATAACTTTCATCTTGTCCTACTCTAGCAGGTTGTACTTCGTATGATACTCTTTCGATTGGAGAATACAATGAATCGATAGCGATAGTACCAACTTTCTTGTCGGTTAAAAGCTTCTTATTATCATCACTTTTTACATATCCTCTACCATTTCCTACTGTCATTTCCATTACTAAACTGCCACCCTTAGCAATATTAGCAATTACTTTATCAGGATTTAAGATTTCGATATCAGCATCTTTTTCGATATCTCCAGCTGTAACTGGACCTTCTTTATTTACATTTAAGTGAAGGACTTTATTTTCTTTGGTATGATTTTTAATGACGATATCTTTTAAATTTAATACGATTAAAGAAACATCTTCGATTACACCATCGATTGTTTGAAATTCATGAGAAACACCTTCGATCTTTACACTTGTGATTGCACTACCTGGAAGTGAAGATAACATTACTCTACGTAATGCATTCCCAAGTGTAGTTCCAAAGCCTCTCTCTAGTGGTTCTAGTTCAAATTTTCCATAAAAATTACTTTCTACATAATCCGTAATCTTATATATTGGTTTTTCAAATTGTAACATGAAACTTTCCTCCTTTTTCATTACCCACGTGGGCGTTTTGGTGGACGGCATCCATTATGTGGAATTGGTGTTACATCAGAAATTGAAGTAACTTCTAATCCCGCTGTCTGTAATGAACGAATAGCTGTTTCACGTCCAGGACCCATACCTTTTACGAATATCTCTACTTTACGCATTCCAATATCGTAAGCAGCTTTTCCTGCAGCCTCTGCTGCCATACCTGCTGCAAATGGTGTAGATTTTTTGCTACCTTTGAAACCGATAGCACCACTACTAGCCCAACTAATTGCATTACCATCTTTATCGGTAATCGTTACAATTGTATTATTGAATGTGGAATGAATATGAGCTACTCCTTCAGGTACATTCTTTTTGACTTTTCTTTTTCTTGTTTTATATGCCATAAGTCTGACCTCCATTTCTAACTATTTTATTTCTTTTTATTTGCGATTGTTTTTGGTTTTCCTTTACGAGTACGTGCATTTCTATTAGTTCTTTGTCCTCTGACTGGTAGACCTTTCTTATGCATTCTACCTTGGTAAGAATTAATCTCCATCTTCGTTTTGATGTTCATATTTACTTCACGACGAAGATCACCTTCTGTTGTATATTTGTTTACTTCTTCACGTAAGCGTACTAATTCATCATTATCCAAGTCTTTTGCTTTTTTAGTAGGTTCTACTTTAGCATCTTTACAGATCGTAAGAGCTAAATTTCTTCCTATTCCATAGATACTTGTTAATGCGATTGATACGTGTTTCTCGTTAGGTAGATCGATTCCTTTAATACGTGCCATACATACACCTCCTAATTATTATCCTTGTTTTTGTTTGTGCTTTGGATTTTCACAGATAATCATTACTTTACCTTTTCTTCTGATTACTCTGCATTTTGCACACATTGGTTTTACAGATGCTTTTACTTTCATTATAATCCCTCCTACTTTCTATAGGTTATCCGTCCATGTTTTGGATCGTAAGGCGATAATTCGACTACTACGGTGTCACCTGGTAAAATGCGAATGTAGTTCATTCGGATTTTACCAGAAACATGGGCTTCTACAATGTGACCATTTTCTATTTGCACTTTAAACTTACCGCCTGGTATGATTTCTAGAACTTTTCCTTCTACTTCTATAATATCATCTTTAGCCATTCGATTTTCACTCTCCCGTCAAAATTTGATATCCATCTTCGGTTACCGCTACAGTGTGTTCATAATGAGCCGAGGGTTTACCATCGGCGGTTTCTACTGTCCAGTCATCATCGAGCATATAAATATCTGCTGTTCCTAAATTTAGCATTGGTTCAACGGCAATGACCATTCCTTTTTTTAATAATGGGCCTGTTCCCGCTTTCCCATAGTTAGGTACTTCTGGATCTTCATGAACATCTGTTCCTACACCATGGCCAACTAGTTCTTTTACTACGCCAAGATGGTGTTTTAATGCGTATTGTTCGATGGCATAACCTATATCACCAACTCTATTACCCGGTTTTACTTGTTTTAGTCCTTCGAACAACGCTTTTTCTGTATGTTCCATTAAGTATTTCTTTTCATCGTCCACTTCGCCTACTGCATAGGTCCAAGCGGAATCTCCATGAAATCCTTTATAGCAAGCACCGATATCTATCGATATGATATCACCATTTTTTAATTTTGTCTTTCCAGGAATACCATGTACGACTTGATGGTTAATACTCGTACAAACACTTCCAGGAAAACCGTCATACCCCTTAAAAGAAGGTGTTGCGCCTTTACTACGGATAAACTTTTCCGCAAGTTGGTCAATTTCTTCTGTTGTAATTCCTTCTTTTAAGAACGACTTTAGATATTGATGGGTCTGATAAACAATATTACCAGCCTGCTTCATCAATTCGATTTCTCTATTACTTTTTATCGTAATCATTTAATCATCTCTTTTTCTATGATAGATGTAATTCGATGGAAGACTTCTTCTGCCTCCGCCATACTATCGATTGGATAAAGTTTATCTTGTCTACGATAGTATTCAATCAAAGGCTCTGTTTGTTTCTTGTATTCACGATACCTTATTTCAAATGATTTTTCGTTATCATCATCTCTTTGGTATAACTCATGTCCACATTTATCACAAATAGACTCATTTTTAGGTTTTAACGAGGGTTCTGTAACATTGTAAATTGCACCGCAATTTTTACATAGTCTTCTGCCTGTTATTCTTTTCTTCAAACACTCTTCTGTTACTTCTAACAAAAATACGGCATCGATTTTTTCACAGCGTTTATTTAAGATATCATCGAGCGTTTTGGCTTGAAGAATATTTCTTGGAAACCCATCAAATAAGAACTGGTGATTCTTCGTTTCTGCCATGTAATGATCAATTAACTCAAAGATAATTTCATCACTAACTAAATTCCCATTCGCTAAGGTTTCCTTTATTTTTTTTCCTAACTCACTATCTTGACTGGCCACTTGACGAAGCAAATCTCCGGTTGATAAGTGATTTAAGTGATATTCATTTTCTAAAAATTTTGCTTGTGTTCCCTTTCCGGCGGCGGGAGGCGCTAATAGAATAATATTCATCGATTAATGTCTCCTATAGCTTTTACGATAACTTCTAGTAACTAAACTTCCTTCTAGTTGTTTATATGTCTCTAGGGCAACACCAACGACGATTAGAAGTCCAGTACCGCCTATGGTTACACTAGCTGGAACAGAGATTTTATCTGATAGATTAACTAATGCTGTAAAAATAATAGGTAGGATGGCTATAATCACTAAGAAGAGTGAACCAACTACTGTTAATCTAGATAAAACTTTACTAACATAATTTTCTGTTTCCCCACCTGGTCTAATACCTGGGATATAACCACCATTTTGTTGTAAATTCTTAGATAGTTCTTCTGGTTTAATTTGAATAAATGTATAGAAATATCCAAAGAAGAAAATTAAGAATATATAAATGATAAGTCCGACTGGGGTTGTATATGATAAGTAATTATTGCAGAAATCTATAAATCCTTGATTGCCACTAAATTGAGCAATTGTTGTTGGGATTGCTAGAAAACTAGAAGCAAAGATAACCGGTACAACACCAGCTGAGTTAATTTTAATTGGCATGTAACTCTGGGGATTCCCGTAACCACTTGATGTTTTATTGGCATATTGAATCGGAATTTTACGATCTGCTTCCTGTACCCAAATAACACCAATGATAATGACGAAATATACGATGATAAAAAGTACAAATAAAGCGATTCCTAAAGCTAATGCTAAATCTGAATTCGTAATTAATCCCTGAAATGCTTGAATAAACATCGTTGGTAGTTCTTTGATAATACCGGCCATAATGATTAAGCTCATACCATTTCCGATACCTTTTTTGGTGATTCTATCTCCTAACCAAAGAGTAAAAGCAGTACCTGCTGTCAATATGGTGGCAATATATAAGTGATCCATCGCACTTGGTGCATCGAAGAATGCGAATGAAAACGCAAAACCTTCAATGAATGCGAATATGATTCCCATATATCTAGTAATTTGATTAATCTTTTGTCTTCCAACTGGTCCTTGTTTATTTAATTCACTAAAATATGGAATAATATCTAACTGTAATAATTGCATGATGATGGATGCTGATATATAAGGCATTACACCTAACGCAAAAATGGAAAAATTACGTAGGGATCCACCACCCATAACATTAATTAAATCTAGAAATCCTAAATTACTGGTGATTTCTGGAGTTCCTGGAACTCGAATTGAAGTTCCAATTACGAAAATCATTAAGGCAACCAACGTAAAACCGATTCTTTTTCGTAAATCTTTATTCGTCGGTGCAAATAATTGTTTCAAACTTTGAAACATATTAGATCACCTCGGCTTTACTTCCTGACTTTTCAATTTTTTCTAATGCACTAGCAGAAAATTTATTGGCTTGAATAGTAAGCTTTTTCGTTAATTCTCCTGTTGCTAGTACTTTAATTCCGTCTAATTGATTTTTGATTAACCCTACTTCTTTTAATAAAGCAGGAGTTACTACTGTGCCATCTTCAAAGCGATTAAGATCATCTAAGTTGATTACTGCATATTCTACTTTGAATTTTGCATTAGTAAATCCACGTTTTGGAAGACGTCTGTATAATGGTAATTGTCCACCTTCGAATACAGCTCCTTTTCCGCCTCCACTACGAGCTTTTTGTCCTTTTTGTCCTTTTCCTGATGTTTTTCCTAAACCACTACCACGACCACTACCTAGTCTTTTTTTCTTATGTGTAGCTCCTTCATTAGCTACTAATTCATGTAACTTCATTATCCGATAATCTCCTCTTCTGTTTTTCCTCTTAATTTTGCAACTTCTTCTATAGATTTTACAGATTTTAAGGCATTGATCGTAGCGGTTGCCATATTTAACTTGGTACGGCTTCCAAGTGATTTAGAAAGGATATCATGAATACCAGCAAGTTCTAAAACAGCACGAACTGCGCCACCTGCGATTACTCCTGTACCAGCTGCAGCAGGCTTTAGGAATACTTTAGCAGCACCATTTACACCAAGTGCTTCATGCTGAATTGTTCTGCCATCGACTAAAGGAATTCTAACGATACTCTTAGTAGCAGCTTGAATTGCTTTTTTGATCGCATCTGGTACTTCGTTAGCTTTACCAACTCCTAAACCAACGCGACCTTTTCTATCCCCAACAACTACGCAAGCTGAGAAGCGTCTTTTACGTCCACCTTTAGTTACTTTAGTGACAGACTTTACTTCGACAACTAATTCTTCTAGCTCTTTTTGTTTTGGGTCATTATTTCTATTTTGCATAATTTCCCTCCTATTAGAATTCTAATCCTTTTTCACGTGCAGCGGTAGCTAATGCTTCTACACGTCCATGATAAAGGTATCCACCTCTATCGAATACTACTTTAGTAATTCCGGCTTTTTTTGCTTCTAAAGCGATTTGTTCTCCTACTTTAGTAGCAGCTTCCTTATTGCCACCATTTTCTAATTTTAGACTTAATGATGAAGCACTTGCTAAAGTAATACCATTTTCATCATCGATGATTTGCGCAGAGATATTTTTATTTGAGCGAAAAACACATAATCTAGGCACTTCACTAGTACCAACGATCTTATTTCTTACTCTTTCATGTCTAACTTTACGCATTTCATTGCGAGAAATTTTTTTGATCATAAGTAACTTCTCCCTTCTACTTATTTATTATTAAGCAGCTTTCTTTCCTTCTTTACGACGAACATGTTCATCTTTGTAACGGATACCTTTTCCTTTGTATGGTTCAGGCTCTCTTACTTTTCTGATTTTAGCTGCAAATTCACCTACTAACACTTTATCGATTCCACTTACGGTAATCTCTGTATTCGATGTTGCTTCTACTTGAATACCAGCTGGTATTTCAAGTTCAACTGGATGAGAATATCCAGCACTGATCACCAATGTAGATCCTTTTACATTGAAACGATAACCTACACCGATGATTTCTAATCCTTTTTTAAAGCCATGCATTACACCTTCGATCATGTTATGAATATGAGCATTCATAGTTCCATGCATTGCTTTTGTCGTTTTCTCATCGTTTGCTCTTAAAACAGAAACATTATTTCCTTCGATATTTACTGTAATTCCTTTTCCTAAAGCAAGTGATAATTCTCCTTTAGGTCCTTTAACATGAATATGATTATCTTCACTTGTTACAGTTACACCTTCAGGTACTACAATTATTCTATTTCCAATACGACTCATTATCTCGCACCTCCTTCGATTTTACCAAATATAAGCTAGTACTTCTCCACCTAGTGTTTGTTTACGAGCTTCTTTGTCAGTCATGATTCCACGTGATGTAGAAATAATCGCAATTCCTAATCCATTCAACACTTTTGGTACATCTTCTGCTTTTGCATAAACTCTTAATCCAGGTTTAGAAATTCTCTTTAATCCTGTGATTACTCGTTCTTTGTTTGGACCATATTTTAATGTGATAAGGATTGTACCTTGTACGTTTTCCTCTAACACTTTATAGTCCTTTATAAATCCCTCTTCTTTTAAAATTCTAGCAAGTTCTAATTTTAGTTTAGAAGCAGGCACTTTAACTTCCGTATAACGCATACTATTGGCATTACGAATTCTCGTAAGCATATCTGCGATTGTATCTGTTACTACAGCCATATTAATTAAATCCTCCTTCCCTACCAGCTTGATTTCTTCACACCTGGTATTTGTCCTTTGTTTGCTAATTCTCTAAAACAAATGCGGCAGATTCCAAATTTGCTCATTACTGCATGAGGTCTACCACATCTTTCGCAACGTGTATATTCACGTACTTTGAATTTTTGTTTTCTATTAGCCTTTACTTTCATACTTTTCTTTGCCATAATATCCTCCTATTACTTTCTAAAAGGAATTCCAAGTTTATCTAACAAGTCATACGCTTCTTCATTAGTCTTCGCTGTTGTAACGAAAACGATATCCATACCACGTACTTTTGCGATATTATCATAGTCGATCTCTGAGAAGATTAGTTGTTCTTTGATTCCTAGTGTATAATTTCCTCTTCCATCAAATGCTTTAGAAGAAACTCCTCTAAAATCACGAACACGTGGTAGAGCAATAGAAATTAATTTATCAATAAAATTATACATATTTTCTCCACGTAATGTTACTTTACAACCAATTGATTGTCCTTCTCTTACTTTGAAACCAGCTATTGATTTTTTTGCTTTAGTAACAACTGGCTTTTGTCCTGCAATCATCTCTAAATCTTTAACAGCAGCATCGATTAGTTTAGAGTTGCTTGTTGCATCTCCAACACCGATATTAATTACTACCTTTTCTAATTTTGGCACTTCCATTATTGTTTTATAGCCATTTTTTTCAATTAAACTTGGAACTACTTCTTTAAGATATTTTTCTTTTAGGCGGTTCATATATTACCCTCCTTCCAATTAATCAATCTTCTCGTTTGATTTTTTAGAAATTCTACATTTTTTATTTGTTTTTTCATCGATCGTATAACCGATTCTAGTGGTCTTCTTTGTTTTTGGATCGATTAACATAACATTGGAAGCATCAATTGGTGCTTCTACTTCAAGAATACCACCCGTCTCTTGACCGTTTCCTTTTTTATGTTTTTTAACAATATGAGCTCCCTCGACGATTACTCTGTTCTCATCTTTAAAAGTCTTTGTTATTTTTCCTTCGACACCTTTACTAGACCCAGCTATTACTCTTACTTTGTCTCCAACTTTAAGTTTCATAATATCCTCCTTTATAGCACTTCTTTAGCTAAAGATACTATTTTCATAAAATCTTTGTCACGAAGTTCTCTTGCTACTGGTCCAAAGACACGAGTTCCTACTGGACTCTTATCGTCTTTAATGATTACGCAAGCATTATCGTCGAATTTAATGTAACTTCCATCATCACGACGGATGCCTTGTCTACTTCTTACGATAACAGCTTTTACAACTTTTCCTTTTTTCACAGTTCCATTAGGTGTGGCATCTTTTACTGTACCAACAACTATGTCACCGATATTACCAGTTTTTACTTTGCTTCCCCCTAGTACACGAATAACTAATAGTTCTTTCGCACCAGAGTTGTCAGCTACTTTTAAACGGCTTTCTTGCTGTAACATAAATTATTTCCTCCTTCACCTAAGAGTTATAGAATAACTGCTTCTTTTACGATTTCTGCTAAATAGAAGTGTTTTGTCTTAGAAATTGGTTTACATTCTACGATTCTAACGGTATCTCCTACTTTCGCTTTATTTGATTCATCATGAGCGGCATATTTTTTTGAATATTTTACTCTTTTGCCATACTTTGGATGTTTTTTATATGTCTCAACTTTAACAGTAATTGTCTTGTTGTTACAAGCACTTACTACTGTACCAACTAATTCTTTCTTAACTGATTCTCTCATGTAAACCCTCCTTAATTATTTTCCGATTCTTCACGCTCACGCAACACAGTTTTTAAACGCGCTACGTAGTGTCTCAAATCTCTTATTCTTGAAGGTTTTTCTAAATTTCCTGTTGCTTGTTGTAATCTTAAATTAAATAATTCTTCTTTTGCTTCTTTAATCTTCGCAACGATTTCTTCAGTGGTTAGCTCTCTTATTTCTTTAACCTTCATTTATCTCACCACCATTTTCTTTTTTTACAAATTTTGTTTTAATTGGTAATTTATGAGAAGCTAGGCGAAGTGCTTCACGAGCAGTAGCTTCGTCTACTCCAGCAATTTCGAACATGATCTTTCCTGTTTTAACAACAGCTACCCATGCTTCGACATTACCTTTACCTTTACCTTGACGTGTACCAATTGGTTTCTTCGTTAAAGGCATATGTGGGAAAATATTAATCCATACTTTTCCACCACGTTTCATATAACGTGTCATTGCAATACGTGCTGCTTCGATTTGGTTTGAAGTAATCCAAGCACCTTCTTTTGCCATTAATCCATATTCACCTTTATCTAATGATGTATTTCCCTTAGCATGACCTTCGTAAGGTAATCTATGAACACGACGATACTTTGTTCTAGATGGAATTAACATGATTAATTACCTCCTTTAGCCTTTTTTGAAGGAAGAATTTCACCTTTATAAATCCATACCTTAACACCGATTTTTCCAAATGTTGTATCAGCCTCAGCTGTTGCATAATCGATATCGGCACGAAGTGTATGTAGAGGAATAGTTCCTTCTGTATATCCTTCGCTACGAGCCATATCAGCGCCACCAAGACGTCCTGATACTAAAGTTTTAATTCCTTTAGCGCCTGACTTCATAGCATTTCTAATTGCTCTTTTTTGTGCCATTCTGAACGATGCACGATTTTCAATTTGATTAGCAATAGAGTTTGCTACAATCTGTGCATTGATATCTGGCTTTTTGATGTCGACGATAGAAATTTGTACTTCTTCGCCAATTTCTTTTGAAATTTCTTTTTTTAATTTTTCGATTGCCTCGCCACCACGACCAATGATAACACCAGGTTTAGCCGTATGAACAACAATCTCTGTTCTCTTAGAATTTCTTTCTACTTGTACTTTAGAAACAGCTGCATCTTTAAGATTCTTAGCAAAATATTCACGAATTTTGATATCGTTATTTAAAAACTTTGCGTAATCTTTTTTATTCGCATACCATTTTGAGTCCCAGTCTTTATTTATTCCAAGTCTAAGTCCATTAGGATTTACCTTTTGACCCATTATATAACCCTCCTTATTAGATTATCTCGTTGCCACAACGATTGTGATGTGACTTGTTCTTTTATCCTTATGTCCAATATGACTACGTGAATCAAACATATGACGTTTCATAACTGGACCAGCATCTACTCTTGCCTCTTTTACATAAAGTTCGTCTTGGTCTGCACCATTATTGTTCACTGCATTACTGATTGCAGAGACTAATACTTTCTTTGTAAGGCGAGCAGGCTTTTTATTCATGTTATTTAAAATAACTAAGGCATCATTTACCTGTTTACCACGAATTAAATCTACAACTAAACGAGCTTTAATTGGTGATACTCTAAGAGTTTTTGCGATTGCTCTTGCTTCCATATTTCTCTCCTCCTAGTCACTATTTCTTTTTATTGTCGCCGTGTCCACCAAACTTACGTGTAGGTGCGAATTCACCAAGTTTATGTCCTACCATATCTTCAGTTACATAAACTGGAATAAATTCTTTTCCATTATGTACTGCGAATGTATGTCCAATAAATGCAGGATAGATAGTTGAACGACGTGACCAAGTTTTAATGACTTCTTTTTTTCCGGTTTCATTTAACTTATTAACCTTATCTAATAATCTTTCAAAAACATAAGGTTTTTTCTTTGAACTTCTAGCCATTTTTCTAATCTTCCTTTCCTATTTACTATTACGACGACGTACGATAAATTTATCAGACGCTTTTTTCTTACGTGTTTTATAACCAAGTGCTGGTTTACCCCAAGGAGTAACTGGGCCTTTACGACCGATTGGTGCACGTCCTTCACCACCACCATGTGGGTGATCATTAGGGTTCATTACACTACCACGAACTGTTGGACGAATACCTAAATGACGAGTACGTCCTGCTTTTCCTAATCTAACTAATCCTTTATCTTCGTTACCAACCTCACCGATTGTTGCATAACAAGTACCAAGAATTAATCTTTGCTCGCCACTTGAAAGTCTTACCATTACGTAATTTCCTTCACGTCCTAGAATTTGTGCTGATGCTCCTGCTGAACGAGCAAGCTCTCCTCCCTTACCAGGACGAAGTTCGATATTGTGAATCATCGTACCTACAGGAATATTCATAAGCGGTAAAGCATTTCCTACTTTAATATCTACGTTTTCTCCGCTAACGATTTTATCTCCTACTTTCAAACTTTTTGGAGCGATGATATATCTCTTTTCACCATCTGAATAATTAATTAAGGCAATGTTTGCCGTTCTATTTGGATCGTATTCAATACTAGCAACGGTACCTGGAATATCACGTTTATTACGTTTGAAATCAATAATACGATATTTTCTCTTAGCTCCGCCACCTTGATGTCTAACAGTAATTCTACCTTGGTTGTTACGACCACCATTTTTCTTTAAGCTAACTACTAGACTTTTTTCTGGAGTAGACTTAGTAATTTCTTCATTTACTAAAGTACTTCTCTTTCTTTGCCCCGGTGTAATCGGCTTGTAGTTTCTTACTGACATGAGTAACCCTCCTTCTAATTAAGTTCGATTGATTGACCTTCTGCTAAAGTGACAATCGCTTTTTTCGTGCGATTCGTCAATCCAGTATAACGACCAACTCTTCTTTTCTTTGGTTTAACATTAATTGTACGAATTTCTTGTACTTTTACTTTGAATATTTTTTCAATTGCTTGTTTGATTTCGGTTTTATTTGCTCTTGAATCCACTTTAAATACGTATTGGTTCTTCATTTGAGCTAAACTACCGGCTTTCTCGGTAATGACTGGCGCTTTGATAATCTCTAAGTATTTAGTATCCATTACTTAAGCACCTCCTCAATTGTTTTCATTGCTTCTTTTGTCGTTAAAACAACGTTAGTATTTACTAAGTCTAAGACATTCATTTCTGTAGGTTCAATTACCATAATATTTGGTAGATTTCTAGATGCAAGAATTAGGTTTTCATCTAATTCATTAACAATGATTAATACTTTTTTCTCGATTAATTCTAAATCACTTAGTACTTTAATCATTTCTTTTGTCTTAGGTGTTGATAAAACTAACTCGTCTACTACGATAATATTTTTTTCGTTATATAGATTTAAGAAAGCAGTTTGTAATGCTAATCTTCTTTCTTTACGATTTTGTTTTTTAGAATAATCTCTAGGAACTGGTGTACCATATCTGCCACCGCCTACCCATTGTACTGCACGGATAGACCCTTGACGAGCATGTCCGGTTCCTTTTTGACGCCATGGTTTTCTGCCACCGCCACGTACTTCACTACGATTTTTTGTTGAGTGAGTTCCTTGCCTTAATGATGCTTGAGCTAAGATGATTGCATCATATAAGACTTTTTCATTAGGTTCTATTGCAAGTAACTCTTTATTTAATTTAACGTCCTTTAGTTTTTCCATCTTTAATTCCTCCTTATCTATCACATTTTACCTTGTTTACTTATTTGTGATGATTATTCGTTAACTTCGGTTTCTTCAGTTTCTACTTCATCTACTGCATCTTGAGCTTCAATTTCAGCTTCTTGTTCTTGAGTAGTAGGATCATCGTAAGTGATTAGCTCTTCACTATCATTTACTTTTTCTCCTTTTTTTACTGAAGTTTTAATCATAACTAAAGATTTTTTAGGACCTGGAACGTTACCTTTTACTAAAATAACATTGTTTTCTAAGTCAACATCAACAATTTCAAGGTTTTGGATTGTCGTTGTTTCATGACCCATATGACCTGGAAGTTTTTTTCCTTTTAGAACGTGCATTGGTAACATTGTACCTAATGAACCAACACCTCTATGGTATTGACTACCATGTCCCATAGGTCCACGAGATTGATTATGTCTCTTGATAACACCTTGGAAACCTTTTCCTTTACTTACCCCTGTTACGTCGACTACTTCTCCTTTTGTGAAGATATCGGCTTTGATTTCTTGGCCTAGTTCATAATCACTAGTATTTACTCCCCTAATTTCTCTTAAGAAGCGCTTAGGCTCGGTATTTGCTTTGTTGGTATGACCCATTTTTGCTTTGTTACTAGCTTTGGGTTTAACTGTTTCGTAACCTAATTGGATAGCATCATAGCCTTCATTTGCTACTGTTTTGATTTGAGTAACTACATTAGGTTTTACCTCGATTACAGTAACTGGAATTAATTTCCCTGAAGTAGTAAATACTTGAGTCATTCCTACTTTTGTACCTAAGATTCCTTTCATACTTTTTTCCTCCTATAATTATTGTTCTACTTTGATTTTAATATCAACACCGCTTGGTAAATCTAAATGCGTTAATGCATCGATTGTTTCCTTGCTTGGGTTCTTGACATCAATAAGTCTTTTATGTGTACGCATTTCGAATTGTTCACGACTATCTTTATATTTGTGAACAGCTCTTAAAACGGTAAACTTTTCGATCTTTGTTGGTAATGGAACTGGTCCACTAATTTTTCCACCTGATCTTGTGACCGTTTCTACTATTTTTTTTGCAGCACTGTCTAGAATTCTATGATCATATGCTTGTAAATTGATGCGAACATTTCCTTTTGACATTTTGAATCCTCCCTTCGCCTATATCTAGTATAGACATGCTCCGTGTAAATAACCCGATTCCAGTTAACAACTTAACCCGGTGTATCAGCAACCTTACACATCTAAGCAGCCACACGCCTAAGATTATAGCATGGCACCTTCTAAAAAGCAAGCACTTTTTGAAGAAATTTGTTTGTTTTTCCAGGACTTTTGTAATTTTGACAGAAACTAAGAAACTTTTGAAAAAAATCATGGGTAAATACAGACTAATTTTTTCTATTAAGTTTTTTCGTTTTATAAATGACATTTGCAGTTAGATTTTATTATATATAATAAGGATAGAAAAAACAAACAGAACTATTTCTAGCCCTATTTGTTTATTATTTAGAAAGTAGACTTTCCCCGGTCATTTCTTTAGGAATCTCTAAATTCATAATATCTAAGATTGTTGGCGCAATATCACCTAGTTTGCCATCATGAGGAACATAGTCAGGGTTGCAGATGATAAATGGCACTTTATTGGTTGTATGAGAAGTAATAACGTTGTCATTTTCATCAATCATGAGTTCACAATTTCCGTGATCAGCTGTTACAATAAGCAAGCCTCCTAATTCTTGAATTTTCGCATAGATTCTTCCTAAGTTCTCATCTACTGCTTCTACTGCTTTAATTGCTGCTTCTAAATTCCCGGTATGCCCTACCATATCACAGTTCGCAAAATTCAAGATAATCACATCGTAATTTGCCATAACTTCTTCTAGTTTATCACCAATTTCATAAGCAGACATTTCTGGTGCCATATCATAGGTAGCTACATCTTTTCTAGGAATGATAATCTTATCCGTACCTGGTAAATTTAATTCTTCACCACCATCAAAAAAGTAAGTAACGTGTGGATATTTGCTTGCTTCCGCAATACGTAATACTTTTTTTCCGCATTTTGATAAATATACTCCTAAAGAATTAGGTACAGTCACATGAGAATAAGCATTAGTACAAATAATTGAGTGCTCTACAGGCATCATAGTAACTAGTTTAATATTCTTAAACTTTACGGTATCGAATTCTTTAAAATCTGGATTCGTAATTGCTGTAAAAGTTTGTGTTGCTCGATCTGGTCTAAAATTAGCGAAAATTAAGCCATCATTTTCTTCAAGATTACTATTTTCATCTAGTCTAGCTGGTTCAATAAATTCATCATAGATCTTTTTTTGGTACTCTTCTTCAATATAGGCATGATAATCCTTAATAACTGGAGCTTCCTTTTTAACAAGTAAATTATAGTAACGCTCAGTTAGGTTCCACATTCTTTCTCTATCCATTGAATAGTAGCGACCAGAAACATCAGCAATACTTCCTAAATTTAGTTCATTAATTTTGGCTTGTAATTGATCTAAGTACTGACAAGCAACATCAGGAAGTGTGTCTCTTCCGTCTAGAAAAGCATGGACATAAACGCGCTTTACTCCTTCTCTTTTGGCCATATCAAGCAAAGCTAAAATATGATTAATGTGAGAATGAATACCACCATCACTTAATAGTCCAAAAATATGTAGCTTAGAATCATTTTCATTGACATGAGCCATTACTTTTTTCAACTCTTTATTGTCAAAGAATTTTCCTTCTCTAATTTCTTTGGAAATTAACTCTAAAGGTTGGTAAACAATTCTACCACCGCCAATGTTTAAATGGCCTACCTCAGAATTTCCCATTTGCCCAGCTGGTAGCCCTACTTGTTCTCCACTTGCCTCTAACTTACTGTGGGGATAAGTATTCCATAAAAAATCAAAAGTAGGTTTACTAGCTAATTTAACTGCATTTCCTTTAGTTTCTTCTCTTAATCCAAAACCATCAATAATAGTTAATAATATTGGTTTCATTTTCATCCTTCTTTCTGTTTCGTTGTTTCCTTTTTCACTATTCCTATTTAGATAATTCTTTTAAAGACATCGGTACCTTTAGATTGAAAGCCTAATTTTTGATAAATATGACGAGCGATTTTTCTTTTCGAATTAGACGTTAATTCTAAGTAGCTAATCGCTTCTACTTTAGCCTTTTCAATTACGTATTCCATTAACTTAGTCGCAATTTTTTGCCCACGATAGGAAGAATCAACGACTACATAATCGATTACATATTTATAAACAAGTTTTAATGGCTCATAGCTTTTTGTCACCAATAAAGTACCTACTACTTTTTTCTTTTCTGTTACCATGCTAATAAAGAAACACTCTTCTGGTAAGTGAGAAAGGATTTTTTGCTCCTTGTCTTTATCGGCGATACTAAATTCTGTTCGTATCAAGGCTAAACAGGACGCAATTTCCGTTTTATTCTCCGCATGAAATTCTCTTAATTCCATCAGTTATTGTCCTTTAAGCAAAATGATGCATATATCGGAATATATTTTACATTCTTTTTGAGTCCAAAATTATCTTCTGTTATCCTAATTGCCTCGTTAATATTAAATCTACTCATGAATAAAGATAAAGACTTTGCTTTAGAAACATTTTTATTCACAATTTCTACCGGAATAATCTTGCCACTTCGTGTTTGAATGACGAATGGTACTTCTGCTTTTCCTTCTGATTGATAATAATATAGATTATAACCACTACTCATAATCGCATTCGCTATACTATTTTCGTATAAAATATATTTTAAATTGTCATCAGACAGTAATTTAATTTTGGATAAGTGCATCATCATATAAAGAATACCTGTATCATTTAAATATAATTTAAAACTTTCCACATCTTTACACTTACTAAGTGGTGGAGTTACTTCAGTTACCTTGTGACATTTATACACAATTCCGGTTAAGGATAAATACTCTAAAGCTTTCTCATAGTCTTTGCTTCTACCACCGGTACGCATCAAGCCATACTGGAATTTGCGATTTGGTTTTAGTAACTGATAAGGGACTATGTTTAACACTTCATTAGCTCTAACGATATCAATCGTATTTTCAATCTCTAAAAGTTCTTTTTTGTAACAGTCTAGGATCTTTTCCTGAATCATTTTTAATTTTAAATCAGACTCTCCATTTAAATGAGCTTCGACTACTTCTGGCATTCCACCAGTCATTAAGTATTCTTCGTAGTAATCCAAAGCTAATTGGTGGAAAGGCATCGGCTTATTATTTCGATATGAAGTCTTGATAAATTCGATCAATTCTAGATTATTGACGGCTCTTAGATATTCTTCAAAGTCCATAGCGAACATGTATTTATACTGTAATTCTTCGCCTTTAAAAACAGGTAGTTTTTCTTTATGAGAAGTAATCATAATGATGTGGTAATCATTTGGTTCCTTGCCGAATTTCTTTACCCCTTTAACAATTTCCTCATCCCTTACATTATCAATAATCACTAGGGTATCTGTTTTTAAAATAGGTTCTCCTACTAATAAAGATAGTTTAGCGATTATTTTATCGATTGTTCGCTCCTTTTTCATAATCGTTAGTAATGGAATATTATTGTCACTATTGATATAAGCTACTGTCTTATACTCTTTCTCGCCAAAATCAATCACACTGTAGGTTTTTCCAATCTGTTTATTTCCATATAGTAATAAAGGCTTTCTGTTAACTTCTTTTTTCCATTTAAGAAGATCTGCTGTTATTTTTCGTTCCATAAATCGCATCCTCCTTACATTATTTCATATTTACATTATAATTCAAATTGGTTTTATCGTCAATTCATGGTCGGTTTTTTCTACCAATTTTTTCTAGTTTTACCGTTTTCTGTTCAACTTTTTCCTTCTTAGAGAAAAAATTGCTTATATAGAAATTCTTTTTACTTAAATTTTACTTTTTCCGTCTTACTACTTGTAGTTATATTGATTGCTTTAACTTGTATAAATATCCGTAAATGACTGAATAGTATTTTCTCTTTTAATTGAATCCATGTTATAATCAGTTATAGTGATAATCTAAAAAATAATTATCTTGTTCATGGTTAATTTTTCCTTGAACGTAAGGAAGGGAATGAAGCTTAAGATGAAAATAACTTTACCTGAATTTACTCTAGAAAAGGTCGATTTTTTTGATGAACAGCATATTCGCTATATTGAAGGACTAATCACTGATCCTGAAGTCAAAAGATTTCTTCCTTATTTTGAACACGGACTCTATATTTCTAAAAATATAGGTCTATTAAATGCGCATTATGTTCTTGTCAAAGAGAAGAAACCGGTGGGTTATGTCTTCTTTAGTGCGCCTTTTTTAGAAAATGGAAAACAAAATGCGGAAATTCGTTATATTATTGATCCTAATTATCGGAATCAGGGATTAGGTTCTAAAGCAGTGCAACAAAGTACCGACTATATTTTAAGTCATGAAAAAATTTCTAACTTAAGGGCATTTATTGATCCAGAGAATTTGGCTAGTCTAGCTGTTATTCAAAAAGCTGGATTTATAGAAACTGATCAAAACTTAGATGGATTAGGATTTACTAAGCCTAGAAAGTAATCATAGAAAAAGGTGTAGCTTAAGTGTTACACCTTTTTATTTACAATAATCTTTTTGAAATTCTAATCGTAATTTATCGGCAACAGTTACGATAAATTCGGAATTGGTGGGTTTTGCTTTATCGATATCGACACTATGGCCAAAAATTTCTTCCATCAAATCCCAATCTCCACGATTCCAACTTACTTCAATCGCATGACGAATCGCTCGTTCTACCCGAGAAACCGTCGTATTAAATTTTTTCGCAATATCTGGATATAATTCTTTAGTGATACCGCCTATCACTTCCGGTCGTTCATAGAGAATCGATATTCCTTCTCTGATATATTGATATCCCTTAATATGGGATGGTATTCCTAATTCATGTAATATTTTGGTAATCGAAATTTGTAAATTATTATGGTAGATATCGATTGAGGCATTCATATAGATTTTACTGTCAGCACAGTCCTCGATTCTTCTTTCTAAATCAGATAATTCAAATGGCTTTAGGATGAAATAACTGATTCCATATTCAGAAACTCTTCTAATCATCTCTTGGGCATTATAAGAAGTTAGTACAATTACCTTCTTATCAATTTGTTCTTTTCTCATGGCTTCTAGAATAGATAAACCATCCTTTTTGGGCATAATCAAGTCTAAGATGATGACATCGTAATCACTCTGTCTGGTTTTAATTAATTCTAAGCCTCTTTCTCCATCGTTTGCTTCTAATACTACTTCGATACTAGCGTGATCTTTAAAGTACTCCTTAATCATGCTTACTAGGTCGATATTATCATCGATCATCAGTACTCTGACTTTATTCATATTTTCTCCTTTCGTACTCCACGCAAGTATTATTATACACTATATTTTTACAAATAGATACAGAGAATATTGTAAGCTTTTGTCAAATGTTGTCGAGTAGGAAAAAAAATCCACATAGTTTCCCGTTTTATTGGAACATTATTAAGAAAAAAAGAAAAAGAATCACTCATTTTAGCGATTCTTCGATAATGCTTGGGAAGCCATAGCAATAATCAACAAGACCATAACTAGTATCATAATCCAGAGAAGTGGATTAGAGTAATGGTTCTCAATAAATTTCTCAATCTCGGTAAATGTTCGATCTAACCAATCAATTACTGCGTTACCTATCATACTTCTTCCTCCGTTTTTTCTATTATTACTTTTAATTTTTCAATATCTAAGCTTGTCCCGCCAATTAAGTAGCCATCTATATTTGAGACAGTCTTTAATTCTTCAATGTTACTTGCAGATACGCTACCTCCATATAAGACTGGACAACTAACTTGATATTTTTCCTGAATATAATTTTTTATCCATTCTGTGATTGTTGTAATCTCTTCTGGAGTTGGAATTTTGCCAGTTCCAATTGCCCAAATCGGTTCATAAGCAATGATGATACGTTCTAGATTTGCTTGATTTTGAAAAGCACTGTCAATTTCTTTCGTCAGAATTTCTTCTCTTTCTGAAATTTCTTCTTCTTTTTCCCCGATACATAAAATAGGAGTCATATCATTTTCTAGAACAAGTTTTAGCTTTTGATGAATCATCTCTTCACTTTCATTTAAAATATTTCTTCGCTCTGAATGGCCAATAATGGCATAGTTTACATTTAGTGATTTAACTTGCTCAACAGCAACTTCCCCAGTTAGAGCTCCCATCTTGCGATCGGCTACATTCTGAACACCTAATTCGTAATTTTCTTGATTTTGAAAATATGGTAGGTAAATATTACTAGGGCAGAAAACAAGTTTGTTGGTTGATTTTAACGAATAAACTTGCTTAATGTAATTCTCTATTTCTTCTTTTGTTAGATTCATTTTATGATTACTTACTATCCATTTCATCCTTATCACCTTTTATTTTATCCACTAATTTACCGATAACCCCTAACCGATTTTCTTTATGTTCTATCGCATACTTATAGACATCTAATACGGATTCTGCAAAATATTTAGAACTGTAACGCTCGGAATTGATTCTAGCTTGTTTAGAAAGTTTTTTAACTTGTTTATTATCATTATACAACTCTTTAATAATTTCTTTACATTCTTTTTTGGTATTAAAAATTCTACCATTTAATCCATCAATTACTGTACTAGCAAAACTTTCATCATCAATACAAATTGGGGTAACTTCAGATGCCATTGCTTCAATTACTGTTAATCCTTGAGTTTCTGAATGAGAAGCTGTTAAAAAAATATTTGCCAAATGATAGTAATATGGCATATCTTCCCATTTTGCCTTTCCTGTCATGATAATATGTTCTTGCAACTTTTCATTTTGAATATACTCTTGATATTCTTCCATATCTGGACCGTCACCAACGATCAATAATTTTAGTTTTGGGCAACTTTTTACTAAATCTTTTACGACATCCATTAAAAAGACAATATTCTTCTCTTGAGCTAAACGTCCTACGAAAATAGCTACAAAATCATCATTTTTTAACCCTTGTTTTTTTCGTAAAGTGGCTAATTTTTCTTCATCAATATTTTCTTGATAAAATCTCTCTAATTCTATTCCTGTTGGGATAATATGAATATTCTTATCTACTTTGTATTTTTCTTTGAATAAGTCATAAGTTTTTTTAGTAGGTACAATCAATTCACTAGCTGTTTTATCACAGTAGAATAGGGTTAGATATTCAACAATCTTTTTACTAGACTTATTGAAATAACCTTTCGTTACATAATGAATATAATCTTCATACATTGTATGATAAGTATGAACTAGGGGGATGTCTAATTGAAAGGCAAGAAGTCTCGCAAAAGTCCCAATCGCAAATTCAGTTTGTGAATGAATAATATCTAATTTCCAGTTTTTAATGATATTTACTGCTTTAATTGGATAAATAGATGTTAATCTAGAGTCATATATTCCGGTTGGAATACCTGGGATTCTTAGAACGTGTTCTTTTTCATCGTAATCATAATGAAAACTTTCTAAGTTAGCAGTTACCACATAAACTGTATGTCCTAACCTTTCTAAAGCATCTTTCAACATTACTTCGCTAGTTACTAAACCACTAATATACGGCGTATATGTTTCAGTAAAAATTCCTATTCTCATCTTTTCTTCCTTCCTTTAACATTTAAGACGATCGCACCAATAATCATCAATAAATAGTATGATATTGTTCGCCAAATTAGAAGAGAGGCTTTTAGAATACTACCACCAATAAAGCATCCGAAGAACTTCAAATAACCATACTCAATACCACCACTTGCACCTGGTATTGGTACAAATGAACCAATGATTAAAATATATGCCGATGAAACGATTGCGGTAATTGGTGATACTCCGGTTCCTCCTAAGGCAATAATGACAAAATAAGGCATTACATAAGTTAGGGTTAAGTAAATCATATTATAAAAGAAAGCTTCTAAGCAAAGAAGTTTATTCTTTTTTAAATAAGTTGTTCCTTCATGGAAGTCATCGATTCTTTCGCGCCATGCTTCTTGGGTTTTTTCAGGATTTTTTATTAGTTTTAATTTTCCTAAAAAGGAAATAACTTTTTTTATTACTAAATGATTGAATTTACTACTAAAACTGATGATAATCAATCCTAACATTACTAAAGTATTTACCATGAAGCCTAAGACAATTAATTCTTTTAGTACAGGTATATTTTTAAAAAGATGAAAATTCGCATTAATCGCTATCGCAAATAACCCATATATTACTAAAGCTGCCTGATAAATAATAAAGTTTTGCATGATAATATTAGTTGCTTTTGTGAAGCGGAAACCATCTTTTTTTAGCATGTAAATTTGCATCGGTTGTCCACCAGTAGAAAATGGGGTAATCCCATTAAAAAACTTTGTCATAAACTGCATACGTAGGGCTTGACCATAACTATAGTCCTTAGTATAACTATTGACAATTTTCTTATATGCTAATGCTTCAAATACGATAGCTAGTAATTGACAGAGAAGCGCTAAGAAAAGAAAGAAGAAATTGGCACCAAGAAGTGCGGCAATAATCGCGCTAAAATCATCTTTTAATACTAAGAAGAGAATTAGTATGGTAATACCAATTAATATTAGACTGTTTTTCTTTAAGCTTTTCATAGTACACTCCTCTTTTTTGCTTTATCTTTTAGTAGTTTACGGATTCTACTTGAGAAATTATCTTCTTCTAAAGAAATCTCACTTGTCAGCGATTACTTCAAGACCTGGTAAACTCTTTCCTTCTAGATATTCTAAAGTAGCTCCTCCTCCAGTAGATGCATGACTGACTTTATCTTTATACCCTAATTGACTAGCAGCAGCTACGATATCACCACCGCCTAAGATCGTATTAATATTGTTATCAGTTAAGAATTTCAATACTTCTTTCGTTCCTATACTATATTTAGGATTTTCATATACACCTAATGGGCCGTTCCAAACAACGGTTTTCGCTGTTTTTAGTATATCACAAAATTGTTGAACTGTCTCTGGGCCAATATCTAAACCTTTTTCGGTAGTAGATAGTTCGTTAATTTTTGCGATACGGCTATTCTCATCTTCTAAGGAAGTTGCGGCTTGTACATCAACTGGTAAAATGATTTTTCCTGGATAATTCGTTAACATTTGTTTACAAAATTCGATATTTTCTTCGTCTAAAATACTACTTCCAATTGAGTAGCCAGCTGCTTTTAAAAATGTGAATGCCATCCCGCCACCAATAATAATTTTATCTGCTTTTTCAATTAAATTTTTGATGACACCAATTTTATCAGCCACTTTACTTCCGCCAAGAATGACGATATATGGATGTTCGGGATTATCAAGTCTACTTAATGCTTTTAATTCTTTTTCAACTAAAAAGCCAATCGCATTTGGTAATTTACTACCAATTCCTACATTAGATGCATGACTACGATGAATGGTTCCAAACGCATCATTGATGAAAATATCGCCTAAGTTTGCCCAATAAGTAGCTAATTCTTCATCATTACTACTTTCTTTTTTACCATCTAAATCCTCAAAGCGAGTATTTTCGATTAATAAAATATCGCCCTCTTTCATTTCTTGAACGGTTTTAATTAGAGTATCACTTCTCGTTTTATTAATAAACAAAACTGGACGATGGAGTAATTCGCTTAACTTCTCGGCAACCGGAGCTAAGGTATTCTTGCTCTTATCGCTTTCCTCTTTAATTCTTCCTAGGTGGGACATTAAAATTACTTTTGCTCTCTCACTAACTGCATAACGAATCGTGTCTAGGCTTTCTACAATTCTAGTATCATCCGTAATTTCTCCATTCTTCATAGGAACATTAAAATCACAACGGATGATTACTCGTTTACCTGTTAAATTTAAATCGGTAATACTTTTCTTCATTTTGTAACCTCTTTTCTTTTATTCTTTTTCATTACTAGTATATCAAAAAAAAGAGATGAATAAAATCTCTTTTCATTAATTACTAGATATTCTTACATGGTTTCCATAACTTCTACTAGTTTTTTAGCTGTTCTTACCATTTGACTAGTATAAGAATTTTCATTATCGTACCAAGCGACAACTTGGACTAATGTCTTACCGTCGCCTAGGCTAATTACTTTTGTTTGGGTAGCATCGAAAATCGAGCCATGTGTGTCACCAATAATATCACTAGAGACAATTTCTTCATCGGTGTAGCCATAAGCATCACTTTGTACTGATTTCATCATTTCATTGATTTCTTCTTTGGTTACTTCTTTATCGACAACTGCATCTAGAATTGTCAAACTGCCATCTGGAACTGGTACACGTTGTGCGCCACCGATTAGTTTACCTGATAATGAAGGAATAACTAATCCAATCGCTTTGGCAGCTCCAGTAGAGTTAGGTACAATATTGATCGCACCAGCACGGGCTCTTCTTAAATCTCCTTTTCTATGTGGTCCATCTAAGATCATTTGATCTCCTGTATATGCATGAACTGTAGTCATGATACCTGAGATAATTGGGGCATAATTATTTAGGGCATTAGCCATTGGGGCAAGGCAATTTGTCGTACAAGAAGCAGCCGAAATAATATGATCATCTTTCGTAATGATATTTTCATTTACCCCATAAACTACTGTAGGTACATCATTACCAGCTGGGGCAGAAATGATTACTTTTTTCGCTCCGGCTCTTAAGTGTGCTTCGGCTTTTTCCTTGGAAGTAAAGAATCCCGTACATTCTAATACTACATCGACACCTAATTCTCTCCAAGGTAGTTCTTCTGGGTTAGAGATCGCATAAACTGGGATTAATTTTCCTGCTACCATAATTCCTTTCTCTGTCGCCTGAATAGTATCTGCTAATTCATATTTTTTTTGGGCAGAATCATATTTTAATAAGTGTGCTAACATTTTGGGATTGGTCAAATCGTTAATCGCAACAATTTCGTAGTCACTACTAGCAAACATTTGGCGAAAAGCAAGTCGACCAATACGCCCAAAACCATTAATTGCTATTTTCATTATATCCTCCTCTTTCTATTTTCACTATATAGTTTTTACCTAGTATTGTCAATATATTCAAAAAGAACTAGTTGTCACTTGTCACTTTTTTCCACAAGAAATGGGGATAATTACTGCTTTTTTGTAACTGTTTTCCACAGTTTTGTGGAAAGTTTTTAATTTTTTTCTTTTATCCACAACTTACTTATACTTTAAAACAGCCACCGCCAATAAATTCTCTTAAAATGGAGTCTTCAGGAATACTCTCTGAAGAAATTGGTAAAAATACCCGCAAAAAGTTAATTAAGCGAATGGCTTCGTTATAATATTCTGATGTGACCGGTACGGAATAAAGAAGTGGTTCAACGAAAGTTTTTAATACCCCCAGCTCATAAATATGAGCCGTATTAAAGGTGTACTCCGCATCATCCTGATAAGGGAAAATATTCTTTTCTTCCCCTTCTCTTACTTTAGCCCAGCTTTTTAAGGTATCCTCGATGCTGTTTCCTCTAGTACGGTTATCGCGAACAATTCTTCTTAATAGTCGATTATCGGTTGTTGATACTCGGGCATGATTATCAATATTTAATTCCGTAAGAGCCGATAAATAAATCGTTACTTTATTTTCTTTAGGAATGTGTTCTAATACTTTGGGATTTAGGGCATGAATTCCTTCAATTAAAAGAATATCTTCTTTATTCATTTTTATTTTATTTTTATATTCTTTTTTCCCTAGAATAAAGTTATACGTTGGAACAGAGGTTTCTTCACCTGCCAATAATTTTTGAATTGTCGATTCAAATAATTCTAAGTTAACTGCTTCTAAGCGTTCATAATCGGGTTTTCCATCTTCACCTAAAGGTGTCTCCTCTCTTTCGACAAAGAAATCATCCATTGATAACATAATCGGGTTTTTGCCAAAGCTTTTTAAACATAACACTAACTTGTTGGTCGTCGTTGTTTTTCCTGTTGAGGATGGGCCACCGATAAGAACGATTTTAGCATGTTCTCTCTTGTTTACAATTTCTTTCGCAATATCGAATAATTTCTCATTTTTCACTAACTCATCGATACGAATTAACTCTTCAATTGTACTGTTAGATACTCGGCGGTTTAAATCCACTACGTTTTCTAATTTCAATAGTTTAGCCCAATCTCTAGAACGTTGAAATAATTCAAAGATATTTTTTCGATGTTGGTAGGGTTTGATTCCCTCTTTCATATAGATAGTAGGAAAGCGAAGGACAAAACCATTTTCGTGTAAGTAAGTTAACTCAAAGTGAGATAATGCTTTTGTACTAATTGGCATCTGACTATATAAGTAATTATATAGATCAGCTAGTTTATATAAAGTGACATGAGTAGAAGTAATATAGCCCATTATTCCTGCCTTTACTTCATCTCCTACTGCTTGAAAATAATTTTTAGCATCTAATCTCGTTACGGTTACTTTGGTAATTGGTAAATCAGCAGCAACAATTTCTTTCATTTTTAATCCTAGCTGTGTTAAGTCTTCTTCTGTTAAACCAATATTTGTTTCTATATATAAGCCTTTATCTAAAGAGTGATTAACTTTAATTTCCATGTTACTTCCAAATAACTGTTTTGTCGCATAAATCGTTAGATAAATTAAGCCATTTAAAAATACCCGATTCGCACCTCTTTCAGTTAAATCTAAAAATTCTACTTTACAGTCTTTGTGAATAGTATATGTTAATTCCTGATAAATACCATTTACTTTCGCTAAAATAATCTCATACTTAAAATTAGATTGGTAGTTATTCGCTAATTCAGCAAGATTAGTCCCCCGCTCTACTTGAACTCTTTCTTCTCCAATCGTAATCGTTATTTGATTCATTAATCGCACCCCTTTATTTTATTGTTTTATTGTTTTATTCTTTTATTTTTTGTTTTAATTTTTCCGGTTCTTTTGATAATTTGTTTGCCTCATCAAGAAAGATTAATTTCATCCCCGTTGTTAGTTTAAAATAATCAGATAAACTCATCGAAATAGTTTTTTCTTTTGTAGAATTTGGCGTTATTTTTAAATTATTAACTTTAGTTTTCAAGTTATCACCTCAAAGTTATTATATTACTTTTTTTTGCAATTAGAAAGCATAGTTTGTCTTTAATGAATATTTTTTGTGATTTTCTACTAATATATATATAGGTGAAGAAAAATGAGTTTAGTTCCTATTGTCATAGACAAAGAAAGTAATGGTGAAAGAAGTTATGATATTTTTTCTAGATTATTAAAAAACAGAATTATTCTATTAAGTGGCGAGATCAACGATAATACTTCTGATTCTATTGTTGCGCAACTACTCTATTTGGATTCTTTAAATCACGAAGATATTAGTCTCTATATCAATAGTCCTGGTGGTTCGATTACTAGTGGGATGGCCATATACGATACAATGAACTTTGTTAAAAGTAAGGTTTCGACGATTTGTATTGGTATGGCGGCAAGTATGGCGGCTTTTCTTTTATCTTCAGGGGAAAAAGGAAAACGATTTATCTTACCAAATGCTGAGGTGATGATTCATCAACCATTAGGCGGTGCTCAAGGGCAAGCAACAGAAATAAAAATTGCAGCGGAACACATTTTAAAAGTAAAGAAGAGAATGAATACTATTCTTGCTACTAATACCAACCAAGATATCGAAACGATTGAAAAAGATACCGAAAGAGATAACTTTATGGATAGTAAAGAAGCTTTAGAATATGGTATCGTTGATCAAATTATCAGTCATTAATTTAAAGAGACACAAGTATGTTGTCTTTTTATTTGTGATAAGTTTTAGAACTTAAAAAATTCATTACTTCTTCTTTTGTATATACGGTGTCAGGAAATCCTCCATATTGAATCGCTATTTTCTCTCCCTTTCCAAATATAGATTGGTTACTCGCTAATAAATGTAGACAAATATCTTTTTGAATATCTGTTATATTTTCAATTTCAATAGGAAAAATTAAACTTCCCATAGAAGAATCTAGACCACCTAATTTATTTTTTATATATTCTAATCTAACACCAGTATATACAATACATCCTAATTCACAAAGTAGTTTTGTTGCTAGATAGATCTCATATACATTAGATTGTTTTGTTTCTAGATAGTCATTAATATAACTAGAAAAAACATCTTTATGTTCTTGATTATCTTCCACAACTATAATTTCACCACAAGGAGTAATGACGTAGCCACCAGATAGAACTGACATTTCTTCAGGAAGGCAACTTGGATACTCTTTACATTCTCTCTGATTTTTACTAATTGGTCTTATTTTCATATTTTCTTATATTCCTTTCCGATTATTTTTCTGTTTTGATTTCATATAGACTATCCATTCATCATCTTGATAAGCAATGTCCATGCCTGCTTTCTCTAATGCTTTTTGACTAGCAATATTTTCTTTTTCTACTTCTCCAACAATACAATCTATATTTTGAACAGTGAAAAGATAATCCACTATTTCAGCTACCATTTTACTTCCTAGACCTAAATTGCGATATTGTTCACTAATCGCATAATAAAGACTAGTTGTTCTTCCTTTTATTCCCTCTGTTGGTGGACTCAAATTGATATAACCAATTGGATTGTTAGCATTATCGAAACATAGATATTCTTCTATCCAGCTGTCTTCTTTTTTGTTGAGCTCTAATTTTGTTTTTTCTAAATCCCAGAGGTAACTAATATTATTCGATTTCATTAACTCTTTTAAAAATTGTAAATGTTTAATATTCTCGCGATCTAGTTTATCCACATACAAACCGTCTAACTTTATCATTAATTATCCTACTTTCTCGTTCTTTCTATAACTTTTCATTTTTTTATTTTTTCTGCCAATTCTCTTATTTTTCTAAAGCGATGATTTAATCCAGATTTAGTAATGGGCTTTCCTGTTTCATAAGAGATTATTTCACTTAACTCTAAAAGAGATGCTTCAGGATACTTTTCTCGATAATCAATAATCTCTTTGGTTTTGTCATCTAATAATTCGATTCCTAAGTTTTCTTTTAAATAACGAATATCTTCTAGTTGTTTAGTAGCAGTTTCCACGATTTTATCAATATTAGCTTGTTCGCAATTATTTAAGCGATTCGTCATATTTTTATGATCACGATAAATTCTGATATCTTCATAATATAATACCGCATTAAAAGCACTGATAATTCGTAAGAAATCACCTATTTTTTCGGCTTCTTTAATGTATACCATGTAGCCTTTTTCTCTACTTAGTATTTTACTATTGAGGGAAAAATTGTTTAATAGTTTTTGAATAAACTCAGCCTCTTCTTTTTCATCGATTAAATATTCTAAATGATACCTAGATGTTTTGGGATCGTTAATACTTCCTTTGGTTAAAAAGCTTCCCCTTAAATAAGCTCTCATTTCTGCTTCGGAATCCGCAATATAACTAGCGGGTTTAGGTAAATATTCTCCATGTTCATCTATGATGGATAAATCTTTTAAAATAAAGTCTACTCTATCGTTAATCATAATTAAATAGAGATTATTTTTACTGAAGTTATTTCCTTTTCTAGTTTCTATCTCACAAGTAATATCATAGAGATCTTTACATAGTTTATATATACGTTTTACTACCGTCGCATTTTCAGAGACGAGATCAATAGTTGTATCGCTATAATTTCCATTATTTCGCATGAAGCCAGATAACTCTGCAATACTTTCAGATTTGGTGTTATCGATTCTAGAAATTTCTTCTTTGATTGTTGTTGTGAAAGACATATTATCACCTCATTATGTAAGAAAAAATAAGTGAGCCTAACTTTAGACCGTTATGTTTAATGGTTCCATCTTCTAAAGTAACTAGATCAGAACTTAACAATTCGACATTTAATTTCTCAATATTTTCTCGATCAATTTCTACTTGTTCTTTAAACTCTTTTTCATATTTTTCTACCATACTCTCAGAGATTGGAGTAGTACTCGCAATTACCGCATTGATTTTCCTTTTTCCTAAATATCTATTTAAAGTATTTAAGTAATCACTAACGCGATTATCGTCCGTTTCTCCCGGTTGATTCATCAAATTACAAATATACAGGATAGGAGCGCTACTTTTATCGATTGCTTTAATCACTTCTTTACAAATTAAATGGGGAATAATACTCGTATAAAGACTTCCCATACTGAGTACAATTAGATCCGCCTCATGGATAGCTTGTAGGACATCACTTCTAACATGGGGTGTTTCTTTATAGTATATTTTTTTGAACTTTTTATACGATTTCATAATTTGCGCTTGACCAGATATTGTCTTGCCATCTATGGTATCTGCCATTAATGTTAAATAATCTTCAGAAAGTGGTAATACTTGATGTTTTACATCTAATAGTTTACTTAGACAATCAATACTCTTTTTTAAATCATGTTTTTGATTGAGCAAAGCGGTTAAAATTAGGTTCCCAATTGGGTGGCCATTTAGATCACTGTAAGTAGTAAAGCGATACTCCATCACGCTTTTCACATCATCTGGTAAAGGCGATAAGTTGGTTAGTACTTTACGAATATCCCCTACTGCAGGAGTTAAGAATTCTTCACGTAGCTTTCCTGTTGATTTTCCATTATCCGCAACGGTAATAATCGCACTAATTTGAACGGGAAAATCTTTTAATCCACTTAGTAAATGTGACATTCCGGTCCCACCACCAAGTACAACTATCTTTTTCTTCATGTCATCACCTAATTAATATTATACAGTATTTTTCGTAAATTTCACTTGTGTTAAGAAAAAAGTAGTTAAATATTTTAATACTTTTCTTCATTATTCAATTTTCATGCTATACTTTAAGTGGTGAAGTAGATGACTATACTCGAATATGATACAATTAAAGCGTTTTGTGTTCCTACTAATCGGTTGGGATATGGCAAAGAAGCAGAAGTTTATCACTATCAGGATAAAGTCATTAAACTTTTTCATCAGGAACGGAAAACGACTCTGCCCCGGATTTCTGATCAAGGTTTAATTGCTTTATCTAAACTGACGCTAAATTGTTTTTTGACTCCTAAAGATGTGATTGTCCAAGGTAGAAAAATTGTTGGTTATACTGAGGATTTTGTGGAAGAGAAAGATATCCAAACGGAAAATATTCCCTATCAAGAAATAAAAACAGATATCGAGGCACTAAGTGAACAAGGATTTATCTTAGAAGATATATTTTATAATTATTTGTTTACTGATGATAAGATGGTTTTTAACGACCTTACTTGTTGTCGATATATCCCTACTGACAATCTGTTTTTAAAAGAAAGATTTTTGAAAAAGAATATGGAGATGATAAATATTTTTCTGATTGGCTTAACTAAATTTGATGCTTTTCATAAGGGTGAGCAATATGAATACACCAAAATATTCAAAGCTAATGATTACCGACTTAAGCATTGTCCAAATTGTTTTTATGGAGATATCTTGGAACAAGAAAAAGGAAGCAAATTTTAGGTTTTTAAAAGGTGTGTTTGTTAAACGCACCTTTTTGTTTTGTTCTTGGTTAGAATCCTCTAGAACTTCCGCCACCACCAGAAGAGCCTCCGCCACCGAAGCCACCAAAGCCTCCTCCACCAAATGAAGAGCCTCTACCACCGAAACCGCCCGGACCAATAAAGAAAAAGCCACCTCGACTAACGATAAAAATCATAAATAAGATAAAGATAATCTGAAAGAAAATAATTCCGCTACCTAAAGTGGTTTCTTCTTTTTCAACCGGAGCATCTCCTTCATCTAAATCTGTAATTTGATAATAGTTAGCTAACTCTTGATAGAATGCTTTATAGCCATTTAACATACCCTCGTCAAAATTATCGTCTTTGAAATAAGGAATCATGTATTGATCTTGAAAGCGACCGGTTTTTCCGTCCGGTAAAATTCCTTCTAGTCCATAGCCTACTTCAACACGGCTTTCTCTTTCTTCTAAGGTAAGCAATAAAAGTAAGCCATTATCTTCTTCTTCGTCTCCGATTCCAAACTCTCTAAACAAGGCTGTCGCATAAGATTCTAGATCTTCTCCTTCAAGATTTTCTACGGTTACTACAACAATCTGTGCCCCTGTTTGTTTTTCTAAATTTTGTGATTTAGCTATGATATAATTTTCTGTTTCAGCTGATAGAATATTGGCGTAATCATTAACATAGAACTCATCGGTTGGGGAGACTAGTGCCCAAACATGGCTGGGAAAGAGAAGAAAAGAAACTAACAAACAAACTAGTAGTTCCTTTTTCATATTTAAAACTCTACTTCTGGAACATCAGTTGCGGATTCTTTTGCTTCAAAGTATTCTTTTTTTTCAAAGCCAAACATGTTAGCTAAGATGTTCGTTGGAAATTTCTTGATTGCGGTATTATAAGATTTTACTTCATCGTTATAGTCTTTTCTAGCTGTAGAAATTCTATTTTCTGTTCCAGCTAATTCATCTGATAGTTGGATGAAGTTTTCACTAGCTTTTAGATCTGGGTAATTTTCAACCACTACCATTAGAGCATCTAAAGAAGCCGTCAATTGATCGTTTGCTTCCATTTGTTCATCAATGTTTTTAGCACCTAATAAATTTTGACGAGCAGTTGTGATATTCTCGATGACTTCTGTTTCATGCTCCATATAACCTTTTACGGTATTTACAAGATTAGGAATTAAATCAGCTCTTCTTTCTAACATTACGGATACATTGGAATATGCAGTATCCACGCTTTCTTCTTTACTTACTAAAGAATTATACCCACTAATTCCCATTAAAGCAATTACTGCAATAATCGCAACAACTACTACAATTATCGTCGTTTTCTTTGACATATTATCCTTCCTCTCTATTTTTATTATAGCATTATTTTAAAAAGTTTATTGGTTTTTGTTTAATTATCTTTTTTTATGATATGATCAGCAACGATTGCGCCTTCACTGCAAGCCGTTACGATTTGATATAGATCTTTATCCAAACAATCTCCACACGCATAGATATTCGAAATAGCTGTTTGTAAATTTTCGTCTACTTCAATATAATTTGTGGTAGGATTAACAATTCCTAACGGACGAAAAACTTCTGTCATAGGTACTTGTCCGATGAATTCAAAACATCCATCAACCGTTAATTCTTTACCACTTTCTAATATTAACTTATCTAGTTTACCATCCCGAGGCACAAATTTCACTACATTATCTGGGGTAATCACTTCAATGTTAGAACGTGATTTCAAGTCGTCAACTAATGGTTCTTCGGCTCTAAAACTATTTTTTCTATGAATTAATGTTACTTTATTACACAATTTGGATAGATAAATTGCTTCTTCAACGGCTGCTCTACCGCCACCGATTACCGCTACGTCTTTATTCCGATATAAAGGTCCATCACAAATAGCACACCAGCTTATTCCTTTACCAGTTAGCTTTTCTTCATTTTCAATCCCTAATTTACGCGGTTCACGTCCGGTTGCGATGATTAAATTCTGGCAACTTAACTGTTCATTAGAAGTAGTTACTGTAATTTTTTCTTGTTTTTTTTCTACTATTTTTACTTCTTCAAAAAGAAATGGTACTTCTAACTTTGTTACTTGTTCATACATTTTCATCGCGAGTTCTGGTCCTTCGATTTCTAAAATGCCAGGATAATTTTCAATTTTAGCAGTCTTAATTACTTGACCACCTGGAGCTTCTTTTTCAATTAATAAAACATTGATTCCTGCTCTTTTTAAATAAAGGGCGGCAGTCATTCCTGCTACCCCTGCACCAATAATAATGGTATGATATTCTTTGTTCATCAATATTCCCTCTTTCTGTTTAAAAGGTTATTTCTTTCTTTTCAGCGTCCTTGTATAAATTATCAAAGCGGGATCCTTTACGACAGAGTATTAGCATCATGATGCCAATAATAATTCCCACGATGGATATTACTTGTGCCATTCTTAAGCTACCAAGCATCAAACTGTCTGTTCGCATACCTTCGATAAAAAACCTACCTATAGAATACCAGATTAAGTAAACACCAGTTAGTTGCCCCGTCTTTAAGTAGCGATAATGTCTAACAATCAATAAGGCAATAAATCCTGCTAGACACCAAATCGATTCATAGAGAAAGGCCGGCTGTCTGTAAGCACCACCAATATACATCCCATCGATAATGAAATCAGGAATTCCTAGTTTCTGTAGACTTTCTAAGGTAGTAATTGCCCCATAAGCTTCTTGGTTAAAGAAATTTCCCCAACGGCCAATAGCCTGTCCGATGATCAAACCTACGACGACGATATCTAATAGTTTTAATAATTTTGCATTGTACTTTTTACAGTAAATAAATATGGTAAGTAATCCAGCAATAATTCCCCCGTGAATAGCTAGTCCTCCATTCCATATTTCCAAAATTTCTAGCGGATATTTTAAGTAATAATCTAAATTAAAACAAACATAATATAGTCGTGCTCCGATCAAACCAAAGATCACAGTATAAAATATTAGATTCACAATAAAATCTTCATTGATATTCTGGCGTTTACATTCTTTTAAAATGACGAAAGTAGCTACCAATATTCCAAAAAAGATAAATAGTGAATACCAATATATTTGAATAAATCCTAAATCTAACGCTATTCTATCCATTTTTCTTTATTCTCCTCATTATTGGTTTAGTAATGATATTTTCTACCAGCTGGTTCATCACTGAAATTAAAATAGCCAGTAGAAAAGCAATAAATATGTTTTTTATCTGAAAGTGTTCGCGTAGTATCCAATCGGTTAATTTTAAGATAAATAGGTTAATACATGGATAAAAAATTCCTATGGTAATTCCTGTGATAGGAATTGTTAAGAAAAAGAGAATAGGTTTAATGGTCTTATTTAGAAAGAAAATAATTAATGTTGCAGTAAACCCATATAGATATAAATGATTATCATCGATATAAAACGTATCAAAAAAGGTAGCTACAAATACAAGTATTAGTGCATAACCTACTATTTGAAGTACCCATTCTATTAAGTTCTCTAATTTCCGTCTAGTTCTTTTTTTATCCATTTTATCACCTAGTTATCTAATATTTTCTTTAAGAATTCTCCTGTAGCAGACGTTTCTACTTTGGCAATTTCTTCTGGAGTTCCAGTTGCGACAACTTCTCCACCGTTATCGCCACCATTTGGTCCTAAATCAATGATGTAGTCTGCACATTTGATTACATCTAGATTGTGTTCGATGATTACTACGGTATCTTTATTATCTACTATTTTATTAAATATTGCAAGTAATCTTTTGATATCTGCTGAGTGCAATCCAGTTGTCGGTTCATCTAGAATGTAAAGTGCTTTACCAGTTGGTTTCTTTTGTAATTCTTTCGCAAGTTTTACTCTACCAGCTTCGCCACCTGATAAGGTAGTCGCACTCTGTCCTAATTTAATATATCCAATTCCAACATCTTCTAGAACTTGCAATTTATTTTTTATTTTTGGAACATTTTCGAAAAATTCTAATGCTTCAGATACCCGCATATCTAAAACTTCAGCGATATTTTTATTTTTATATTTAATTTTTAAGGTTTCACTATTGTATCTAGTTCCATGACAAACTTCACATGGAATATAGACATCTGGTAAGAAATGCATCTCGATTTTCTTTACCCCATCGCCACGACAAGCTTCACAACGACCACCTTTAACATTGAAAGAAAAACGGTTTTTCTCAAAGCCAGCCATTTTCGCTTCTTTGGTATTGGTAAATAAATCTCGAATCTCATCGAAGACTCCGGTATACGTAGCTGGGTTACTGCGTGGTGTTCTACCGATAGGATTTTGAGATATCTCAATTACTTTATCGATATTTTCTAGACCTAATATTTTTTTATGTCTACCTGGTTTATCTTTACTCTTATACACTTTGGTATAGGCTGCTCGGCATAATATTTGATTAATCAACGTACTTTTTCCACTACCTGATACTCCAGTTACACAAGTTAAGGTACCAAGAGGAATTTTCACATCAATATTTTTTAAATTGTTTTCACTTGCCCCCTTAATTTCGATATATTTTTTATTTCCTTTTCGTCTTGTTTTTGGCACTTCGATTTTTTCTTTTCCAGAAAGATAACGGCCAGTTATACTATTTTCATTTTTCATTACTTCTTCTGGGGTACCTGCTGCTACAATATAGCCACCTTCTGCTCCTGCTTTGGGACCAACATCGACCAAATAATCACTAGCTAACATCGTATCCGTATCGTGTTCAACAACGATTAAGGTATTTCCTAAGTCTCTCATTTCTAATAAGGAGTGAATTAATTTTTCGTTATCTCGTTGGTGAAGTCCGATACTTGGTTCATCTAAGACGTAAAGTACTCCTGTTAATTTAGAACCAATCTGTGTAGCCAAACGAATTCGCTGTGCTTCTCCCCCTGATAGTGTTCCAGCTGAACGACTGAGTGTCAAATACTCTAATCCTACATTTTTTAAGAATGAAAGTCTAGAAGAGATTTCTTTAATTAAAAGATTAGATATTTCTTGTTGTGATGGAGTAAGTTTTAAATTTTGAAAAAAATCAACTAGTTGTTTAATACTCATACAAGTGACTTCGTAGATGTTTTTCCCGCCGACTAAAACGGATAATACACTATCTTGTAAGCGACTACCATGACAAGTTTCACATTCGGTTTCAATCATGTAATTTTCTAACCATTCCCTAATCCATTCGCTGTTGGTTTCCATATATCTTCTTTCTAAGTTATTAATGATTCCCTCATAATAGTCTTTTTGATTATATAGATTCCCACTTTTTGAACGATAATTAAAATGGATCAACTCATCACTGCCATATAGAATATAATTTTGTTCTTTCTTAGTTAATTTAGAAAAGCTTTTATTCATATCGATCTTATAGTGTTTACACAAGCATTCTAAACGTTTAAAATCTAAGGCTTCTGGGTCATCGGTTAATGTTTTAATTGCGCCATTATTTAAGCTTTTACTACCATCTGGAACAACTAATTCTGGATCCATCTTGAGTTTAATTCCTAAACCTTTACAATCTGGACAAGCACCAAAAGGAGCATTGAAACTAAACATCCTAGGCTCTAATTCAGGTAGTGAAAAATCACAGTATGGGCAAGCAAAATTTTCAGAAAAGACGACTTCTTTATCTCCCATGAAGTCAACAGCCACCTTGCCATGTGAAAGTTTAGTGGCTACTTCTAAAGATTCCATTAGACGACTTCTACTATCTTCTTTTAAAACAATACGATCGACAATAACATCAATATCTGACTTTTTATTTTTCTCTAAGTTAATTTCTTCTCCTAAATCGTAAGTTTCACCATTTATTCTTACACGTACGTATCCATCTTTTCGTAAGTCATCTAATAAATCTTTATGAGTTCCCTTCTCTCCATGGACAACTGGTGCCATAATAATTAATCTCGTACCCATTGGTCGCTCCATAATCTTATTGACCATTTCTTCAATACTTTGAGAAGAGATAGGTACATGATGTTCTGGACAATATGGGGTTCCTATTCTCGCAAATAAAAGACGTAAGTAATCATAAATCTCCGTTACTGTTCCTACAGTTGAACGAGGGTTCTTACTTGTTGTTTTTTGATCGATACTAATCGATGGCGATAATCCTTCTATTGAATCGACATCTGGCTTTTCTGTTCCCCCTAAAAATTGTCTAGCATAAGCGGATAAGCTTTCTACATATCTTCTTTGTCCTTCGGCATAAATAGTATCAAAAGCGAGGGAGCTTTTTCCACTTCCCGATACCCCAGTCATAACAATCAATTTATTTTTAGGCAATGTTAGATCCACGTTTTTTAAATTATTTTCACGGGCTCCTTTTATAATGATTTGATCCATAAACTACTCTCCTTTTTTCGCTTTCTTATTATATCACACTTTTTTTAAACTCATGTTTTTTTATCCAGATTTATTATATTATCTAAACAAATGTTCGTCAATATTTTTTGCGTAAAAAAAACACATTTCTGTGTTTAAGCAACCCTTTTTAATACTTTAGCATTGTCAGTATCAATTACATTAGCTTCTTCAATACCTGTTCTAGCAATAATTTCATTGATCTTATTTGTCGTAATATGCCAACTGATCTCTTTTGGTTCCATATAACTTGCGATTGGTACAATTTTCTTACAATAATGGTACTCATACTCTTTGATTGGTTTTTGATTAACACCATCTTTGTGTAGTACTACTACCTTAGGGGGCGTTTGATTTTCATTGATTCCTGCATTTGGATTTAGTGTCTCCGCAAACCCTAAGAATATTTTGGCAGTATCATATCTTAAATTTTTCATTTTTTTCTCCCCTTTACTGACCCTATTTCAACATAGGAGAGATATTGTATCGTATTTTTGCCATTCTGTCAATGATTTTTTGATTATTTTTCGCACAGTTGTGATACCATTTTTTGCTTATTTCTTGTTTACTTTTTACCTAAAATCTTATTTTTTTCTAACGATTAAATTGTTCTTTAAAATTACAATGTCTACATAACTCTTCAGCAACTTGCCTATTTTCAAAGCCTTTACGCATGGCCTCTATTTTAGGATTTTCAAATATACGGTCGATATTCATTGTCAAAATATTTCCTAGATTAATTATTCCCTCTCCATCTAAACAACAAGGAACTACTGTTCCATCAGATAAGATGCCGATATGATCTTTTAAAGCATGACAGTAACCTTTACTTTCACAATAATTGTTATCTACATCTGGCCAGATAAATTGATTAGCTTTATTGATATATATATTTTTATCAATTTCAATATTCGTGTCCGTATATATTTTTTCCACTGTTCCTATGGATAAGTGGTAGTATTCCATAATTTTATTCACTGTTCTTGTGGATTTGGCATCAAAACTAAAATCATTTAGTGTCCATAAACGATAAACAATATGCATATGGCTAGACAAAAGCTCTACTGCTTCAAAAATATCTTTTAAGTATTTTTCTTTGTGATTCTCTGAGTGAAGAGAAATATTAACTTGTCTAACTACACCACTATTTAATAAAATTTTAGCCTTTTCTTTTAGAAGAACTCCATTGGTTGTAATATTTACTTGTTTTTTATATTTACGACAGATATCTAGAATCTTTTCTAACTTGGGATGAAGAAGAGGTTCCCCTTTAATATGTAAATACACATAATCTGTATATGGATCTAATTTCTTCAATACTTTTTCAAACTCACCAACACTCATACTTCTTTTGGGACGGTTACTCACAGAACAAAAACTACAGGATAAATTGCAAATATTAGAAATTTCAATATATACCCGTTTAAATTTTCTCATATTGATTACTTACTTCTTTCTATCCTTAAAAAGGTGTCTATTAGACATTATAACGAAATTTTTCTCTTATGAAAAGTTTTTTCTTACTTTATTTCCTATCTTTTTGTCGACAATAGTTAAGTTGGCATGACTCTTTCAACAAGATTTTCTAAAAATCAAAAAGTAGATTCGTTTTAGAACCTACTTTATCTTTTAAGTATTTTCGATGTTCTTTAATAAATTTTTCTATTTCTAAGCTTTTTATTAGCTCTTAATTCTTTACTAGATATCTATTCTTTATTTTTCATGAATACTTTCGTCATTATTTTCTTTAATGGTTGATGACACACATCTGGCATATATGCTCTAGCTAAAAGCATCTGATAAAATTTATCTCGAGAATTGATTAGTGGAATATGAGCTGGCGCATCTATCAACTCAAAATGATCATCTACTTGAAATACATATTTTCTAAAAAGGTGATTGTAGGGATTTACATTATTCTTCATCCAGGGTTTAATTCCAAATAACCCATAACTGTGTAAAATCTTAGGATTTTCTCGAGCTTTACAAATTTCTGGATAAGCAATTCCTTTCTTTAAACAATATAACTTTCTTTGAGGAGTATTTAACCCAAATACATAGGGAGGTAGATTATAAGAAAGGGGAAGCTCTTCTATTTTTTCGTTTAATACACAATTTAAAGTATCTTGATCAGGATATTGGAGTTTTAAATCAGGATGAGTTCTAATAAAGTCAATGATTTGTTGTTGGCAATTCTCTTTTACCCAAGCTTCTTTGTTGATATATAAGACTCCTGAATTATAGTAGGTCGGAATATTTAGATGTTTATAATATTTCTTTTCTAATTCGTCCCTACTAGCATATATTAGATGTTCAGGGAGGGAAAAAAGAGTATTCAATTGGTCGATAATAATTGTATCAGAATCTAAGTATAATAAATTATCGATTTCAGAAAGTTGCTTGGCTAATATTTCTTGGAAAAACAGTCTAGAATTAGCAATCTGACTTCCTTTCCATTCAGGAAGACAATATTTTTCGATGTGGTAATCTTCTAGGGGATAGATATAATACTTTATCTGAGGATAGGCATACATTACTTTTTCTATTTTCTGATAGTCATCATCTTCTAATTTTTCGGTAATCAGATGAAGGATTGGCTTTTCTAACTCGCTATTTTCTAATAGAGATAAAATAGAAGCTAAAGTAATTTCTAAATAGTTTTTATCGGTTGCGTATAAAATATGAGATGTCATTAAATAGTTATCACCCTATTTTCTATTCATTTTCTGCTTTCATTTCGAATAAAATATCACGTAGTTCCATCGCTCTTTCGAAGTCAAGGTCACGAGCAGCTTTCTTCATTTCCTCTTCAATATTTTGAATTGTCTTAAGTAACTCTTTCTTATCGACTTTCTGAGTTTTCTTTCCTTTTGTTTCCTTGGTTTCATCGACGTTACTGATTAATTCACGAATTTCTTTTTGAATCGTTTTAGGAACAATACCATGTTCACGGTTATATGCTTCTTGAATTTCTCGACGACGTTTTGTTTCATCGATCGCATTTCTCATACTATCCGTGATTTTATCGGCATACATAATACAGTGTCCTTCAGCATTTCTCGCACAACGCCCAATGGTTTGGATTAAGCTTCGTTCACTTCTCAAGAAACCTTCTTTATCCGCATCTAAAATGGCGATTAAACTTACTTCTGGGATATCAATTCCTTCTCTTAGTAGGTTAATTCCGACGATACAATCGTATTTTCCAAGACGAAGATCACGAATAATCCGCATTCTCTCTAGCGTTTTCACTTCACTATGTAAATAAGCGACTTTAATATCGGTTTCTTTTAAATAGTTGGTTAATTCTTCAGCCATACGAATAGTCAGTGTCGTAATTAAGGTTCTTTCATTCTTAGCTATCCGTTCTTTAATCTCAGCAATTAAATCATCGATTTGCCCTTCTGTTTTACGGATTTCAATGGTCGGATCTAATAGTCCAGTCGGACGAATAATTTGTTCAATGAACTTACCACCAGTCAAGCCAAGTTCATAGTCACCAGGTGTTGCGGATACATAAATAGCTTGATTTAATTTATGTTCAAATTCATCGAATTTTAATGGCCGATTATCCAAGGCACTAGGTAACCTAAAACCATATTCTACTAAATTCATTTTACGAGCTCGGTCGCCATTATACATACCACGTACTTGAGGAAGGGTAACATGGGATTCATCAACGATCAAAAGAAAATCCTCAGGAAAGAAATCAATTAATGTCGTAGGTGTTTCCCCTTCTCCTCTTAGGGACATATGGCGAGAATAGTTTTCAATACCATGACAGAACCCAGTTTCTTCTAACATTTCAATATCGTAGTTCGTTCTTTGTTCTAATCTTTCGGCAGCGAGTAGCTTGTTTTCTTCTTTTAATTCCTTTAAGCGTTCGGCAAGTTCTTCTTTGATTCTACGGATTGCTTCATGGAGCTTATCATCACTTGTTACGAAGTGACTAGCTGGGAAAATACTGACTGTTTTCTTATTTTGGATAATCGCTCCAGTTAAAATATCAATTTCACTGATTCTGTCTACTTCATCATCGAAGAATTCAATTCTAATTCCCTTGGTACTCTGATAAGCTGGGATGATTTCTAGAGTGTCCCCTTTAACTCGAAAAGTTCCACGTTTAAAATCGAAGTCATTTCTTTCATACATCATTTCTACTAGTTTAGCTAGAATTTGATTTCTACTGATAATATCCCCTACATTAATGGTTAACATTTTCTTTAAATATTCTTCTACTTCACCAATACCATAGATACAAGAAACACTCGCAACAACAATAACATCCCGTCTAGAAAGTAATGCACTGGTAGCGGAATGACGCAACTCATCAATTTCATCGTTGATGGAAGAATCCTTTTCAATATAGGTATCTGTAGAAGGAACATAGGCTTCTGGTTGATAATAGTCATAGTAGGAAACAAAATACTCTACTCGATTTTCAGGGAATAGTTCTTTAAACTCAGAGTATAGTTGCCCCGCTAATGTTTTATTATGAGCTAAAATTAGAGTTGGCTTATCTACTTCTTGAATAACATTTGCCATCGTAAAAGTCTTTCCCGTTCCCGTTGCCCCTAGTAGAACTTGGTTTTTCTTTCCTTCTTTTATTCCTGCGACTAACTCTTTAATGGCTTCTGGTTGATCACCACTTGGTTTGAATTTTGATACTAATTTAAACATATATATCACCTTTTTGTAAATTTTATAAAAATCGTGTAATACTTCTTGAAAAGTTCAACTCAAGATTAAGCAAGTAAAAGTTACTCATCTTGATTTTAAAATAAAAAGAAAATAATCTTTAACTTTAATTTCAGGGAATATTCTATCATCTTTTTATTTTTTGTACAATAGAACAGAAAGCATATTTCTTTGCTTAAATTTAATTTTTGCAAGAAACAAAAAGACATAACTTTGTACAGTGAAAGTTATGCTTATTTATTTTTAACTTCTTAACTATTTGTAGATATAAGTTCATATTTTTCGTAAATTCATTCATTTTTAAGAGGTAGAGCGATTGCTTCTTTTTTAGCGAATAGTTTCGTCCATTTCTAAGTTATAATCCAATTGTTCTTGTTTTCTAATAAAGGGATCAATATATTCATAATAATCCGGCTTGGGATGTAATTCAAATGCATCATAACTTTTTATGTACTTTTTCTTATTTATTGTTATTATTTCTTCTTGTTGAAAATTAAAAATTATGCTGATTAAGAAAGAGGCAATAAGACAAACAGGAATTTCTATAACGAGTAAGAAAATACTAATTAGGAAACCGTCTATCTTTCCTTGTTTCTTATTGATATAGATCAGTGAATAAATAATCAGAAAAATATTGATAAGAAAAAGTAAGGCATAGTATACCATCCCAAAAAATCATAGCCCATACTATTTAAAATTATTTTTATCACTAAAAACAATGTAATTACTAGTAGTAACCCTATTACTCCTAGTAGATACCAATTCCTTTTTTTCATATACTTCCTCTATCTATACGGCATTAAATTAGGCTGCTCTTTTTCTTATTTAATTGAAGAAAAATTTATTTACTTTCTTCGTTATTTTCTCTATTCATCAAATAAGAATTGACGTATGACGTAATTTTACTATCTGTTAAGTAAAAATAATTTCCATTTTTTAGAACATATTTACTTCCCTTATCTGTTTCTATTATTTTTTCAATTTCAGATAATCGTGTTTCCAATATAATTTCCTTCTTCATTCTTACTATAGGATTAATTTGTGGACCAGAGCGAAAGGATTCTTCATCTTTAGGATAATCAAACAATAACATTCTTTGATTCGTAATTAACGTAGTGATAGGGATTTTTTTATTTTCTACCCTTAATAATGACTTATCCGATAATAGTTTTATCTCCTCTTTTTCTAATAAAATATACTCTAACATAATATTTCTCCTTTTTTTCGTTAAAACTTAGATCAATCCATATCTTCAGCTATACTTATAGCATCTTCTACTTTATCTTCGTCCAGCAATAGGGAAATAAGTCGTAGTTTTAACTCTTGTTTTTCTTCTGGTGATAAGTTTTTTATTTTCTCTTCTATGGTTAAATTCTCTTCTATATCACTTACATTATTTTCCATATCAGTTAGTTCATACTCTTCTTCTTGCGGCATTAGGTTTCACCTCACTTTGGGCCATTTCTAATAATTCAACAGCAATATCACTAGGGATTTGTTCGCTACTTTCTTTAATTGGAGATTTTATACTATGAATTTCATTTTCTATTCCTTGTTCAGCCCACCATAAACTTCTTCCATACTCACCATATCGTTCAAGACTAGCCAAGTCATCAATTAATTCAGCATGTCTATTGATCTCTTGTAAAAGCTTTCTTACTACCTTGATTCTTTTTGGCATAATGTGTTGGTAGGCATCAACTAAACGTTCATCTTTACCAATTACTCTTGTTGCATTTTTTAATTTCTTTAACTCTTGGTATAGGCAAGTGAACATCACAATAAAGTAATGGAATTTTTCCTCCGTACTCATTTTTTCTACTTGTTGTTTTTCTATTTCTTGTTCGAGTGCTTTTAATACAAAATCTCTAGCTACTTCATATTTATCCATATCCAGATGATTTTCTTTATCGATTAGTCCTTTAAATAGTTCTTGACTTGGCTTTACTTCCCCAGATTTAGTAAACATAATTTGAAGCATAGGATATTCATTCACATATTCTGGTCTTTTTTTTACAATTTCACTTAAATAGTGGACATCGAAATATTCCATTTGGCGTCTTTTACCCTTATTTGTTTTATACCCCACAGTTTGTTGGTAGTTAAGATTTACTAGATTTGTATCTATTTCTTCTTTATACATAGTCTTATCAATTTTATTCTTATGTAAAACTTCTTCTAAAAATATATATCCCCAACTGTTAGCATCATTTTCCATACCATTAAAGAAGTAGTTTTTATGGTATTCATCAAATTCATCGGTAGATAGTTCTTTTCTAAACAAATCACTTTTAATCGTTTCAAAGACCGCTAGATTGGCCTTATCTTGATGAACATGGTAAGATTGATAAGAATGGCGATTTTCATGAGATATAACAAATAACATACTTTGAGTTGGAGTTAAAGTTGTCGTTTTACTTAATTCTTTTTCTAATACTTGTTTATTTATACCAATTACTCCGAAATTGTCATAGTTAACTCCTCTTATATTTTTTAATTCATTTTTATTGATGTCTTTATCACTAAGATAGACACTAGTTAACGGAATATCTAAATCTCTACAACAATAGTTAGACATCATTTGGATAAGAAAGTTTTTTTCTATTAAGGATAAATGTTCTTGCTTGGCATCTTTTTTTAATAAATATTGAAAAAGATTATCCAGGACATTCTTTCCCTCTTTAGTCGTATAGCCAATCATTCCAGATGCGTAAGTAATTAAAAATTGTAAGTCATATTCTTCTACTTTTTCATTATTTCTTATTTTTTGATATATTTCTATTGCCCGATCATAGGCGTTTTTGTCACGTTCTTTTAGTTTTGTTAATTCTGATTCTTGGAAAAAATTCTTTCTATATTGTTTACTAAGTAATAAAGAGTGACGCAAAATAAATAAATCATCACTATTTGTATATAGTATATTTAAATAAGCTTTTAAGTCATTCTGATTTAACTTATTTAGCTTTCCTTTTTCATATAAATCGACAATATAATTATCTAAAGCATCTAGTTGGACAATGTAATGCATATTTGCTGGACAGTTTTCTTTGGTCATCTTCTTTTTTTCCTTTATCCATTGTTGGAGCATACTTGGTCTTTCTAGAACCTCTTGATAATATTCTTCTTCATATAAACTAATCATTCGACTATTTTTTTGCACATTTCTTCACCACTTTTATTATACATAATCCCCTAATGTTTTCTAACTTAACTTTTATTAAAATTAGGCAATTGACAACTTTTTACTGAATTCTTTTACTATGTTTTGAATTAGACTTGATCGTTTTTACTTGTTTAGTAAAATTTAATATTTTAAATTAGTCCTTTTAATCGTATAATATATAAATATATTCGTTTAAATAGGTTTATCTATACGATTTATAACTAAAGAAGGGCGAGGAAAATGGAAAATTTACATGTATTATATGCGACCAATTCTAATTATTTAACGGTCACTTTGGCTTCTATTCTTTCTTTAATAGAGAATGCTGGTATTTCTAAGTTACATATTCATATGATGGTTGAAAACTTTTCAAACACGGATTATCAAAGGGTAGAGGATTTCTTCAATCAGTATCCCCAAGCTACTGTTCAAATTTATCCAATTGATGATCTTAATCTAGTTCAATATGGAATACCTTTTTGGCATGGTACTCAGGTAGCTAATTCAAGATTATTTTTTCAAGAAATTATGAAATCTAGTTTGGATAGGATTGATTATCTTCTATATTTAGATGCGGATACCATTATTGTTGGCGACTTAAATACCCTAGGACAATATACAAAAGGCATATACGCAGTTAGAGATACGACTACTTATTCCTATTATGATAAATTAAATCATCTCGATGATTATTTTAATTCTGGAGTTATGTACATCCATCTAGATACATGGAAGAATATGGATTGTCAAACTAGAATCGTTAATTTCATTCAGGAAAACAAGGATATTCCGTTAGCTTATCCCGATCAAGATATCTTAAATTGTGTTTTGCATCATCAGATAGAATGGTTACCGTTATCTTATAATCTTTCTCCCTTTTCTTATATTTTTAGTTCAAAAAAAGAAAAACTCTTTTATAATCCCGATAAAAGAAAAGTCACTTTAGAAGAGACTATAGAAGCAAGAGAAGATCCTAAGATTATTCATTCTTATGGATTAGCTGGAATTAAACCATGGATGGATAATCATGTTAACCCTTTTAATGATTTATTCATGCAGTATATTGAACAAATCGAACCTAACTATCAAAAAGAAAAATTAACTTTTTTTAAACAGCTACTTACTTGGCGAAAAGAATGGTTTTGTGACTTTTTACTAGTGAAGACTTATTTACCAGATAATCTTCAAGAGAAAGCTAAAGAACTCATATTATATTTACATGATCATTAGAATAGTTAGTTATTAGTCACTAATCTTTTATAGAGATGATTGGATAATCAGTTAATACTTTCCTTAGATATAAGTTTAGAAGAGTCTATTCGATAGTGACCAAGGATACTTCCTTCATAACGTTTTAGTGCATCCTCTTCATAGACGGGTTGACCACCATGATGAATAATATAAGGAATTCCTTCTTTATTTCTTCGATCAGAAACAACTGCAATATGATTAGGGAAAATAACAATATCTCCACCTTGCCACTTTTCAATTTGCTTTATATCCGTTGTTAAAGAGAATGCGTTCCGATCGAAAAAGATTTTTAAATTTCTGACCCGACGATAATCAATGTTTTTATCTATTACTTTAATTTCTGGATAAGATTCGCGGTGAGCTCGAATGTCTTGATCAACTAGTTCTCGTAAATCATAACCTGCTTCTAGGAAAGATGCAGCAACAACATCTGTACATACTCCTACTCCTGAAGGGGGATATCCTCCAGCATAATATTCACTTTTATACTTAGGACTTTGTTCTACGAATTTGCGTGCACCATTTAACAAGTCAACATAGTCATCTCCCCCGTCTTTATCTTGGTCATGATCACTATATACATAATCAATATTAAAATCTTCGCCACTGTAATATTTTTTAGGAATTAAATTATAGTAATCTAGAAAAGTGTAAACTAGGCCTAAAATTAAAATTATGATAATTGCTAAAATTATTAGCCGTTTATTTTTTTTCATTTTACTTCACACCAACATAAAAAAAGCTTATCACTCTTATAGTTGAGATATCAAATTAATATATTGGTTAGATAAGTCTTCATTACTAAAGATAACACTGTCATTTTCTATTTTCCAATTATCTTTATTGGTAATCAGAAAATCAATTACTTTCTCAGAATTTCTTAGTATTTCAATTATTCCATCAATGGAATCCGCTACTGTTGTATCATCACTTTCCATATCTTTAACAATTTCTGTTTTATAAAAATTAATGTAATAGTCATCTAATCCTTTATTTTCAATATAAGACATAGCTTTTTCTTCAGTAAGGTATTCTTGATAATTATTTTTTCTAGTTTCTAATTCTTGAATAGTCGATGTAATATAAGCTTTAGTTTCTACAAAATCTGGTCCGTCTTCTTGATAGTTTTCGGCAGTTAGTATTTCAGTAATTCTCTCATCGTTTAATAATTCAGCGATTCTAACCATATTGTCAAAGCTATCTTTCAAATAACTTTTCATCGCTTTTTCAACTGTAGCATAATCTCCAGTTGTGATGGTTTCCTCTAATTTTTTATTGATTGTATCGACATCAATCGGCGTAACATTAGTTAAATTACTGATTTCTACTAATTCGTCTTTTAGTTTTTGTTCTTGTTTTCCATCATTAAAAACAAAATAGCAGATAGTAACTACAGCGACAACGATTACAGCTAAAACTCCAATTAATATTTTCTTTTTCATTTTTCTCCTCACTTTAAGATGTTTTCTTCATCTATACGCATATTCTATCACTTAAAATATATGGATGCAAGGATTAGATTTTTCAATCACCAATACTATTTTATTCCAAAAGAAAAGCAGATCTTAAATTGATCGCTTTCTTTTATCTTCTACCAGAAAAGAATACATTTTGTTTAGGAAAGTAGATTAATTCCCTTGGACCGGTAAAGGTACCATTATTATAGATTCTTGTAACATAGCTTACGTATTTACTCCAAGTATTACAGTTTTTATCGGCTTGGTTATATAATCTACAAGGTGCGATTTCTAGGTGAAGATGAGGGCCGTAAGCATAGCCAGTTGCGCCCATGTAACCAATATAATCATTAGTAGTAACCTTTTTTCCTACATAAATATTAGGTGCGTATTGGCTCATATGAGTATAAAGAGAAGAATAGTATTGGCCTGATGCAGTTTTATGTTCAATTACTACAGTTAATGCTCCGTAATCGTCTTTATATTTAGCTGAAATTGTTCCATTAGCTACTGGATATATTTTAGTATTATACGGATTTTTATTAGATACATCAACAGCTCGGTGAAGACTTCCCCAGCGATAACCAAATTCACTTGTTACATAGCCACTTTCAATAGGACGATACCAGCCCGCAACACTGCTTGTGGTAGCGCAATCACGTCCAATGACATCATTGTCTTCACAACCCATTTCTTCATATGCTTTTATTTGTTCTTCATAAATTTTTATTTGTTTATCTACTGATACAGAGTTTTCATTCAAGGATGCTTTTACTCCTGTTAAATCAGTAACTTGTTTGGTAAGTTCTTCTTGTCTTTGGGTCATTTCTTCTTCTTTTTGATTTAATTCTACTTCTCTTTGCTCATTAGCTTTAATCATATCATTAAGTTCTTTAATTGTATTTTCATTATATTCTACTAATTGTTCCACAACCGACATTCTATAAATTAAATCCGTAATGGTTTCTGCCCCAAACGCATATTCTAAATATAAATTTTCGCCTTGGGCCATTTGATAATAAGCTATGATTTCTTTACTTTCGATTTCTTTTTCTTTAATTTCGTTATTATAGGTTATGATATCTTGGCGCATTTGTTCGATTTCTGCGGTCATATCTTGTAATTCTTGTTTAATACTTTCAATTTCTTGATTAGAACTTTCTATTTTATCTTCTGTTTCATTGATTTTATCATTATTTTCTTGTTGTTCTTTTTTATATTTAGCTAACTGGTTTTTATAGTCTTGGAGTGTTTCTGCTTTTACTGAAGTAAATGGCATGATTATTAGACTTACTATCAACAAGATAGATAATCCTGACAGAAAGCGATTTTTTTTCTTCACTTTATCATCTCCTTTGCTTTTTTATATTATTATACTTTGAGATATTTTCTTACTGCTCGATAACTTCCAATCATACCTACAACGATTCCTATTCCTAAAATGATTAATGATACGATATAAATAAATGGTTCTGGACTAATCATTCTTAATAATGGAGAAAATAGTTCTCCATCAAAATGATTGTATAGGGCAAAGTAGCCATACATGGTAACTACGATAGGAATGATAGAACCTAACATACCAAGGACCATACCTTCGATAACGAACGGCATTTTTATCGTAAAATTACTAGCTCCAACTAATCTCATAATAGAAATTTCTCTTTTTCTTGAGAAGATTGTTAACTTGATTGTATTGATAATTAAGAAAACCGTAACGACGATTAACGCGATAACTGTCACAACTACTACTTTTTCAACAATCTTAAAGGTAGATATTAACTTGTTAACCATTTTTTCTCCATAGTCAGTAAAATCAATTTCTTTCATTTCTTCAATCTTATCACTAGTTTCGTCGATTTGTTCAATATCCTTTACTGTTACTAAGAAAGTATCCTTTAGGGGATTTTCATCATCACTCCAATTTTTCATTGCTTCATTTAAAGCGGGAGAAGTAGCTTGCATTTCTTCTTTTAATTTATCTTTTGATTTATATTCAATTGTTGCGATATTGTCTAGTTGCTCGATTTTAGCTTTTATTGTGCCTATTTCTGATGAGGCAACCTCTGGGTTTACGTATACGACAATCGTAACATCTTCTTTAATTACTTTAGTGAAATTATTGACATTAAGAGAAGCCATGATCGCAATTGCGACAATAACTAAAGTAATCGCAATACAAGAGATAGAAGCTAAAGATAGGCTGAAATTCCTAAACACACTTTTAAAGGCATCTCTAATGCTTCTAAAAAACATTCTAAATGGCTTCATCATCATAGCCTCCTTTCTCTACATCTTTTACAAGGCGACCTTCTTTTAAAATCACGACTCGCCGATTCATTTTATTGACAATATCCTTATCATGGGTAGCCATAACGATTGTTGTTCCTAGGGTTTGATTGATCTCTTCGAGTACTTTCATGATTTCCATACTCATTTCTGGATCAAGATTTCCGGTTGGTTCATCACAAAGTAGTAATTTAGGTTCATTAACAATTGCCCTTGCTATTGCTACTCTTTGTTGTTCCCCACCAGATAATTGATCAGGATAATTTCTGACCTTTCCTTTTAGACCAACTAATTCTAGAGCTCTTAATACTTTTTGATTAATTTCTTCTTTCTTGGCTCCAATAACTTCTAAAGCAAAAGCTACATTTTCGTAGACTGTTGACTTGGGAAGAAGACGATAATCTTGAAAAACAATTCCTAGTTTTCTTCTTAGTTTATATACTCTGCCATTTCTTAGTTTCGCAACATTTAACCCACCGACAATAATTTCACCCTTTGTGGGTTTTTCTTCTCGGTATAACATTTTAATCAATGTACTTTTTCCACTACCAGTACCACCGATAATAAAGACAAAATCGCCTTTTTTTATTTTTAAATTAAGATCATATATTGCGGTAACACCATTTCGGTATTGTTTACTAACATCCTTTATTCTTATTAATTCCATTTTTTACCACCTAATCATCATATTTTCTTATCTATTTTTATGAAAAACATTATAACATTTTTTTCGACAAATTTATAGAGCTTTCCACAATTTCACACATTTCATTGTCATTTTCTTTTCCAAGAAAAAAAAGAAGCCACTATGTTTCTGCTTCTTATAATTCTTTTTCTCGGTATTCACCACCATAAACTTGATAAGAGTCGGTTACGATGAAAAAAGCTTGATTATCGATTGTCTTAATTCCCTCTTTTAATTTAAAATACTCACGATTAGGAATTACAGTCATTAAGGCTTTTCTTCTTTTTTCTTGGTATCCTCCTCGCGCTTCAAAAATAGTCACTCCATGGTGAAGTTCATTCATAATATAGGCTTTTACTTCTTCCTCTTTTGATGTCATGATATGTAGGCATTTATTCTTAGATACACCGATTAATACCCGGTCTAACACAATACTATAAATATATAAAATTATAGCAGCATACATGACCATATCCCAACCGAAAGTAAATCCACCTACTGCTACGATAATCATATTGGTCACAAAACTAGTGTTAGAAATCGAAATTTTCTTATAGCGGGCTAGAATTTCGCTAATGATCGCAAAACCTCCATTACTGAAACCTACTTTGTATACCATACCAGTTGTTGCTCCGGATAAAATGCCAATATAAATCGAGATTAAAATCTTATCTGACAAATCTACGGTTAGATAATTACTAAGTTGTGAGGTTAATTCTACAAAAATAGGATAGATGATTGTTGATATCAACGCGCCTGATGTTTTTTCGATTCCTAAAAAGATAGCGCCAATAATCAGTAATACGACAGAAAGAACAAAGATGATTAAAGAAGGACTAATTCCGGTTACGGCATTGATAATAATGGCAATGCCACTTGTACCTCCGGTAACAATTTCTGTAGGTAACTGTAGTAAATTAAAATAACAGGCTGAAATCAATAAAGAAATGATTAAAATTGTATAGCGACTGAATAGTTTTTTCTTGCGGACTATTTCGATAATGGTATTGGTAGTTTCTTTTCCTTTTCTAAGTAGTTTCATCTTATTCGCCTCCAGATACTTCATAAGCATCGGTTGCGACAAAGAAAGCTTTAGGATCAATTTCATGAATTCCCATCTTTAACCGATAATATTCTTTAGTTGGGACAACACAGAATAATAACTTTTGTTTTTCTTTCATAAAGCCACCTTTAGTATCAAAAATAGTCACTCCATGGCCTAATTCCTTTAATACATACTCACGAATTCTTTCTTCTTCCTCCGCAATAATATAGAAGGCTTTAGAATCAGATATTCCTAATAATACTCTATCTGTCAATAATCCTACTAAGTAAATAACAATAATTGCATACATTAATTTATTAACACCAAAGATAAATACACCACTAAGAACAATTAAGCCATCGCTCATTAACATCGCATTTCCCATACTGACTTTTCCGTATTGGGCGATTATTTGATTGATAACATCGGTACCACCAGTCGTGAAACCGGCTCTAAATACGAGTCCTGCACCAAAGCCGTAGAGAATTCCACCAAAGATTGCGGCAAGTAATAATTCATCTCCTACTTGGATATAATCGGAAATATTTTCCGTAAGATTGACACATAAAGGATAGATAATGGAACCTAGTACTGTTCCCGCTGTTTTTTCTTTTCCTAAAGTAAAGTAACTCACTACTAGTAAAATAAGGGAACTTATCATAATAAAATATGAAGGATTGATATTTAGTAAATCTTTGGCTATTACGGCTAACCCACTTACTCCGCCAGAAACTATATTATTGGGGAGTAAAAACAAGTTGAAAGCAATAGCGACTAAGAAACAACCAATGATTAATTCTAAATAACGACGCAAGCGATATTTGGCATTAATTTCTCTTACAATATTTCGGGTATCTATTTTTTCTTTTTTAAAAGGCCACATACTATTCTCCTTTCAAACTTGCTTCGATGAATAAGTCTAAATCTCCATCTAAGACTTTGGAAACATTACTGGTTTCTACATTTGTTCTTAAGTCTTTGACCATAGAATAAGGATGCATAACATAGCTTCTTATTTGTGAACCAAATTCGATATTTTGATAAGTTCCTTTAATCTCATTTAACTCTTTTTCTTTTTTTTCTTGTTCCATAAGATAAAGTTTGGCTTTTAACATTTTCATGGCCTGTTCCTTATTTTGAATTTGGCTTCTTTCATTTTGACAAGTAACTACTGTCTTAGTTGGTAAATGGGTAATTCTAACTGCGGAATCAGTTGTATTTACGCCCTGACCCCCACAACCACTTGAGCGATAGACATCGATTTTTAAATCTTTTTCGTTGATTTCAACATTAATAGTATTATCAAATTCTGGAATAATATCTATAGAAGCAAAAGAAGTATGTCTTTTATTGGCGGCATCAAATGGAGATAATCGTACTAAACGGTGTACACCTTTTTCATTTTTTAAATAGCCATAAGCATAAGTTCCTTCTATTTTGATGGAGGCACTTTTTATCCCTACTTCTTCTCCTTCTTGATAATCAAGAATGGTAGTCTTATAACCTTTTTTTTCACAATAGCGTAAATACATTCGATAAAGCATCATTGCCCAATCACAAGCTTCTGTTCCGCCCGCACCAGAATGTACTTCTAAAATACAGTTGTTTTTATCGTAAGGGCCATTTAACAATAGTAAAATCGAAAGTTTTTCTAATTCTTTTGCTTCTTCTTTTACTTCTTGTTCTAGTTCGTGTTCTAAATTAGTATCTTCTTCTAAGATTAGTAATTCTAATAACTCAGCTTCTTGTTGATTTTTATCCTTTCTTTCTTTAATCCCCGCAGTTACGTTTTTTAACTCACTCATCTTTTTAATAATTGTATCTGCTTTCTCTTTATCGTTCCAAAAATTGACATCCTGCATCTTTTTTTCGCAGGTTTCTAGTTCTTTTAATTTTTGCTCGATGTCAAAGTGACCTCCATAAATCATCGATTTCTTTTTTATTTTTTTCGATTACTCTTTTCATTTCGTTCTTATCCATAGTTTTCTCCTCTTTCTTTACTCTATCCTTTTATTTATCTTTATCTAGTTGAATATCTAATCGCTTTAGAAAGCGCTCTAATTCTTTATCAGTTACTGTCATACATCCTAAATCATTATCTTGATATAAGCTCCCGTGATAATCACTACCTCCGGTTAAAAGTAGATGGCTATCATTTATGTGGCTCATTACCTCTTCCTTATTTTGACCCGGATAATTTACTTCTATACCGTCTATTCCCATGGCAATGATTTCTTCAACGGAAGTTGTTGTTAGATACATTGGGTGGGCTAAAACGGCTATCATATGGTTGCGGTGAAGTAATTCTATTCCCTCTTTAGTTTCTAGGCGCTCAATTTCTACATAGGCTTTGGATTCATCATTTAAAAACCGGTCAAATACTTCTTGATAAGTATACCCATATTTTTTTTCGATTACTCTCGCAATATGAGGCCTCGCAATATTGCCATGACTGTTCTTTTTTACTTCGTTATAATCAATTTCTAACTGATAAAATTCTTTTAAATTTACTAGGATTTTCTTGATTCTTTTCTCGCGTTTTTCTTTCATCTTATCTAAATAACTGATTAATTCACTACTATTAGAAAGATTGTTATGACAACAGTAACCAAGAATATGAATTGGTTTTCCTAGGTGATACGTACTTAATTCTACTCCAGCAATTACTGGGTAGTCTAATCTTTTCTTGTGATATTCGATTATTCCCTGGAGAGTGTCATGATCAGTAAGAGCAAAACAATCAAGACTTTTTTCTTTCGCGTGTTGAATTAATTCTTCTATACTACAAGTTCCATCTGAATAATGAGAATGTACATGTAAATCTGCTTTCATTTTTCACTTTCTTTCCTATTAATCAAATTTTATCATAAAACCGAAAGAACAAAAATGTTTTTCTACTAGTTTTGTATAATTCTATTCTTTTTCTATCAATTGAATATTCTCTTTCAAATATAACTTTTTATTATGTTTTTTATATTTCGATATTTTTTATCTTGGAATAAATATTTTTTTATTAGTTTTCATTAAAAGTTAATATTACATTATCTATATCTATCCCAATTCTCATTGCTTATCCTCCTATGTTTCTTGTTACTCCTATTTTTTGTAGAAATTGTACCATATCGAAGGAAATCTTTAATAATTAAATTTCTTTTGATAAGAAGTATTTTGACTTTCTAATATTTCTAGAGTTTTTCTATCTAGCTCATTTTGATAATATTTTTCTAATACTTTGACAAATGTTTCTTCGTTTGGATCTGCTTGAGAAAACAATGTCATAGATGATCTAACTTTTATGGCATCTAAAGTGCCTAGTATTTCGAAGGCAGTTTTTCCATCAACTGATAATAATGCTTTAGAAACTTCAATTAAACGATTGCGAAGAATAGGGTTTTCTAAATATTCTTGTGCTTCATTTAAGTCTTTGATCCCATAGTAAAAAGAGGTACTACTTTCTCCTAACCCTTGTATTTGCGGAAAAATATACCATATCCAATGACCTACTTTCCTACCATTTTTTATTTCTCGGCAAGCAATTTCATAACTCTTTTCTTGGGCTTGTAGAAATCTTTCTAAGTTTTTCATAATTCCTCCCATTAATACTTTTATTGATGATTTAAAACTAAATTACAGTAATTTGATTTCTAGTAAATGGTTTAGCTAGATAGTTTGAAAAAACTTCTGATATATATTTTTCTAGATCCTGCCATAACATTAGTAGGTGATCATTACAGGTGTTTTCACAGCTTTTATATTTCATACTATTATTACGTCAATATGAGAATTCCAACTAGATAATACTTTAGTCACTATTTTAATGCTTAAAGTACTGTTATCAGCAATCAAATTTTTCTATTAGAATTATCAAAATTATTTACTAAGCTACTCTTCTCTATTACTAGAGATCGAAATAACATTTTTTGATTTAGACTAATTATTTTTCCTATCTTTTGAGAAATATTCACCATAAATGTTGAACCTTGACTAAATAAACTATAAAAAGTAAATACTTCATTTATAAACATTTCCTTTATTAAATTTTTATTTTGTTACAATTAAGACTAAACTTTTAGGACATTAGTATTTATTTTTAACAGTTAGTTGATTGCCTTTTATAATTTTCCTATTTATCTGATTTACTTTAATAACGCAATGAAAGTCTTATTTTTAACTCCATTGTTTTCGTTTGGTTTTTGGTTGTTCTAGCTCGACCAACCTGCCATTCATTCGTCTTAATACAATTGTTTTTAACGCATTTTCTTGATGAGCAGCGATGACTACATCAATAGGTAAACAACCAATATGCCATTCCCAGGCTTTCTTTAAATCTGCATTGGGATTAATTACTGCGTATACATTATCATTTTCATCTTGTAGTAGCCTATATAATTCGGATGTTTGTTCACATCTAGGTCCAATACTAAATTTAGAATTCATATTATCTAAATTCTCATTTATTATCGCATCAAATTCTAATGCTTTATCGTAAGATAACATGTCAGTTCCTACATATTGCTTTCTATATAGTAAAGCCATGGCTATTATATCTGATTCATATGTTCTTTTTCCCATTTTAAACACTCCTTCGATTATTTTTCTATATATATAAATCTTTACTGTTTAAAATTAACTTCAAAGTATGTAAATATATTTTCATTCGGAATAGTTAATTTAAATAGAAATTTATTATCATCTAATTTAAGTACATAAAGACTTGTTAATTGATGGAACATGTCACTTTGGCTATTAGTTGGTAGGTAACATTCCAAAAATCCAGATTCGTCTTCATTAGATCTTTTAGCAATTATCTCACTTTCTAGTAGATATTTTGTGATATCTTCTATTTTATTTTTCTTAAAACTATTTAAAGTTTTTAACCCTAACTTAAGCATAAAGCTAAGAAAGACATGATTGCTATTATCGTCAACTCCTGATATCTCTAAAGAAATTACTGGGATAGAGTATTCTTCTCCTTTTTTTCCATCAATGAATTCTACGCTTTCTATATTATCATAATAATAGATAATTTTAGCATCTATAATATCTTTACCATCAAGTTCAAAAATATAGTCAGAAAATTTTAAAATTTCTTCTACTTCTCTTATTTTACTATTATTCCCAATTTTACCAACATAAGTTTTACACACTAATATCTCCTCCTACTTATTTGTTAGTTTTAATTTGTTTTTGATGCTAGTTACTCCTATATTTTTAAATTATTATCACTTATTTGAATCGATTTGTCATTTTTATTATATCAGAAGAAATATCATTTAATACAAAAAAACACCTCAATAGAAAATAATATATCATAATTATCGTTACAGATAAAAATGATTGTACTTTTCTAGATGAGGAATTATTTACTTTCTGTAAATAAAGTTCTATTTAGCAAAAGCAATTTTCTTACTTTTAAAATTTTTTCCATTTTTTTAAATCTATTTTTCGCAACTAAATTTTACTTTTTTTGCTTTCACAAATAGCACTTTTAATATTAGTAAACTATAAGATAACATTTTGAAAAAAACGAGTATTATGTGACACTGTTTTAATAGTATTGTATTTTTCTTTTTTTCAAAAAATGTTTATACTAATTTTCAAAAATATTTATATTATCTTTTCGTATAATTTTATACTTTCTTTTTTATTAATTGTATAGGAATTCCACTATTATCTTTAATAAAAAAAGTTTTTCTATTTAAGTCACCATAAAATATATCTAGATTCGCTACTTTATAGCCAATTTTATTCGCTATTTCAAAAGCTTCTTCATCTTCCGTAAAGGAATAAGCAATATGAGAAATTTTTGAAAGTTCTTTTTCCCTACTAGCTACAGCTGGTTCAAAAATCTCTAGTCTTGTTGCGCCTAAATCTAATTCTGCCCATTTGTATTCTTCATCATTAAACTTATTTTGTAACTTATAACCTATATTCATATAAAACTTTATGGCTTCTTCCAAATTGTTTACTGTGATTGCAATATGATCTAACTGTATCATATAAAGCACCTCCTACTTATAAGTATAAAACTCGAAATAGGAAATAATTGTGCTATTTAATAATTTTATCGATTCTATTCAAATTTAAATGCCTTATATCATTTCTGTCTTCAGAGTATTGAACAACAACCATGATTAAATTATCGTATTTATAAATTTGTTTGGGATATACTTCCCTTTGTTTTTCCATGCCTTTACTATAATACTTAATTTTAATGCTTTGCTTTTTAATTATCGCTTCTTGAATGTCATCTAAAATCTGTCTTTTTTCTTCCTCTAAAAAATCTACTTCCTTATTGACTAATTTACAATAATTTACAATCTTTTGCTTTAAATTCATCAGGTTTTCTAATTCTTTTTCATCTCTACAGTTTTTTATCGCTTTATCCATTATTTCAATATCATTTTGATTAAATAAAATTGAAGGGATGTCTATTTTTGAACGAAGTTGATATCCGCCATTTTTTCCTAAAAATGTATCAATATAGATACCTTCCTTTTCAAGTTCATCTTTGTATAAGCGTACCATTCTTGGACTAATTTCTAATGTTTCTGCTAGTTGTCGACATGTATATTTTCTGCCTGATGACAAAATATCTAGCATTTTTATATTTTTAGATATCTTCGACATATAATCACCTAAATTAATCATATCATAATTTTATATAGATTTTTTCATAATAAAAGGTCAATTCACATTTAATTTCTAACATTTATATGTTTAGATATTAAGCCCTATTTTTTCTTTAACAAATTTCATTTTTTTAGAAGCATATGTTTTAGCCCTATTAGCACCAATTGTTAATATTTCTTTTAAATATTTTTCATCGTTTCTATATTCATAAAATTTATCTTGAACATTTTTAATAAATTTACAAACACTATCTGCTACCTCAATTTTAAAATCTTTATAATTATAATTTTTATATTTTGTATTTGCCTCTTCTATAGTCATATTGTTAACTGCGCATATCAAAGATATTAAATTTGATATTCCTGGTTTATTTTCTTCATCATAATAAACTTTACCCTCGCTATCTGTACGGGCAGACATTATTTTCTTTCTAGTTATTTCAATATCGTCTAACATAAAGATAGTTCCTTTATCATCTTTTGGTGCAGACTTGCTCATTTTAATACTAGGATCTTGGAGATTCATTATTTTTGCTCCTATTTTTGGTATTTGATACTCAGGTAATTTAAATGTTTCTCCATAAATATTATTAAATCTTTCTCCAAAATCTCTCGTCTTCTCTATATGTTGTCTTTGGTCTGCTCCAACTGGTACAATCTCAGCATCATATAATAATATATCTGCTACCATTAAAGCTGGATATATAAATAATCCCATATCTTTTTCATTTTTGCCCAAACTTTCTTTCTTAGACTTAAACTGTGTCATTCTTGATAGTTCGCCAACACTGCATTGAAATGACATCAAAAATCCCAAATTGCAATGCTCTAATACATCACTTTGCATAAATAACGCAGTACGTTTAACATCAATTCCACAAGCCATATAAATTGCTGTTATATCTAATATATTATTTCTAATTTCTTTTGGATCGACATAAGTAGTTAATCCATGAATATCTGCAATAAATATTAAAGAATTATATTTATCTTGTTGTTCAACAAATCCTTTAATTCCACCAATATAGTTTGCTAAAGTTATACTTCCTGTAGGTCTTACACCTGTAATCATTGTTTTCATTTTATATTCCTTCTTTCTTAATTCTTTTATATTTTAAATCAATGATTAATATAACTTACACCATCGTTTTACATATTTTTTCATAAAATCATCTCCTTTTTATAAATAAAAAAAGATTCCGGTCCTACAAATAGGACAAGAATCTTGTGCCACCTAATAATAGTTTTATTTCATATACCATCATATATGTTCACTTGATAACGGGTAGAAACTCCCGATTTTTCATACTTTAAATAATTTCTGAAAAACTCTCTTTGGTCCATTCAATATCTATCCATTACAACTTTCCATCAACCAGTTGCTTTCTATAAATTTCATAAATATCTACTTCTCCAAATCACTGATTTAAAATATGGCTTAATTGTAGCACTAAAGCTCCTCTTTGTCAAAAAGCACAAAAACAAAAGGATGTCCACATCTTAAAAGTTGGCTACACCCTTATTTTACTTTGGTTTTAATAACATCTTGTGACATGAAGTAAAAATCAAACTAAATTACTAATTTTTAAATTTTAAGTTTTCCTTTATTTATACATTCTTTCCACAACATTGTTTATATTTCTTTCCCGAACCGCAAGGACAAGGATCATTTCTACCTACTTTTTTTACTCTTTTTGGTTGTTTCTTAGCTTGTTCTTTTCCGCCGTCATTTGTAATTTTAGTTTTTGAAACTTCTTTTCTTTCGACATTTCTTCTAATTTCTGCTTTAATTAACATAATCGTTACATCATGATCAATTTTTTGCATCATCTTATCGAAAAGTTCAAATCCTTCCATTGTATAAGCACGAAGCGGATCTTCTTGAGCATAGCCTCTTAAATAAATTCCCTCTCTTAAGTGAGACATCGTATTGATGTGTTCTGTCCAATAATGATCGATTACATTTAAACTGATTGCTTTTTCAAATTCATCTTTAACTTCTTCTGGAATATCTCTTAATTTTTCCTCGTATTCATGGGTGACAATATTTGTAATATATTCAATCATTTCTTCTGGAGATTTATTATCTACTTCCTCTTTGTCAATATCTTGATTGATTAAGTTCTCATTGGCAAACTCAACGATTTCTTTGACATCATTATTGGTTAATCTTCCCTCTGGATAAAGGTGAGAATTTACTAAATCTGAAATATGATTTTTAATTGTCTTTAATACTGTTTCATGAATAGATTCACTATCTAAGATTTCATTTCTTCTTCCATACATAATTTCTCTTTGATTATTCATGACATCGTCATATTGAAGAAGTTGTTTACGAATATCAAAGTTATTTCCTTCTACTCGAGCTTGAGCTGATGATAGTGCCTTAGTAAATGTTTTACTTTTAATGGCTTGATCTTCACTAAATCCTAAATTTTGCATCATTACTTTGATTCTATCAGAACCGAAGCGAACCATTAATTCATCTTCCATAGATACATAAAATTGAGTAAATCCTGGATCTCCTTGCCGACCAGAACGGCCACGTAACTGATTATCAATACGACGTGATTCATGGCGCTCTGTACCAATTACGCATAATCCTCCTAAAGCTCTTACCTCGTCACTTAGTTTAATGTCTGTTCCACGTCCAGCCATATTAGTCGCAATAGTTACGGATTTTCCAAGACCAATCTTGGCAATAATTTCTGCTTCACGGGCATGATTTTTGGCATTTAATACCTCGTGGGGAATTTTCTTTTGTTTTAGCAAATTACTAATCAACTCACTGGTTTCAATTGCAATAGTCCCTACTAAAACTGGTTGCCCTTTTTTATATCGCTCCTCAATTTCTTTTACAATTGCACGATATTTTCCCGCTTTAGTAGAAAACATAAGATCAGGATTATCAATACGAATGACAGGTTTATTTGTTGGAATTTCAATAACATACATATTATAAATATTTCTAAATTCTTCTTCTTCAGTTTTAGCTGTACCGGTCATTCCAGATAGCTTTTTATACATTCTGAATAAATTTTGGAACGTGATTGTCGCTAAAGTTTTAGTTTCTTGGTTGATTTTTACCCCTTCTTTGGCTTCAATCGCTTGATGAAGGCCATCACTATAAGCCCGACCTTTCATTAGACGTCCTGTAAATTGGTCAACGATAATAATTTCTCCATCTTGAACAACATAGTCTACATCTTTATGCATAGAATAATTAGCTCTTAAGGCTTGATTAATGTAATGAACTAATTCTGAGTTTTCTAAGCCGTATAAGTTATCTAAGTGGAACATCTTTTCGGCTTTTTTAACCCCCTCTTCACTAAGAGAAACGTTTTTGGTTTTTTCATCATAAACATACTCATCTTCCTTTAGTGACTTAGCTAGACGGTCTGCATCCATGTATAAATTGGCACTTTTCATTTCGCCACCAGAAATAATAAGTGGGGTACGAGCTTCATCAATTAATACAGAGTCAACTTCATCGATTATTGCGAAATTTAATGGGCGTTGAACTCTATTTTCTTTACGGATAACCATGTTATCTCTTAAATAATCGAATCCAATTTCATTATTTGTCGAATATAAAATATCACAAGCATATTGTTCTTGTTTTTCTTTTGGCGATAAATCACGTAAATTGATTCCAACGGTTAGTCCTAAGAATTTGTGAATTTGTCCCATCCAATTAGCATCACGATCAGCTAAATATTCATTAACGGTAATGATATGTACTCCTTCTCCAGATAAAGCATTTAAATAGGCAGGCATTACTGAAGTTAGTGTTTTACCTTCACCAGTTTTCATCTCAGCAATATTTCCATAGTGAATAGCTAAAGCGCCTAAAATCTGAACATAGAATGGTTTTTCTCCAATCACTCTGAAGCAGGCTTCTCTAGCTACTGCGAAAGCTTCAATTAGAATGTCTTCTAGAGTTTCACCATTTTCTAATCTATCTTTAAACTCATTTGTTTTATTTTGTAATTCTTTATCCGATAATTTTTGCATTTCTTCATCCAAAGCGACAATTTGGTCAGCTTGGTGATGAAATTTCTTTAGTTCTTTATATTCATGATCGAATAATCTTTTTAATAAATCCATGTTACCATCTCCTGTTTGATATTATATCAATTCTTTTCACGATTTTAAAGGTTTTCCACCGTTTTTGTGGAAAAAACCATTTAAAAAAGATACCATTTCCGATATCTTTAGAATAAGTTATATTTTTTAAGATGTTTTTTTACTTCCGTATCATAATCCAAATAATATTTTCTGTCGATGGCATGAAGTTTTAAATTGAATTCGCCTTTTAATTCTGTTAATAATTTATTTATTTTTAATTGTTTTACTCGATTGAAGTATTGCTCAAAACACTTATCACTTTTTACTGATAGCAATGTGGAAATATCTTCTATATCAAACGTTTGAATGCTGGGTATCTTTATTGGATTAAGATTTCTTTTTAGCATAAATTCTTCTTCATAATCAACAAGGGGAGATAATCTTACTTTTCCTTGATCAATTTCTACAACAAGCTCATCATCTTGACGATCTTCTTCTTGAGTATATAATTCTCTAACTAGTAATCTTTTATATTCTTCCAGTAATGGCTGATTACCATATTCTTCACTCAAAAAACGCAAAAAATTTTGTTGTTCCCATCCTGCTTTAACCGCCCAATCCTTAAGTAACATATATTTCTTATCTTTTTGTCTAGTATACTGTGAAAGAAGGCCATAGACAGTTTGGTCATTAATTTTCATTTTAGCTAGTTGATAATGAACAGATGGCAATTCAAAATAGAGAGTTATCTTTTCGCCCACTAGTTCTTTTAGAATTTGGTTTTCAAAAATTGGCGCTTTAAAATAGTAAATTTTATTTTCCCTTTTCAGCCAATAACCACTTACTCGATGATGGTAATTATTCCTTTTTATAGGTGAGACGGTTTCATCTTCTAGTTGGATTAATTCAATATCTTCTAAATTTCCTAAATTAATCACTTTCGTATTTCGACCCACAATAATTGGGCATTCTTGTTCCATTATGCCACCCCCCAAAAAACGCTCTTATTATACTATAAATTATGTTTATTTTCAAGGTAGCATTAGATCAATATCGACATTACCAGCAATTCCTGGAATTTTTCCTACATTAGTAAATTGCCATAGTAGATAATCTCCCTCATAATTTGTTTTCTCTGTATAGTGTGCTAGCCAAATATCGTGTTCTATATAAATCCATAATTTTTCTAAATAGTTTTTACTCGCATAGAACATACTTTGATACCCAGAGCTATTTATTTGTTCTAAAAATTGATTGGCTAGTTCATTTAATTCATATAAATTTAGTTTATATTCTTTTAAATTTCCATAGCACTCCCAATCAAAAACAATAGGTAAGTCAAGTTCGTAAGGAGCAAGTTTTTTCGTTACCCACTCAGCTTGTTCTTTGGCTTCTTGGACACTCGCTGCATAAGAGAAATAATATACTCCTACTTTCAACCCAACTTTTTTAGCACCCGTTATATTTGCTTCAAAATAAGGATCAACTACTGAATCTTTACCCGGTGATTGCTGAGTACCCATCCTAATCATTACAAATTCTACCCCCGATGATTTTACTTCTTGCCAATTAATTTCTCCTTGCCATTTTGAAACATCTATCCCTAAGATCGCATCATTAGTTAAATATTTATTTTTTACTTCTTCTAAAGTTACCCTTTTTGTATTCGTCGATGTATTTCCCTCATTAATGCTTTTTTCGATTACGCGTAGAGTAAAATCAACTCTAGTTTCGTTTTGACTAGCATCAAGTGCGACATAAGTCAATGGGTATTCCCCAACTTTATTAAGGTCATAGTCTCCTATAATATGACAATTCGGTGTACGATCATAATTATCTATACATAGAATAGACTCTTCTAAATCTATTTTACTACCTTGTTGAACAGTATAAGTACTACCTAACCAAACTAAAGGTGGTGTTTTATCTATCGCTTTTATTTTTATTTTAGCATTTTTCTTTTTTCCTTGTTCTAAATACTGATAAGTGATTTCTTGATTTCCTAATTCGGTAGCCTGAATCTCCTTATCTTCGCTCAGATTATGATCTACTATAATATCTGATAATTTCACTTTTTGATAAATTTCTACTTTATAAAAGATTTCTTGAGTTTTCAACAAGTTAATATAAAATAGCATAATAACTAATAGGATTAAACTTATTCCTAAATACAAATATTTCTTTTCTATTATTTTGTCTTTCATTCTAACACCTACTATTTATTCATAGTATAGACTAAATTCTTTATTCTTACTATAATTTTCGCCAAAAAAAAGCACTAGTTGGTTGAATAGCGCTTTCTTTTTTTCCTTATTCTGCCTCAATAACCCCATAATTTCCGTCTTTTCTCTTGTAAACGACTGTGGGTTCATTTGTTTCGATATCTTTATATAGGTAAAACTGATGTCCTAGAAGTTCCATTTGTAAAATAGCTTCTTCTTCATCCATTGGTTTTACTTCTACTTTTTTTCTTTTTACAATTTTGGTGTCTTCTTCTATTTCTGGCATTTCTTCAATATAATCAAAGGCAAACTCTTTTGCTTCTTTTAATTTTTTTGATTGTAATCTAGTTTTATTCTTTCTTATTTGCCTTTCTAACTTGTCTACAAGTACATCAATTGCGGCATAGAAATCTTCTTTCTCTTCTTCTGCTCTTAAAATAATTGTTTTCATTGGAATTGTTATCTCTACTTTATGTAAGTGGTTAGGAATTTTGACAATTACAGTAGCTTTTATGTCCTCTGGACTTTCGACATATTTATCTAATTTTTTCAATTTTTCTGTCGCATACTCTTCCATAGCTTTCGTAATTGTAACTTTACTTCCTCTGATAGATATATCCATATATATCCCTCCTTATATTTAATATAATAACATATTTATAAAAAAATAGGAAGAGAATGCACAAATATTATTTATCACACGTCGGCAAGGAAAAACTACCTATTTGGTAGTTACAAGTTCTTTAATAACGACTACATCTAAAGCTTGTAAGCCTTTAGCTGTTTCAAGTAGTTTGAATTCTACAACTTGTCCCTCAGATAAAGTTTTGTAACCATCTTGTTTGATTGCTGAGTAATGAACAAAGATATCTTCGTCCTCAGTATACTCGATGAATCCATAACCCTTTTCGTTATTGAACCATTTCACGGTTCCTCTCATCACTGCCACCTCACCTTCTTTATATAATTCATGACGCCTAGTGCTCATCACCAACTTCTCGTGCTAACCACCAACTACTGCGCATATCCATAGTAACATAATCCATTGTCGATTTTTGTATTTTTTTGCTGAAATGTCAAAATTTAACTCTGAACGGTTAATTTTTACCCATTTTCTCTATTTTTTGACCGTTCAGAAGCGATTTTGTTACAGTTCAGATAGAAACAACACTTTTATTTATTTGTTTCTATCTTTTTAATTACTATTCTACTAGAAAAAACAAAAAAATAATAGACTTTAAATAGTCAAACAATTTAGATATAATATTACAAAAGGTAAGGTA
>CASFOW010000014.1 GCA_949296705.1 uncultured bacterium
CTCAACCAATAATAGGAGCTAATTTTGATGAAGTAGCCGTAATGAAAAATTTCTACACAATAAATAGTGGAAATGCAACAGAAGAAGAAATTCAAAAGACAAAAGAAATGATTGAGAAGCTTCCGGAGAGTGCTTACCGAAATGCTTTAACTGAGGGAATGGCCAAATGGGATGAGTATTATTTGGAAAAATATCATCCAGAAATAATTGCTCAACGAAAAGAGGAAGAAAAAAAGCCAAAGATTGACAGTGAAACAATTCGCCGCTTAAAACCATATACAAGTATTAAAGAAGAGAATATGGCATTAGAGCAATTTAATACAATAAATAGTGGGAACGCAACTGAAGAACAAATCAAAGCAACGAACGAGTTGATTGAACGCTTACCTAGTACCCTATATCAAGCAGTTTTAAAAGATGCCATGAATAAATGGAATAAATATTATACAGAAAAATATCACCCCGCGAAAGCCAATACAAATTTTACTAATATTGCCCAACCAACTATAGATATGGATAAAATTAGCGAATTGAGTTCGCAATATCCGCTTAACAATAAGGACGATTTAGAAGCATATATTAGTTTTGAAACAATAAATAATGGAAATGCGACAGCAGAAGAATTAGAAGCAGCTAAGCAAAAGATAAAAAATCTGCCAGAAAGTCCCTATCGTAGTGCTTTAATTGAAGGAGTGGAAAAATGGGATAAATACTATTCCCAAAAAACACAAGCGATTAAGGATAAGCCAAAATTGGATATGGATAACCTTCGACAATTAAAAAACCAATTTTTAGATGAATACGCTGAAGTACATAATCAATTAAAAATAGTAGAGAGTGGAAATGCCACAGAAGCAGATATTAGAAAAATGGAAGATTTGATTTCACAAGTTAAAAGTACAAGTCCTGGATATTACGCTGAGTTAGAAGACACAATGAAAAGCTGGGAGCCATATTATACACAAAAATTCCAAAAAGATAATTCTCAATCTACATATTACCAACAAATAATAGATTTATCTAAAGAGGGAAAAATTCCTGATTCTGTAGCATTAAGTTCAATTTTAGAGAGTGCTAAGAATGACAATCACATTAGCAAAGAAGAATTGGAGACGATTAATCAATTATTTGAAATTAGTCAAAAGTATAGTGATATTCAAAAAAGAAGTTTACCTGATTACCGCCAGCAAATGTATGAAGATTTAGAAAAGAATGATCAAAAATTAAAAGAGCTTATGAAAAATGCTCAAGGTAGTAAGGAAGAAGTAGAAGAAAATTTACGTAAACTTGTAGAACCAATGACATATAATTTAACTCAAAACATAAAGAAACTTGAAGAAAAACTAGCCCAGATTAATGATCCTAATCAAAGGGATAATATTATCGCTGAAGTTAATCGAGGTATAGGAAAAAATATCCCAGCAGAAACCTATGAGGAGCTATGGAAAAGGCAACTTGATAAGAATTTACAAAGCAAGGAACAATTGGAGAAAAATATCAAAAATGTTGTTGAATTGTATGAGAAAATCAAAAATAAAGACTATCCTGACTTGGGAAAAAATGATCCTAAAAAAGAAGGATTACCTAAGCCTCCTAATCCATTTAAATTAGATGATGAAGAGGTTAAGGGTTTAACTGAACCTAATTCAAAATTACGTAACTTAGCAAATTCGATAAAAGAAAAAGCAAAGAAAGTATTAAATTGGATTAAAGAACACCCTGTTAAAGCGGCGGCTTTACTTGCAACAACTGGATTAGTGGGAATAACTGCGGTAGTTGGTATTAGCAGTGCTTTAAATAATGCAAAAGGTGAAACTAATGAAGAACAAACTGAAATTTCACAAGAAGCAGAAACACTTGCAACCCAAACTCCGATAGAAAAAACAGTAGAAGATGCTATGCAACAAACTGTTGCTGAAACACCAGTATTAGATAATAGCGACATTGCCAATCAAGTATTAGCCGATGAGCAAGCTAGAATCGCATCAGGTAACGATGCCGTATATCAAGATATTTATAGTGCAGCTAACGAACAAAATCAGTTGTATGCCCAATCAAGTGATGTCCAAGCTATTTGGCAAAATACTAATGTAGAAGCCGGTAAAATGTATCAAGTAGAAGCTGACGGATCACTTAGTGAAATTCATGGGGTAGATGCCTTGGTTCAAGCAGGAAATGAAGGTAAAACTATCGTAAGCACATGGCAAAATGAAGACGGTACACTTGGACGCAGTGTGATTACCCCTAGTGAGTTTGGACAATCCATGGAGAATGTTGAAGAAAGTGCTAAGACAAGATAAAGAGGAAAAGGGGAAGAGTTATGGAAAATAAGATCAATAAGATTATGCATCTAAAAAATGGTGCCAAATATTTGATACTAAATCAAGCGATCTATCAAGGAAAAAACTATTATTTTGCTGTTAGAGTAAGTGATGACGAAGAAGATATCGTTGATGAGTTCCAAATGCTTTCAGAGGAAGTAAGAGATGGAAAAATGTATATCTCTACAGTCAAGGATCCAGATACTTTGAAACTTCTTGCCGAGTATCTTGAAGCTGCTTCATAGATTTAAAATAATAAAATAAAAAAAGATAAGGAAATAGGTTGTCGAACCTGTTTCCTTTTTGCTATAATGAATTAGGTGATAAAGATGACATACAAAATTACAAGTAGAAGTGAACAAGATACAATCGAATTAGCAGAAAATATTGAATCAGAAAAGTTTCCTAATATGGTAATTTGTCTAGAAGGAGATCTAGGTAGTGGAAAAACCGTATTTACCAAAGGCTTTGCAGCATCGCTTGGCGTAGAAGAACCTATTACCTCGCCAACTTTTAACATTATTAAAGAGTACACCTCAGGAGAAATGGACTTATACCATATGGATGTTTATCGCTTAGACGGAAAAGTGGCAGACTTAGGAATTGAAGAATACTTTCAGAAAGATGGCATCGTGATTATTGAATGGGCTGATATGATTAAAGATTATTTACCACCAGAAAGATTAGAGATTAAAATAAAAATATCTGAGGATATAGAAGATACAAGAGTAATTGTCATAACACCAATTGGCAGGGCTTATGAAGATCTATGTGAGGCTGTTCTATGACGATATTATATATAGATACTACAACTAACTATTTATATTCTGCTATTTCAATAAATAATCAAATAACAGGCGAAATCAAAGCAAAGTTGGATAAAGATTTGTCTGTTTTTACTTTACCTAAAATTAAAGAAATGCTAGAAGATAATCAGGTTGATCCTAAAGAAGTAGATAAACTACTTGTTGTGAATGGACCAGGTTCGTTTACTGGAATAAGAATTGGAGTAACTATTGCCAAAACTTATGCATGGAGTTTAAAAAAGAAAATCAGCATCCTCTCTAGCTTGAAGGTAATGGCACTTTCTGCTAAAAAAGAATGTACCTATAAAGTACCTTTCATTGATGCTAGACGTGGATATGGTTATGCAGCAATCTATGATGAAAATTATAAAGCGGTGTTAAAAGAACAATACATGAGTATTGAAGCACTAAAGTGTGCCCTAGAGCATTTGCCAGATAACTATACAATAATTACTAACACGCCAATTGAAGGGTTGGAAAGTAATTGTGAAGAATACGATCCAAACTTTGCAAAAATTGTAGAATATTGTAAAGATAGTGTCGAATTAAATCCACATGCTGTCAATCCAAACTACTTAAAATTAACAGAAGCTGAGGAAAAGCAAAAGGAAGAACTTATATGATTGTAAAGTTAACTGTGGATAACTGTAAAATTGAATTTTTAAAAAGAAGTTTTCCACAGATTTTGGGGAAAACTGATGTAAAAAAAGAAATCCTAGACAACAATTTTACAAATTATTTTACTTATGAAATTGACAATATTCCTGTTGCGTTTATTCACTATACTTGCCTTTATGAACGGGCCGAATTAATTGATATTGCTGTACTTCCTAAATACGAAAATCAAGGAATCGGTAGCTCCCTAATGCAACACATGATAAACGATTGCCAGAAAAGAGGAATTGAAAACATAACTTTAGAAGTGCGAAAGGATAATCATAAAGCCATCCACCTCTATGAAAAAAATGGCTTTAAATCAGTTGCGACACGAAAGAATTATTACCAAGGAATGGATGCCTGGTTAATGGAGAAAGAGTTGATAAAATGAAAGATGTAAAAGACATATATGTATTTGCCATAGAATCTAGTTGTGATGAAACTAGTTGTTCAATTGTAAAAAATGGAAAAGAAGAGATTGCTACCGTTGTACTTTCTCAGATCGATATCCATAAAGATTTTGGAGGGGTAGTTCCTGAAATCGCTAGTCGCCATCATGTTAAGAACATTACCATAGTAATCGAAGAATGTTTAACTAAAGCCAATATGACAATGGAAGAAATGGATGCTATTGCGGTAACTTATGGACCAGGTCTTATTGGTTCATTATTAGTAGGAGTGGAAGCTGCCAAAACACTAGCTTACTTATATCAAAAACCATTAATACCTGTTCATCATATTTCAGGACATATTTACGCAAACAATTTAAAAGAAGAATTAAAGTTTCCTTTAATCGCTCTAGTCGTAAGTGGTGGCCATACAGAATTGATTTACATGAAAGATCATTATTGCTTTGAAAAAATAGGTGGCACGTTAGATGATGCCGTAGGCGAGTGTTATGATAAAGTAGCAAGAATCATCGATGTACCATATCCCGGTGGCCCAACTATTGATAAATGGGCTCAATTGGGTGAAGACACATATCATCTACCGCTCCCATTAAATGATGATTCCTATAACTTTAGTTTTAGTGGCTTAAAAAGTGCCGTAATTAATTTAGTCCATAATGAAAAACAACGTAATCAACCAATTAGAAAGAAAGATTTAGCTACTTCTTTTCAAAATACAGTAGTGAAAATCATCAGTAAAAAAACAATGAAAGCCTTAAAAGATTACCAAGTAAAAAATTTAATTATTGCTGGAGGAGTAGCTGCTAATCATGGAATAAGAGAAACATTAACCACCCTTTGTGAACAAGAAAATATTACTTGTAGTATACCCGATATAAAATACTGTACCGATAATGCTGCAATGATTGCTGCATCAGGTTACTATGCCTATTGCTTAGGAAGAGTAGGAGATTTAGACTTAAATCCAAAATCCAGCATAATATTAAAGTAAATCAACAATCAGGAGGAAAAAAATGAAACAGATAGAAACTATTCTTTTAGATATGGATAGTATTACGAAATTTTTAGCGAGAAAAAAGATAGAAGAACATCAACAATATCCTATCTACCAAAGTGTAATTAAAGAAGGAATAAAGTCACTTGGTTCCTTTCAAGTAATTGCTTTTACTTTAGGAGATAAAAAATATGCTACCAAGTGGTTACGCACTATGCATTTAAACCAATTAATCCCAACGATAGAAGCAGGAGAAAAAAATAATAGTCGAATTAGTTGCGAACAATTACTTAAAAATATCTTTCTCAAAAATCAGTTAAAACGAAAAAAAGTATTAGTTGTAAGCAATAATCCTGAGGTGGTGATAAATAGTCAATTGTTAAATCTCGACACTTGTAGTTGTAGTTTATTGGGCAAAGCTCCATCTCCCGCTACCGAGTACAAAGTTAAATTTTTAACAGAACTTAATCAATTCAATCAAAATAAAAGAAAACAGACTACCGAAATAGATAATCAAAAAAAATTACTTCAGAAAAATAGTAATCAAGTAGAAATAGTACAAGAAGGTACCAATCAGGAAAAAACAAATATTCAAAACATTTATATTGATCAAGAAACTTGGGATAGCTTATCACTAGCTGCAAAAATCAATTTAGAAAAAGAATTTGTTCAACCGCTAGCTATAACTGATCAAGAAACATTCCAAAATATGCCTGCTTCTTGCCTAGTATTAACGAAATTCCCGAAAGTAGAAATTCTTCTTGAACACTTAGCTATCCCTAGTTGTTATCTGATTACTCCTTTTAATGACCAAATAGAACGTAAATCATCACTGGAAATGCCAATTAAACGTTTAGAAAAAGCTAAAAGCTTAAATTTAAGAAGAAAATCAGCTAAAAATTAGTAGACAAGTAAGTAAAAATTTGCTAGTATTAATGCTACACAGCTTGATTAGAGCATAAAAAGAAAACGATCTCCTAATAGAGTTCGTTTTTTGGCGTTTAAGTAAGGAGGTTAGCATGGAAATTACGAAAGAAGAATTAGTAAAAGAACAACAACATTTGACAAAAACATTAGAATTAATTAGAAAATACATCTCAGAATTAGGACAAGAACTCTATGATAAAGAAGAAAAAATTAAAGAGTTCAAAGAGCTGATTTGGGATACTAGACATGACATGGATCCAGCAGAAATGAGAACCATGATAGGCGCAAGTGATTTAGAAGTAACCATAGCAGAATCTAGAAGTAAATATTTTCAAAAATTATTTCGAATTCAAGAAAGCCCCTATTTTGCTTCGATTACCTTTCAAGCAGAAGGAGAAGAAGCCCAAAAAATTTATATTGGAATTACACATGTAGAAGAAAATTTAACCTATTATGTACATGATTGGCGGGCGCCGATTTGTAGTTTATTTTACGATTATGAACTTGGCCAAGCTTCTTACCAATCACCAGACGGAATGGTAAGTGGGGAACTTACGAATAAACGTCAATTTAAAATTGAAAGAGGTAAGCTAAAACGTGTTTTCGATAACAGTATAAATATCGACGATGAAGTACTGCAAGATGTTCTCTCTCAAGAATCCAGCGATAAAATGAAGAATATTGTCAATACCATTCAACAAGAACAAAATGCAGTAATTAGAAATACTGAAGATAAAACCTTAATTGTACAAGGAATAGCAGGGAGTGGTAAAACTTCAGTTGCCCTACATCGTATCGCTTTTCTCCTGTATAAAATTAAAAACCTAACTTCAAATAATATCATTATTTTTTCTCCCAATCATATTTTTTCAGAATATATATCCAATGTTTTACCGGAACTAGGTGAAGAAAATACCCTTCAATGTACTTTTAATAGCTTTTTAGAAGCAAACCTCCCAGAATTTCGACATGTCGAAGAATTTACGGTATTTATTGAGCGCTATTATAAAGGAAAAGAAACTAATCCAACTTGGGTAGCCTATAAACAAAGTGATGAGATTATTAACGACCTTAATTACTATATTCACGACTTAAATCAACAGGCCTATTTCATAGATGGAATCGCATTTGATAAGATTTATTATAGTAAAGACGAATTGAATCAATTATTGAACCGATATCAACATTTTCTACTTTTTGAACGAATCCCAGCGATTGCGTATAAATTGTGTGAATATCACTATGAAGGAAAGAAAGGCAAAGCCAAACAGATAATCTCATTATTATATAAAGCTTTTAATATAAAGAAAGATTTTAAACAAATTTATATTAATTTTTACTACAGTAAATACTTTAGGAAGACATATAATGGTCCACTAACAGATAAAGAAATCAAAGAGGCAGTAAATAAAAAGCAAATTAACTATGAAGATGCCTGTTTATATATTTATTTAAAAGGTTTACTAGAAGGATTTGAATATCAAGGAGTAATAAAAGAAGTTGTCATTGATGAAGCTCAAGATTATAATAAACTTCAATATTATATTATTAAAAATATTTTTCCACGTAGTAATTTTACGATTTTAGGAGATGTGAACCAAACTATAAATCCTTACTATAAATATCAATCATTAAACGTTCTAAAAGAAATCTTTAGTGAAGATTATCGTTATTTAGAATTATGTAAAACCTATCGCTCAAGCCAAGAAATCATCGAATATACCAACAAAATCCTAGGATTAAATCATATTCAAGCAATTAGAAAGAAGAATAATCATCCAGTAGTATTTAGAACTGAAGAAAATCTCAAAGAACAATTATTAATAGATATTATGGCATTGAAGAAAAACAATAAATCTATCGCGATTATTACTAAAAATAATGTTGAAGCCTCAATGATATATGAACTACTAAAAGAGAAAATGGAAAATATCAGCTTACTAGATACAAACAGTGAAAAATTTAATCGAGATATGGTGATTATTCCTTCCTATACGGCTAAAGGTCTAGAATTTGATTCGGTAATTATTTATACGGAACCAAGTAATTACTATAGGCAATCAGAGCGTTATCTTTATTATGTTGCTTGTACTAGATGTCAACATGAATTAATTATCTATAATCAAAAAGAATGGCTTTAGGCAGTAAGCACGATTTTAGAGTTGTAATTTTATTCTAAAAATATTATAATCTTACTAGATAGTAAGGAGTGGGTAAAATGGCTAAACTAAAAACTAGTACTACTAAAAATCATGGAAAAGAAAATAATAAAGAGGAAAATTTAGAAAAAAAAGTTTCTCAGAAAATAGGAAGTTCTAAATCAAAAAAATGGGATTTTAAAAAACTAACTGAAGAGCAAAAAAAACTATCCATATATGGAATCATTGGGATTCTAATTGTTGTTGTAATTATTATCGCTATATTCTCATTTAAGTCTAACCCTGAAAATACCCTTAAAGGGAATACCCCAAAAGAAAAAACAGAGAATTATTTAGAGGATACAGTAAAAGGATTCTATGAAGACTATTATTATGAACAAATAGTGAAATTAGAAGAAAATGAAATGATTGATGGAGATGTAGCTACTTTCCTATCTAATTTCACAACTGAAGGGCTACCCGTTAGTATAAGAGTGATGATTGATAATAAATATATAGGGGAAAGTGAAATAAAAGAACATATAGGTAAATATGGTTGTAACTACGATAATACTATTGTTAGAATCTATCCAACAAGCCCATATGGAAAAGAAGACTATACATTAAAGACAACTTTAGATTGTGAAAAAGAAATGGAATAATTCTATTAAATATAATACATAAAAGAGATTAGGGAACTAATCTTTTTCTATGAAAAATATCATCAAAATAGATGAGTAGAATAAAAAGAAAAATTTGCTCAATTCCAAAAGTAAACGCAACTTTTAAAAGTTAAACGCAACTATATGAATTTCCTTAGTTAAATGCAACTTTTTATAGAAAAGGGGTTGCGTTTAGAAAAAAATCTCAGAAAAATTAATTATTTGTTGCTTTCAATGATTAATACTTTTAATTTTATAATCATTTGCGATATAATATAAATATAAATTTATTCTTAAGAGTGAGGTAGTTATTATGAAGAAAAAAACTTTTTTAATATTTATGTTAAGTGTTTTATTATTTTGTATTACGGGATGTGAAAGTAGTAAAAATGATATTAAAGAAAATAATGGTACTAAATCATCTTTAACTGATGAAGAAAAGATTAAGCTTGATGCATCTAACGAAAAAATATATAATCAAAGAATATACTTAGTTGATCAACAAATGATAGGAAATGATGCATCTCTTAGAAGTGGGTTTGATGAAGATATAGAATTTTTAACAAAATTAAAATCAGAAAATTTATTTGCATCAAAATTTTTGGATTTATATTATGATTCTAACATAGATAATTTTTTAAATACTTATAGTGATATAGAATATTATTTATTATTTTCATATTTAACAGTAAAAACAAATCACTGTGAAGGAATGTGTACTAACGAAGAAAAAATTAACTCATATACTATTGGTAAGGATTATTATCTTAACAAGGTTTACTATCGTGATAAATCATTTGACTCCAAATTAAATCCAATTTTAACTTCATCGGGAAATGCATGGCCATGTTTTATAATGGAGTTTATATCCGCTTCTAGTCCTGAAGAAAAAAGTTATGTTATAACAAATCCTCATGTAATAAATAATTCTAAAACTGGAACATTTTATATAATGAATATAAGTAAAAGTTTTGAATATGCTGTAGATTACTCTAAAAAAAAGTGGGTTGAAATTTATACAGATGAAGTTGAAAAAGAGCATGAATTTAATTGGATAGAATTAGATAAATCTTATATTGACAATATAATCAATAATAATATAGAGTTTTTAGATTTTTATATAAAATATAAAAATGATATTTTTTATCCAATAGTAGATAAAGCAATTGAAGAAGCAGAAAAAGAAAAGGAAGAACAAGAACAGCAATCTACAAAATCAGATCCTAAGATAGGAATGACTGCTTCACAAGTAAGATCATCAACTTGGGGTTCTCCAGATAAAATTAATAAAGATACTTATTCTTGGGGAACAACAGAACAATGGGTTTATAACGATAAAGGGTACATATATTTTAAAAATGGATATGTTACATCAATAAGTGAGAGATAATTTGGTAAAATAATTAACAATAGTAAGTTAAAAATTAATTAATTTGATATTAAAAAGTTATGTAAAATAGTATTAGAGAGGTGTATTATGAGAAAAAATTATTTTAGTGTAATATTATTAATTTGCTTATGTTTATTGCTGGTTGGTTGTAATGTTAGTAAAGACGAAAATACTAATTCAACTGGTGTAGATGAAAGAATGGCAAACATAAATGAAAGAATTGAAGGTACAAATTTGGCCGTGACTTTTACTGAGTTTGAGACTCCTACAGATGATTTAGGTAAAGGATCTTATAAATTAGGAGATAATTATGAATATACGAAAGATGGATATGTAAATAGACTTGCACATTTTACTGTAGAAAATATAGGAAAAAATACTATAGAACCTGTTGATTCTTACATAAATGCAACACTTAATTATGGAGAAGGCTATAAATTTAGTGCTGGCAAAACTTGGTATCATGTATATGGTATCTATGATAAAAATGGTCAAGAAATTGAGGGTGGTTCATGGGTAAATAGTATCCCTGAATTATCTCCTTTTGATGAGCCATTGGAGTGCATTATTGCTTTTCTAATTCCAGAAGAAGTTGCTAATGGAACCGATTCATTATCTTTAACTTTAGAATTTGATGAACAAAAATATGTTATAAATATTAGGTAAAAATTAATAATTAAAAATAAGTAATATTATTGTTAATAAAACTGTAAGAAAAAAGCCGCATGAAATTATTTCATTTCATTACAGCCCCTAATAATTTAAACAAGGATGATTAAGATTTCAGTTTTTAATCATCTTTTTTTCTATGCAGGAAATAATATAATACATGATACAAGAGACAATACCTAAGATAACTACTGAAGTGATAACTAGATTAATATTAAATACTTGAGAACCATACATAATTAAATAACCCAATCCCTCTTTAGAAACCAATAATTCTCCCATAATTACCCCGATTAAAGACATACTAATATTAATTTTAAGACAATTTATGATTGTATTTTTATTACTTGGAACAATTAATTTATAGAATATCTGATATTTTTTCGCATTTAACGTCTGTAATAGGCGAACATAATAAGAATCAGTAGAGATGAATCCATTATAGATGTTAATGATAGTAATAAAAGTAGAAATGAGTAGTGCCATAAAAATAATTGAATTGGTATTAGCGCCTACCCAAATAATAATAAGGGGACCTAAAGCAACTTTAGGTAAAGAATTCATGACCGTCAAATAGGGATCAACAATTTTAGCAATCGTTTTATTCCACCAAAGAATAGAGGCAACGACAAAGCCGATGATTAAGCTAATCCCAAAACTAACTAGCGTTTCATACACTGTAATCCAAACATGATTAAGTAAATTATTCTGTTGCCATAAAGAATAGAAGGTATCTATTACCTCAGAAGGTGAACTAGATAGAAAAGTATTAATCCAACCCATTCGTGCACTAATTTCCCAAATAACTAAGAAGAAAACAATAATGGCAATTTGAAAAAAAAGTACGATAAATTTATTCTGCTTTCTTTTTCGTAAAAATTGTTTATGCTCTTCACTATAAGTAAACATCTAAATCCCTCCAAATCTGATCATAATAATGATTAAATTCTTTGCACTTTCGATTTTGAATCGGAGTAGACTTGTCAGTTAAATGAATATCATAGATCTTTTTAACCCCAGCTGGTCGCTTACTTAATACCACCACTCGATCAGACATGGAAATGGCTTCCGCTAAATCGTGAGTAACTAATATAGCTGTCTTGCCTTCATTTTTAATAATTTGGTACACATCATCGGATAACGATAATCGAGATAAAGAATCCAGTGCAGAAAACGGTTCATCCAATAAAAGAATATCTGGATCAATTGCTAAGGTTCTAATTAAAGCTACTCGCTGTCTCATACCTCCCGATAATGAATCAGGATATTTATCAATAAATTCTCCTAAACCATAAGTATTTAGTAAATCAATAACACGTTGTTTAGTTTTTTCATTTAAAGTATGACTAATTTCTAAACCAATTAAACAGTTTTCTAAAATCGTACGCCAAGGAAATAGGGCATCTTTTTGTAACATGTATCCCATACGGATATTTTCTTTATGAAAAGTAATTTTTCCTGCTGACTTTTCTTCAAGATTAGATAGGATAGAAAGTAAACTAGTTTTTCCACATCCAGAAGGTCCAACGATTGCGACAAGTTCTTTATCGTAAATATCAAGAGAGATATTATCGATGGCGACAATTTCTCCGCTTGTATCATGGTAGATTTTTTTTACTTTATCGATTGTAAGAATTTTTTTCATACTAATCCCTAGTATAAATTAAATCTTCATATTTTACCGTACTATCTAGCTCTCCTGCTGCTTTCATGATATCTTGTAAATGATAGAATGAATCTTCCTTGAAATCTGTAGTAGTAGGCCATGCATCAATACTACGATATCTAGCAATCACTTCTACTAAATCATTCATAGAAGTATCTGGAAAGAATTCAATAATTGCATTAGCTACTTCTTCATCGTTATGATCGTGTACATAATCTAGCCCTTTTTGGATAGCTCTTGTAAATTTCTCAATGATCTCTGGATTTTCTTCAATGTAGCTAATTCTAGCACTATAAGAAGTGTATGGAACAACCCCGCCAAGTTCACCAATTGAGGCTACTACATAACCAAATCCTTGATTTTCTACTTGAGTCGCATTAGGTTCAAATAGGGTAACAAAGTCTCCCTGACCCCCTATAAAAGCACCAGACATTGCCGCAAAGGCAACACTTGTATCAATATCTAAATCATTAACTGGATCGATTCCATTCTGTCGAAGTGCCCATTCAAAAGTCATTTCTGGCATTCCGCCTTTTCTTCCCCCAATAACACTTTTTCCCCGTAAGTCATCAAGAGTAAAGTCTTCATATTTTTCCCTTGAGACTAAGAAAGAACCATCTTTTTGGGTTAATTGAGCAAATGTCTTCAAATAATCTTTTTCGCCGGCATTATAAACATAGCTAACTGCTCCCTAAGGGATAGTAGTAAAATAATCATTATATTCAAATTATAGTTATTAGTATATTCAAAAGACAAAGAAACATTTTGATTATCTCTAATTTCAATTATCTTGCCATTATTCACGCTGATTATCTCCCAAAAATAAAGTAAATGATAACTAGCGGAATAAGCTATATACTTTTTATTCATAAATTGTTAAGATGAACTTGAGGTGTTTATCATGAACCAAGAAAAAATGGGATTATTTATTAGTGAACTTAGAAAAGAATATAAGCTTACACAAAAGGAACTTGCTGATAAATTAGGAATATTAGATACTTCAATTTCTAAATGGGAACGTGGAATTAACGCACCAGATATTTCTTATTTAACAGAACTTTCTAAAATATTTCATGTAACAGTACAAGAACTTTTAAATGGTGAAAGAAACTTTAAGAAAAAAGAAATAGATATTCATCATCATAGTAAGGTATTAGAAGTAGCTAATCTATCGAAGTCTTTTGGTAAAAGAAAAGTCCTAGATAATATTAACTTAACCATTTATGAAGGAGATATTATCGGCTTAATTGGTCCAAATGGTGCTGGAAAAACTACCTTGATAAAAACAATTCTTCGTCTTTACTACTACGATAAAGGTAGTGTAGAAATCTGTGGATATGATACAAAAAAACAATTAGAGCAAGCACTATCTAAAGTAGGGGCAATTATCGAAAAACCAGACATGTATGATCAACTTACCGGACGAAAAAATTTAAAGATAACAGAACTTCTAAATAATATTCATAATCAAAAATATGTTGAGGAAATGATTGAATTTGTAGGATTAAAAACCAGAATCAATGATAAAGTAAAGAAATATTCGTTAGGAATGAAACAACGTTTAGCGATAGCCAATGCTTTGATAAAAAAGCCTAAATTATTAATTTTAGATGAACCGACAAACGGTTTAGACCCAAAAGGAATAAGAGAATTAAGACAAATGTTAAAAACAATTAGCCAAGAACAAAATATGAGTATCTTAATTAGTAGTCATATTTTATCAGAGGTAGAAAATATTTGTGATCGAGTAGTAATTATTGACCAAGGAAGGTTAGTAAAAGAGTTCGGAATCGAAGAAGTAAAATATAAAAACATTAGTTTGGAAGAAGAGTATTTTTCTGAAACCGAAAGCTTTGAAAATGGTGAAGAACATGAAAATAATTAATTTAGTTAAAAGTGAATTTATCAAAAACTACAATGTAAAAAGATGGGCAATTATTTCTATAGTATTAATCCTTGCCTCTCTTTTCCTCATTCATTATACAGATAGTCTTCTGGAAGAATACACAACATACGATGATTCAGGATTAAAAACAAGTATCGATTCTTTTGAAAATTCCCTTAAAAATTTAGAAAAAAAAGAAGCTAAAACATTAAATGATGAATATGAAATATTTTTTGGTAGAAACTATATTGACTATATGAGTATACTACTAAATAAAAAGATAGATCATCGAAATGATTGGAAGTTTGATTTCATCAATGAACAAGTATTACCAATTTTATCAGAAAATTTCTTGATTGAAAAAATAGTTAATGAACAAAGATATGAAGAGGTTTTAGAATTTTGTGATTACAAAGATAAAAATCCTAGTGTATATGGACTACAAATATGTCAAAATATTATATCAACTAATACAAATAATGGTAGAAATTTGACTAAACTAGAAGAACTCTATAAAAATAATCTACAAACAATAACAGATTATCAACAACTACTAAAGGAAAATAAATACTATTTATATCTACAGTATCAAGTAGATCATGGACAAATCGAAAACGATAAAATTGTTCAAACTTTACTAAACAAGAAAGTAGAAACAAATACTGATTTTTTAGGATTAAATTACTTACAATATCAACGTCTAAAAGAAAATACTAAAATAGAAATTATGGATGAAGAAGAGTATAATCAAACACCTCCAGGTGATTATGCTTCTTATCAAGAATATGTGTCTTATAATACAAAATTAAAAAATGATGCGATAAAAAATAGAGAAATTTTATTATACAGCACAGAACATGAAATTAAACATGATATTTCGTATAATCTACTAGATGGCGTAACAGAAGAAATTAGATATATGAATACCAAAATAAAAGTAAATCAAGTATTTCATTTGTCAGTTGTAGTGATGATTATCGTAGCGATTCTAAATAGTGGAATCATTAGCCGTGAACATAGTAAAGGAACGATAAAAAACATTATTACAACACCGGTTCAAAGATGGAAAATATTACTAAGTAAATTTATTTATTTACTATTAGATACTTATTTCATATGGTTATTAGGTCTGATAATAATTAGTTTACTTGCTGGTATTCAATATGGCTTTAATGATCTACTAGAACCCAAATTAGTTTATATAGGTGGTGAGGTTAAAGCAGTAAATTACTATCTCTATATTTTAAAAGATATCTTCCTAGCTAGTATTCCACTCATTTGTTTCTTAAGTATTTTGTTTTTCCTATCTACAGTAACACTAAATACTTCTTTAACAGTCGGAATAATCTCTTCTTTATCTGTAGTATCTTTCTTTCTTTGGATTATGATGATAACAAATAGCTTTCCCAATATAGTATATACCCCGTTCTGGTATTTAGATTGTGGTTATATTTTAAGTAATGCTGAAATCTATGTGGATTCATTAAGAAATATTTCTTACAATTTAAAAACCGGTATTATTAGCTCTTTTGTGATTAGTATCATCTTATATATCTTTACTAATATTATTTATAGTAAACGAGACATTAAAAACTAGAAAAAATAAATTTAAAAAGGACTATCAGTTATAGGATAATCCTAAGAAAATAGGCTAAATATCAATAGTAATTAACCAGATATTTAGCTATTTTTTCTTAGTTATTTTTCTCTATCGGAAAACATAAAAGTATCATAATCTCATAAAATTTTATGAGGTGAAAAAAGAAATATATGATTGATATTAAAGATTTGATTTTATCAGATAACCATCTGAATTTACTCCTAGAAAAGCACTTATCTAACCAACTATATGAATATAATCTTCTTTCCTTTTCTATTTATGAAAAGATAAAAGAAGAAATTAATCATGAAATATTAGAAATAAAACAAAATTTTAAAAAGATAGAACCAGATTTCTTGTTATCAACACCACCAAGAGTAAAATTATTTCTCGATAGAAAAGAGAATTTTAATGATGAATGAAGAAGGGAAAAGTTCACTAGTAGAAGAAATAAGAAGACAAATTTCCACAGGAAAATCAATCTACGATTTAGCCTTACGAGTTACTTATTATGCTAGAGTTTCAAGTGATAGTGAAGAACAAGCAACATCAGTAGTCAACCAAGTAGATTACTTTTGTCATTTAATTCAAGCTAATTCGAATTGGACTTTCACAGGTGGTTATATTGACGAAGGAATTAGTGGAAAAAGTGTAAATAAAAGGGAAGCATTTTTAAAAATGATAGATGATGCTCAAAAAGATCAATTTGATTTAATTTTAACCAAAAGTGTACCTAGATTTGCAAGAAATACCTTAGATAGTATTCGATATACAGAAGAATTATTAAAATATGGGGTTGGGGTTTATTTTTTAAATGATAATATTAATACCTTTTTACCAGACTCAGAGTTTCGGTTAACCCTAATGGCTAGTATTGCTCAGGACGATTTGAGAAAACTATCAGAAAACGTGAAGTTTGGATTAAGACAATCCATAAAAAGAGGGGTAGTGTTAGGAAGTAATAATATCTATGGCTATATAAAAGATAAAGGTAGCTTAAAAATAATTGAAAAAGAAGCCACTATAGTTAAAAAAATGTTCATTTTATACGATAGTTATTCTAGTTTAAAAAAAACTTCATTACTATTAGAAAAATTAGGTTATTTTAATCGTAAAGGAAAACCTTTTGATACAACAACAATTAGAAGAATCTTGATGAATCCAAAGTATAAAGGCTATTATTGCGGTAATAAAACAACTGTCTTGGATTATAAATCTGGAATAACTAAACAGCTTACTAAAGATAAATGGGTAGTTTATAAAGACAATAAAAAAATTCCTCCTATTGTTTCTGAAGAACTATGGGATAGAGTAAATCATGAATTAGCGAAAAAACAAAATAATTATCATAGTAAAAAGAGGATAAATACGGTAGGTAATTATGCATACAGCGGAAAACTAATTTGTAAGGAACATAAAATAGCCTATACTAGATCAGGAAGGAAAAAGAATCGCCAGAACGATTATCGCTATTGGTCATGTAGGCTATATAAAAGAGGAGTTAAGTACTGTAGTAGTCCGCTACTAAAAGAATCTAATCTTGATATATGGTTTCAGTATATAATCAGTAAATTTTTTCCGGACAAAGAAATGGTAAAAGAACGATTGATTAATAGAATAAAAAAATTCAATACGGATGAAGAATTTACTCAAAAACAAGCCAGTATAGCGAAGAAACAGCTAAATTTAGAAACGCAAAAAGAAAAATTATTTGAACTAGTCAGTAATAACTATATCACTAACGAAGAATTTAGACAAAAAAATGAAATTCTGAATCAGAAACTCTATAATCTGAAAACAGAACAACAGACTTTAGAAGCAAAAGCACCTGTAGAAGGAAAAAACAAACAGCTAATTCTTCAACTAGATAGAGAACTAGATATTAAATATCATTTAGCTGATTATATAGATTTATTGGTGGACTGTATTTATGTTTCCAAAGTAGATAATAATCGCCACTTAGTAAGACTAGAAATAGTGTTAAAAACAGGATTAAATATTCTGATAGATTATGATCAATTCGCTATGAAATATAAGGAAAATTGGCAACTAAATTCCGATGAAAATTTTGTTAGATTTTTCTATTACAAATCATAAATTTCCTTCAACCGACCGTAACCTAAATACATGCTTCACTACCAGAAAAACCAATTTGAACATCTCCTGATAAGACAGCAGCTGTGACCTTATCTGCTCCAGGTGTCAGTAATAACTCAATCTCTAATCCTTCTTCTTCAAAAAAACCTTGACTGATCGCTATATATTGTGGAGCATAAAAAATCGTGTGCGCAACTTCCGCAACCGTAATTTTTTCTAAAGAAGAATCCTTTTTCTCATTTTTATTTAAGTCCAAAAAGAACAAACTAGCAAGTGCAAGAACTATAATAAAAATGAGTAAAACATATAAAAATTTTCTCATATTTCCTCCTTTACTAATGTATTATATGAAAAACTTAAACAAGTGCTATTAATAGCCCAAAGGAAAAAGAAAATATTCTATAAACATTAAATCCTAAAACCACCTACTGATGTGATATACTATAAATAGAAAAACTATTGACAGATTCATTTTATGAATAGGAATAACCACGAAAGAAGCAAAAAAAATAGAATAATCATATAAATAAGTAAGAGGAGAAGATGTAACATGGGGCATGTACTAAAAATTTGTACTTTTAATGTTAGAAATGACAACTTAATACCCAATTTAACTACAGAAATGATTAGATCTAACTACCATAAATTACTAATGGGTTACCAGATAGATATCTTATGTACCCAAGAATTAATTGAAAGTACTATGAAAGTCATAAGAGAATATTTCCCACAATATCATATTTTAGGAGATTACCGTTATGGAAAAGGAAGATTAGTAAAAAAGATAAAAACATTGAAAAAATATAACGAAGCTAATGCCATCATTACTCCTTTTTCAGTAATAAATACGAAGACTTATTCCCTACCTTGGATACCAAGAAAGCTTAAAGAAATCTATAATGGAATATTTAAATACCGTTCTCTAACCCCTAGAATTATCACCCTTTCTAATCTTAAAATACCTAAAGAAATTGTAGTTATTAATACTCATTTAGATTGCCATATTGAAAGCATTAAAAATATTCAATTAAAAAAGTTAGAAAAGATTCTGAAAAAACAAACTAATCCCATCATTTTAACAGGAGATTTCAATACGGATAAAGATGATCCAATTTTTACTCATTTCATCGCTATATTAAAACAATTAGGATTAAAAAGAGTAGAGTACGATCAAAAAACATTTGCTAAGTCGAAAAAGGATGCTGCAATCGATCATATCTTTATTCCTAACTCTTGGAAAATAAGAAATGTAGAAGCAATTAAAGATCGGAATCTAGAATATTATAGTGATCATTACCCTATTTATGTAGAAGTAGAAATACCAGAAGAAGAAAAGAACTAGAAAAAGATAATTTTATCTAACTATAGTAAAATAAAATAAAGTTTGTTATAATGAAGTAAGTAAAATTAGCATCAACAGGAGGAAATATGGGACTATTTAGTAAAATTAAAAATATGTTTAAAGGGGAAAATAAATCCCAAGAAAAAGAGCTTGAAACTAAAGAAAAAGTAATTGAAGAAGGTGGCGAAAAGCAAGAAGAAACCAAAGAACTATCTTCAGCTAAAGAAGTAGAACATCAAGAAGAAGTATCTTCAGAAAAAGAAATAAAAAAAGAATCAGAAATAAAAAAAGACACATCACCTAATGAAGTACCCCTTAAAAGGGCCAATAAAGTATATGAAAAAGGATTAACAAAGAGTCGAAAAGGGTTTGTGTCTAATCTAATCAATTTAACTTCTAAATATCATAGAATCAATGAAGAGTATTTTGAAGAATTAGAAGAGATTTTGATTATGGCCGATATCGGTGTAAATACGGTTATGGAGTTCATGGATCGCTTAAGAAGTAGAGTCCAAAAAGAAAAAATAGAAGATCCAGAAGCATTAAAAGAAATTATTGTCGATGAGTTATTTATCATTTATGTAGACGATAATATTTTAACCAACAAAATTAATTATAATCCAGATGGACCTACAGTATTATTATTTATTGGTGTAAATGGAGTAGGAAAGACTACAACGATTGGAAAATTAGCTTGGAAATTAAAAGAAGAAGGGAAAAAAGTATTATTAGTAGCGGGAGATACTTTTCGAGCTGGTGCGACTAAGCAGTTAGAAGAGTGGAGCGAAAAAGTAGGAGTATCCTTTATTGGTAAAGCGGAAGGTGCTGACCCTGCATCTGTAGTTTATGATGGCCTAGAAAAAGCAAAACAAGAAAATTACGATGTGGTCATGATCGATACAGCCGGACGACTTCAAAATAAAACCAATTTGATGAGAGAACTAGAGAAAATTAATCGAGTTATTCAAAATGCTATACCTAATGCCCCTCATGAAACATTACTAATTATTGATGCTACGACAGGACAAAACGGAATCAGTCAAGCCAAAAGTTTTCAAGAGATTACGAATATTACCGGTATCGTATTAACTAAATTGGATGGTACCGCAAAAGGAGGAATTGTCTTAGCAATCAAAGAAGAAGTCAATATACCAGTCAAATATATTGGTTTAGGAGAAACCAAAGAAGATCTTCAACCATTTGATATTGAACAATATATTTATGGATTATTCAAGGATATGATGTAGGAGTAAGTATGGATAAGAAAATATATTTAAACAATTTATATGATTACTATGGGAGTCTATTTACTGAAAAACAACAACAGTATTTTGAAGATTATTATTTTGACGATTTATCCTTAAGTGAAATTGCCGAAAACAATGGAGTAAGTAGAAATGCCGTTCATGGACAAATAAAAATTGTCGAAGAAAAATTATTATTCTATGAAGAGAAATTAAAATTATATGAAAAATCACAAAAAATAAAAGCCTTAGTTCAAGATTTAGAAACTGAAAAAAGAAATAAGATAGAAGAATTAATATAAAAAGAAAAGGGGTAAATTATGTTTGATAAAATTATCTTTATTGGAGAACAAGATGCACATATTAAATTAGTTGATCACGTTAAAGTAGAAACAGACATTATGAACATGCCATTAGTACTAGAAGATCCAGAAAAGTCTATCCTAGCTGAAGTAAAAGACTTACAAGATGGCGCGGTAAAAGTAAGGTTGTTAGGAGAAATAAAAAATGGTAAATTTATCGGGGGTGTTCTTAGAAAGCCTAGTTTAAATGCAAAAATTCGGGCTTTGGAAGTCAACGAGTTTACCTTAATCGTAGGGGAAGAAAAAGTAGGAGCCCTAGAACTAGGAATTAGTCCATTCTATGCTGGTAAAAAAATCTATGCCGATATGAACGAGTTATTCAGTAATCATATGTGTATTTTTGGTAATACAGGTAGTGGTAAAAGTTGCGGGGTTGCTAGAATCATCCAAAATATCTTTATTAATCCTAATTTTGTTCCATACCGCTCGAATTTCTTAATATTTGATGCATCAGGTGAATATTATACGGCTTTTCAAAATTTGAATCAAATTAATCCTAATTACCATTATCGATTCTTAACCACTAACACCAATAGTGTTCATCATGGTGAGATTCTTCGTATACCTTTATGGCTATTAAATATAGAAGATATGGCTTTACTTTTATCCGCAACGACACATACTCAAATTTCTATTATCGAAAAAATGATGAAATTGGTTCGTATTTTTTCTCAATCAGATGCCATTGCCATTCGCTACAAAAATCATTTAATTGCGAGTGCGATTATGACAATTATGTATTCTAATCAAGGTTCAGCTAGTAAAAGAGATGAGATTTTCTCTATCTTCAACAGTTGTTCTACAAACGAATTCAACTTAAATGCAGTAGTTCAAGGAATTGGTTATACTAGAAAATTACATGAATGTTTCTTAATTGATTCTACTGATCAATTTTCAGAACGTGTATTATTAACAGAATACGTTAATAAGTTTATCGATCCTGAACTAAATAAGTTTGAACCAGATAAATTACATTATTTTACTCTACCAGACTTAGAAAAAGCCCTAAATTTTACTTTAATTAGTGAAGGGTGGCTAAGAAATGAGAATGTTTATGCGGATGCGATTACCTTAAAAGTTAAACTTCACGATCTAGTCATCGGTAGTAATGCCAAGTTCTTCGATTATAAAGAGTTTGTTAGAATCGACCAATATTTAGGTAGTTTAATTGTCCAAGATAATAAAAAATTTCAAATTATTAATATTAACCTAGAAGATGTCGATGATGCGTTTGCTAAATCGATTGTTAAAATCTTTGCTCGCTTACTAATGGATTTTTCGAAAAAAATAGAACGAGGAAGTATGCCATTTAATATTCTTTTAGAAGAAGCTCACCGTTATGTAAAAAAAGATCAAGATGAATTCTTGTTCGGCTACAATATCTTTGATCGTATTGCCAAAGAAGGAAGAAAATACGGAATTATTATTTCTTTAATTTCACAACGACCAGTTGATATTAGTGAAACAGTAATTTCCCAATGTTCTAATTTCTTGATCTTTAAAATGAGTCACCCACGAGATATCGAATACATTACCAAAATGATTCCAAACATTACCGAAGATACTATCGAAAAACAAAAGTCATTACAAGTAGGAAACTGTTTGGGATTCGGTTCAGGATTTAAGATCCCACTAATTATCCAATTAGATATGCCAAATCCAATGCCACAAAGTAGTAGTTGCGATGTAGTTACTCGTTGGACAAATAGATAAAAGTGTTACCTTGATGTAGCGCTTTTTCTCTATCATATGAAATATCTAGTCATTTAAAAAAAATTACGTTATAATATAAATGCTTAAGGAGGAGATAAAATGTTTGAGACATTAGGAGATAGATTACAAAATGCTCTCCATAAAATAAAAGGATATGGAAAAATTACTGAAGATAATATCAGTGATATGATGAGAGAAATCCGTCTTGCTTTATTAGAAGCGGATGTTAATTATAAAGTAGTAAAAGAATTCACTAATAATGTAAAAGAAAAGGCATTAGGCGAAGAAGTAAAGAAAAGTATCAAACCAGGCGATTTATTTGTTAAAATAGTTAAAGATGAGCTTACTGAATTATTAGGTGGCAACGTCGAAGAATTAAATGTCAAAGGGAATCCAGCAATTTTAATGTTAGTTGGTTTACAAGGTAGTGGTAAAACAACGACAATTGGTAAGTTAGCTAGTTTTTTAAGAAAAAAGCACGCTAAAAAGCCTTTATTAGTAGCAGGAGATGTATATCGACCTGCTGCGATTGACCAATTAAAACAAATTGGTAAAGAATTAAATATCGAAGTATATGAAGAAGGAAAGAAAGATCCGGTTGAAATTGCTGAGAATGCTCTTAACTACGCTAAAGAAAATCATTTTGATTATGTTCTAATCGATACAGCTGGACGACTTCATATCGATGAAGAATTAATGGATGAATTAAAACAATTAAACGAAACCATTCACCCTCAAGAAATTTTATTAGTAATTGATTCCATGATGGGACAAGATGCGATCAATGTTATCGAAGGTTTTAACGAAAATTTACCATTAACCGGCGTAGTATTAACCAAATTAGATGGTGATACTAGAGGTGGTGTTGCCCTATCCGTTAGACATTTGACTAATGTACCGATTAAGTTTATCGGTGTCAGTGAAAAAATGGATGGCTTGGACAAATTTGATCCTGAACGTATGGCTGGACGTATTCTAGGGATGGGAGATATTATTTCCTTGGTAGAAAAGGCAACGGAAGAAATCGATGAAGAAGAAGCAATGTCAGCTGCGAAGAAAATGCAATCAGGGAAATTTGATTTAGAAGACTTCTTGAAACAAATGAAACAAATAAAAAAATTAGGCCCACTAGAAAACCTAATTAAACTATTACCTGGGGCAAAAAAAATGGGTTTAAATAATATCAATATTGATCCTAAACAAATGGCCCACGTTGAAGCAATTATCCTATCGATGACCCCTTTAGAAAGAAGAAAACCTGAAATCATTAAAGCTAGTCGTAAGAGTCGAATTGCTAAAGGTTGTGGTTTATCCGTTCAGGAAGTCAATAAATTATTAACTCAATTTGAACAGATGAAAAAAATGATGAAGCAAATGACGAATGGCAATATGAAACTACCCTTTTAAAAAACAAGAAGAATATGGGCGAAGAAATTAGTAACGTTTCTACTATCTGAATATGATAAACTAGATAGGAGGAAAAAATAATGTTTAGAAATTGTTGTTATGATAGACAAAATACGGTAAATAACGAATTCAATGCGGAAAATATGGCTGTCGATTTAGATATCGATATCAATAATAATCAAATGGCACCTGCGATGAATATGGCTAATAATACAATGATGGGTGGTATGGCTAGACCAATCATTGAACCAATGCAAGAAAGAGTAGTTAACCGTACATTTGTCCATCAAGTTCCACAAGTGTGATAATTTATGGTAGACCAAATATATTAAGAGATAAATAAGTACAAATTTAAAGGCATCTTGATAAGAAATGTCTTTTTCTGTGGTATAATATTTTTGGGTGAGTAAATATATATGAATAAAATAATTGGAATCATGGGACCAAACAATGCTACTAAAGAAAATCTAAAAGATGCTTACGAAATTGGTAAATATGTAGCAAATAAAGGATATACAGTATTAACCGGTGGATTAAATATTGGAATACAGAATGAGGGATTAAAAGGAGCTAAATCATCTAATGGTCTAACTATTGGAATTATGCCATTTAATGAACCAGAAAAATTTTCTGAATACGTTGATATTCCTATAATAACTAATATGAGAAGTGGTAGAAACTATATAAATGTTCTATCTAGCAATTTAGTAATTGCTTGTGGGATTGATGTTGGAACAGTATCAGAAATATCGCTGTCATTAGTAAAAACTAATAATAAAAAAGTTATTTTAGTTGGAGCATTGAATGAGGCAAACGAGCTATTTATAAAATTAAGAAGGGACAATGTTTTTGTTGCGAAAGATTACAATGAGTGTATTAATATATTAAATACCATTGAATTTTAGTATTTATTCAAACTCTAAATAAGTCATTATAAAAAGGTTTTAAATAAATTTAAATAGAGGAGACTATATATGGATATAAATAAAATTAAAAATGAATTAATTAGCCAAAAAGAATCTAAATTTAAAGGCAATATTTATCATTATTCACAAGTTAATTTTGCTTATAATTCCAATAAAATTGAAGGCAGCAGATTAACTAGTGAACAGACTGAAGCAATATTTGATACATCTTCATTTATTCCTAAAAGTGATGATTTAATAAAATTAGATGATTTAACGGAATCTAAAAATCATTTTAAATTATTTGATTATATGTTAGATAATGTTGATGAATTATTGACTAAAGAGATGATCATTGAAATGAATAAAATATTAAAGAGAAATACTAGTGATGAAGAAAATCCTAGATATAACGTTGGTGGATTTAAAGTGGTTCCTAATATAATAGGTGTAGTCAATGTTATTAATACTACGGCACCAGAAGATGTAGAAGAGAAAATCGAAGAATTATTAAATGAATATAATTCTAAAACTAATATTACTTTAGAGGATATTGTTGATTTTCATTTTAGATTTGAAAGAATACACCCATTTGGGGATGGAAATGGTCGTGTTGGTAGAATAATAATGTTTAAGGAATGTTTGAGAAATAACATTATGCCATTTATTGTATTAGATGATGATAAACCTTATTATATGAGAGGATTAAAAGAATATGAAAATGATAAAATGTTTTTAATTGATACTATTAGGCACGAACAAGATTTATATGAAAAAATATGTGAAGAATTATTAGATTTTGAAATAGAAAACAATTAAAAAATTAAACATCCTACAAAAATAATTAATTTATTAAATATAGGATGTTTTTATATGCTTTAATATCTTATAAAATAAGAATTTACCCTTTATATCAACCTACGAAGTAGGATGAATTTTGTAAGTACAAAATAAGAATGACACCATAACGAATCCTTATTGTATAAGTGTTCTTTTTATGTTGTGGTGTCAGCATCTTATCCTGCTTTAGTAGAATTAATAAAAAATAATGATATTTAGGATAATTAAACCAAAAATATATGATTTGACAAGAATTAATTAATGAGTTAGCATGCATCGTGAAAGGAGATGATGTTTATGAAAATTAAAAGAATAATCTATAAAGAGGCGAATGCATATAAGTAATACTAAATTAATGTGTAATGTGATATTTACACGATTTAGTATTACTAAAATTAGTTATTTATCCATAAATTTAAGTGAGGTGCGAGAGTTATGGATAAGTACAAAATAAATTTTATTTTTAATAAAGAAAAAGATGTAAATGATATCTTAATAAATGTTTTAAATAAAGAACTTCAAAAATATATTCAAACGATTTGTAAAAATAAAAAATGTGAGGTACCATCATCATGTACTTATTTATCTCTAGAAGGAGGTAAGAATTGTTAAGGAGTATAAATAAGATATATAATGTTGGTATTTATATAAGATTATCTCGTGAAGATGATGATAAAGTATATGAGAGCGAAAGTATTACAAATCAAAAAAGTTTATTACTTCAATATGTAAAAGAAAATAATTTAAGAGTTTATGATATTTATATTGATGATGGATATAGTGGAACTCATTTTGATAGACCTGATTTCAATAGATTATTAAATGATATTGAATTAGGTAGAGTTAATATGGTTATTACTAAAGATATGTCAAGATTAGGAAGAGATTATATTGGTACAGGTAATTTAATAGAGAAGTATTTTCCAGAGCATAATGTAAGGTATATTGCAGTTACTGATAATATAGATACTTTTTTAGATAATTCTAATAATGATATTGCACCATTCAAGGCAATTATGAATGATATGTATGCTAAAGATATCTCTAAAAAAATTAAATCAAGTTTAAGAGCAAAACAAAAAGAAGGAAAATGGGTAGGAGGTAGAACTCCATTTGGATATGATCAAGATCCGAATGATAAAAATCATTTGGTAATAAATGAAGAACAAGCATTAGTTGTTAAAAGAATTTTTGATATGTGTTTAGAGGGATTATCATTTTTTAAAATAGCAAAACAGTTAACGAATGAAGGAGTCAAAACACCAGCACAGTATTATAGTTTTGAATGGAAAAAGAATTATAATTTAAAATATGGAGAGTGGCATTCAAAGACAATAAGAGATATTTTAACTAATCAAATGTATATAGGTGATATGATACAAAATAGAAGAAGTAAAGTAAATTACAAAGTTAAGAAAGTTATTAGAAATGATCCAAAAGATTACATAATAGTAGAAAATACTCATGACCCTATTATTAATAAGGATACATTTTATGAAGTACAAAAAAGAATACCTAAAAATGTAGGAAGAAACGAAAAAAAAGAAAATCATTTATTAGATGGATTATTATATTGCGGTGATTGTGGACATCGTATTTCAATACAAGCAAGAAGAAAAAAAGATAATAGATGTTATACTATATGTAATTATTATAGAACTTATATGAAACAAAGATTATGTACAACTCATTCAAATAATTATGATGAACTAGAAGAAGTAATTATTAATTCTTTAACTAATATATGTTTAAATTATATTAATAAAGATAAGATTAAAAATAATGTTTTAAATAATTTAAATGAAAACAATAAAGTTAATAATAAAAAAGAATTAGAAATACTTACTAATGATATTAAACAAATAAATGATAATCTAGATATCATCTATATTGATAAGTTAAATAAAAAAATTACTGAAGAACAATTTGAAAGAGTAAAATTAAAATTAGATCAAGAACTAAAAATTAAACAAAAAAGATATAGTGAATTAAATAATAATATTAATGATACTATAAATGAAGAATCAAAAAACAAAATGACTAATGAGTATATTAATAAATTTTTATCTATGAAAGAACCTAGTAGAGAGTTAATAATTAATTTAATTGATAAAATAGAAATATTTGAAGATAAAACAATAAATATTAACTTAACTTTTAATAATTCTAATTAAAAATATAGTATAATTTTCATAGTAGGTGATACTAATGAAGATATATATAATCGGACCATCTGGCGCTGGAAAAACCACTTTATCTAATAAACTTGCAAAAAAATATAATATAAAAGCATATGAGTTGGATTGTATTGTATATGATGATGATAATGGTCATATAAAAAGAACAGATGAAGAAGTAGAAACTATATTTAATAATATAATAAAGCAAGATTCTTGGATAATTGAAGATGTTGGTAGAAGTAAATTTGATAAAGGGTTAGAATATTGTGATAAAATTTATTATTTAAAAACCTCTAAATTTGTGGTATATAAAAGAGTTATAAAAAGATGGTTCAAGCAAAAATTTGGAAAAGAAAAATATAATTATCCTCCAACGTTATATCAATTTTATGATATGTTAAGAATTGCAAAATTATATTTTAAGCACGAAAAAGATAAATTAAAAAAGATACATAAATATGAAGATAAGGTAAAATATTTGAGCAATAGAGAATTAGACTTGATGTAATCTATCAAAAAAGGGCAAGGACATGTTTGTCCAATGCGTACTAAAGTAATTAATCATCATGTTTTCAAACATACTTATCAGCCATCATACTCATGTTGTGAAGAAAATGTATGTAGTGAAGTACAATGTGGCTCTTGTTGTAATTTCAGATAAAAGTCGAAAGACTTTTTTCTTTTTTAGAAACAAAAAGGTAAGAGTTTGAAGAAAAGTACATAGCTTTTAACAGGTTTTTATTGGAGATAAAACACTGTTTCTCGGTGTCAATTTTTGTATAATTTATGTAAATCACTTGTATTATCGCGAGAATAATTTTATGATAACTGTATAGGGAAGGTGATACAGTGATCTATCCATCTATTGATAAAATACTAAATACAATCGGTTCCAAATATTTGTTAGTTCATATTATCAGTAAGAGAAGTAAACAAATGGCTGCAACAGGTCATTACCAAATGCCAGAATATAAGTACAAATCAAAAAAGAATTTGGGGAGGGCACTAGAAGAGATAGCGGAAAATTTAATTATTGTCAAGAAGGGTTAAGTGATTAACCTTTTTGCATGGTATAATGTTAGTATGATGAAAAGGTGATAACATGAAAATTGTTCGATTTAAGAAGTTAAAAGAAGGAATGGTAGAGTTTGTCCTAGAAAATAAAGAAGAATTTATAGCTCATGAAGATTTGATTTTAAAATACAACTTATTAAGAAGCAAAGAAATTGATGCTAAACAATTAGAAAAAATTCAACAGGAAAATGAAATCTATCGATTATATACGGTTGCCTTAAGTTATATGAAGACAAAAATGCGAAGTAAAAAGGAAATTACTACTTATCTAAGACAAAAACAAGCAGATTCCAAAAAAATAGCCCAAGTCCTAGAAATTTTAAATCGCCAAGGCTATTTAAATGAAAATATTTACGCGGAAGCCTTTGTACATGATTGCATGGTACTTACGATGGATGGCCCCAATAAAATAGAAGCTGACTTAAGAAAAAACGAAATTGATAACCAAGTAATTGAACAGGCATTATCTGTTTTTGATGAAGAAGTAGAACAAGAAAAAATACAAAATTATATTCAAAAGCAATTACGAATGAATAAACGAAAAAGTAGTATCGCCCTAAAACAGAAACTAAAAAGTGATCTAGAGAGATTAGGATATCATGCCTACCTTTACCAAAGTGAAATTTCAAAAATATCTGTTGATGATGAGGTCTTATATCAAGTAGAATATCAAAAATTATATCAAAAGCTAAGCAAAAAATATCAAGGCAAAGAATTAGAATGGCGCATTAAACAAAAACTGTATCAAAAAGGATTTCGCCAAGAAGAATAGAAAATTTTGTAATTTTTTCAAAAAATATTTACACTTTTCCTTCTGATGATTAGAATTTGAGAAGAAGGGAAGTATCTAGTATGGTAAATCGAGAATATATTGATCAATTGATGAGTGAAAGACAAATAAGAGGTTATCCTCAATTAGCCAAAGCTTGTAATTTACACTATACGACATTACTATATATTTTTAAAGGGAATAATCCTGGAGTTGCGACTTTGAAAAGTATTGCTGATTATTTTGAAGTTAGTATCGATAGCTTGCTTATTTCTTCCTCTCCAACTTATCTTTATATAGTGACAGATAGTCGTAAGCGAAAAATCAAATTAAAAAGTTTAGAAAATAGTAAATATTTGCTGTTTTATTTCTTATGTCAAGAAGAATAAATATGTATTTTCTTTTTTAAAAAAGATCCATTCGCTTTCTAAAAATTACTTCTTATAGTATAATATCGTTAAGGAGATAAGAACATGATAAATATTGATAGCTTAAACGAAAATCAGAAAAAAGCAGTCTTAAAAACCGAGGGACCATTACTGATTCTTGCAGGAGCTGGAAGTGGAAAGACTCGTGTTTTAACGACTAGAATAGCCTATTTAATAGAAGAAAAAGAAGTAGATCCTTACCACATTCTAGCAATTACTTTTACTAATAAAGCTGCTAAAGAGATGAAAACAAGATTAATGAATTTAGTTGGAGAGATAGCTAGTAGCGTTCAAGTGTCTACTTTTCACTCATTTGGTTTAAAAATCTTACGAGAAAATTATGCTTATGTAGGATATGAAAAGAATTTTTGTATTTTAGATAGCGATGATTCTCTAAGTATAATTAAGAGAATTCTAAAACGCTTAAATCTAGATCCAAAAGAGTATCACCCTAATGCGATTAAAAGTAAAATTAGTGGTTGTAAAAATGAAATGGTAAGTCCTATTATGTATGAGCATCACGCATCAACCGAGTTTGAAAAAGTAGTATTAATGGTTTATGCTGAATATGAAAAAACTTTAAAAGAAAATAATTCTGTCGATTTTGATGATCTACTAATTTTGCCTATAAAATTATTTCAAGAAAATAAAGATATTCTAGAAAAATATCAACAGCGATTCCAATATATATTAATTGATGAATACCAAGATACTAATCAAGCTCAATACATATTAACTAAGATGTTAAGTGCAAAATTTCGAAATATTTGTGTCGTAGGGGATGAATCCCAATCAATTTATTCGTTTAGAGGGGCTAATTACCGAAATATTTTAAACTTTGAAAAAGATTATAAAGAAGCAACAACAATTAAATTAGAACAAAATTATCGTTCGACTTCTAATATTTTAGATGCAGCGAATCAAGTGATTAAACATAATCGTGAACGTAAGGAAAAAAACTTATGGAGTACTAAGGGAACAGGAGATAAAATTACCTATTATCGTGCTGAAAGTGAAACGGACGAAGCTTCCTATGTAGCTAACCACGTTAAGAGCCTGTTAGAAAATGGAACAAATGCAGAAGAGATAGTTATTCTCTACAGGACCAATGCGCAATCCCGTACGGTTGAAGAAGAATTGATGAAACAAAGCATTCCCTATCGAATTGTAGGAGGAATGACTTTCTATAATCGTAAAGAAATTAAAGATTTAATTGCCTACTTACGTTTAATTTTTAATAGTAAAGATGATGTTTCCTTAGAGAGAATCATCAATGTTCCCAAAAGAGGAATTGGCTTAAGAACTTTAGAACGACTAACCGAAAAGAAAAATGAGGAAAACACTAGTTTATATGAGGCAATTGATTCTGGCAAGGAATTAGAGTTTAAAAATTTAATTGAAAAACTAAAAAAAGAAGCCGAAAAAAGTACCTTGACCGAGCTAATTGACTTAGTTTTAGAAACAACAGGAATGAAAAAAGAACTAGAAAGTGAAAAAACACTCGAAGCAGAAAATCGGCTAGAAAACTTAGAAGAATTTAAAACGGTAACCAAAAGCTTTGAAGATGAATATGGTTTAGTTTCCCTAGAAGATTTCTTGTATCAGATCAGTTTAGTTAGCGATCGAGATGATTATCAAGATCCAAGAAATAAAGTGAGTCTCATGACTGTACATTCGGTCAAAGGTCTAGAATTTGATTATGTTTTTGTTATTGGTTTAGAGGAAGGTATCTTCCCCCATGTCAATTCTTTAATGGAGGCGGGAGGAATCGAAGAAGAACGGCGACTAGCCTATGTAGCGATCACTCGTGCGAAAGAAAAATTGTATCTATTAAATGCCAGAAGGAGGGTATTATTCGGTAGAGACCAAGTAAACCCACCAAGTAGATTTATTAAAGAAATCGAGGAAAATTTAATCGCAACTGAAGGAAAAACTCCATCGAAGGATACTACAAATATTCAAGTCAAAATCAATAAAGAAGAAAACTATCATCAAGAAGAAATTAACTGGCAAGTTGGAGACTTTGCTTATCATGATATATTTGGAACTGGTAGAGTAGTAGAAGTAACCAATACGTTAGTCAGTATTGCCTTTAAAAGTCCTTACGGAATAAAAAAATTAATGAAAAATCATAAAAGTATTAAGAAAGTGTAGTGATAAAAATGAATCTAGTCAATATTGAAGTAGAGTTAACGAGAGGAAAACAATTACTCGTTTCTAAACGGTTTAATGATGAATTAAGTGCCTGTTGTTTAAGGCAAATACACCCTTATCGAATCGGAGAAATCGAGGAAGTTAATGTTCATCAACTTCCTAAAGATTTAATCGATGAAATAAGGCCACTATTAAATTTCCAACATACTTTTTTACGGTGTAGTTATCAATTAGAAGATAATAAAATTCATGCCGATATTGTTAAACGAGAAGCTATTGGTCCCTATGCCGAATTAAAGAAAGATGTAGTTATTCTATCAGGTATAGGAGAATATCTTGAAGATAGTTTGGAGGCATTAAAAGAGAACATCTCAAAGAAGAATCAAGCCAATAAATATTTAAGGAAAAGGAGATAAAATGGAAAAAGGAAAAATGACGTTATTAGTAATGGCGGCTGGAATGGGAAGTAGATTTGGAGGATTAAAACAAATCGAACCATTTGGTCCAAGTGGTGAATTTTTAACAGATTATTCAGTTTATGATGCTATAAAAGTAGGATTCACGAAAGTAGTATTTATCATTAAAGAAGAAAACTTACAGGATTTTAAAGATACGATAGGAAAAAGGATAGAACAAATAATCCCTGTAGAATACGCTTTTCAAAAACAAACAGAAATTCCTAAAGGAATAGAAATTCCTCAGGAAAGGGAAAAACCATGGGGAACTGCACACGCTATTCTTTGCGCAAAGGACAAAATTAACGAAAACTTCGTATGTATAAATGCCGATGATTTCTATGGCTATGATGCGTTTAAAACCGCAGCTGACTTTTTAAGAAAAGGAAAGACATCAACCACTAATCAATATGCTTTAGTCGGCTATAATATAGAAAATACCTTAACAGAAAATGGCTCAGTAAAAAGAGGAATTTGTAAAAGCAAAAATAATTATTTGACCGAACTAATCGAAAGTAAAGTCGAAAGAATAAATGGAAAGATAGAAGCTAAGCCATTAAATGGTAGCCCTAGTTTTTCTGTAGATAAAAATACTTTAGTTTCTATGAATATGCTTGTGTTTACTCCATCGATTTTTTCCTATATTGAAAATCAAATGAATCAATTTTTTCAAACTCATGCCGATGACCTCACCACTTGTGAATTTCTAATTCCTGATGTTTTAAGTAGCGCAATTTCAGATGGTTATGCCACTGTTGAAGTGTTACCAACAACCGCGAAATGGATTGGTGTAACCTATAAAGAAGATACAGAGCCGGTTGTAAAAGCACTAAGAAAAATGATTGAGGAAGGAGAATATCCAGAGAATTTATGGAAAAGAAGTTAGCAGTATTCCTAATTCTTGCCACTACTGTATTCTTTTTATCAGGGTGTAGTTTATTTTCAACTAGTTGGACATACACAGATCTTCCACAAGGTTATGAATTGAAGAAAATCAACGATACCAAGATGGTGATTGGTAAAGAAGTAGAAGGAAATTTAGAAATTGAATTAGAAGGAAAAACAATAGGAATCGAAAAATATATCGCTGAGTTTCAAACTAGTGATAATTACATAGGATTAAAAGCTTTAGAAAATAATGAAGATAGTATATCTGTTCTCTTCTACATTATTGATGCCAAGAATGAAGATGTATATGGCCCTTATGAGACAGAATCCACTTATAATGCCGTAGTAGAAAAAATAGTAGAAGAAGAGTTGGGTGAATGGAAAAAAACCGTTGATATTAATGAAAACGGTGTGCTAGTACCAAGTGAAGAAGAGAATGAGAAAACAACCGACGAAGAATAAGAGAAGGAAGAAGATTATATGAAAGCAAGAATAGATGAGTTAGTAGATATTCTAAATGAGGCAAATTATAATTATCATGTACTAGATCAACCGACAATCTCAGACCAAGAATTTGATAAATTACTAAGAGAACTATTTATTCTAGAAGAAAAATATCCTGAATACGTACGAGAAGATTCTCCCACCCACCGAGTAGGAGGTACAGTATTAGATGAATTTCAAAAAGTAAGACATGCGATTCCTATGATGTCACTAGGTAATGTTTTTAATGAAGAAGAAATTCGTCAATTTGATCAAAGAATAAGAAAAGAAAATATTACTCCTCAATACGTTTGTGAATTAAAAATCGATGGATTAAGTGTTTCTCTTCACTATGAAAAAGGAAAATTAATCACCGCCGCCACTCGTGGGGATGGAACAGTAGGAGAAGACATTACTGCGAATGCGAAAACAATTAAAACTATTCCTTTAACGATAAAACAACCAATCGATATCGAAGTGCGCGGAGAAATTTATATGAGTAAAGAAACGTTGAAGAAGATAAATAAAGAACGGGAAAAGAATGGTCAACCTCTTCTTCAAAATTGTCGTAATGCGGCAGCTGGTTCTATTCGCCAATTAGATTCTAAGATAGCGGCTTCTAGACAATTAGATTGTTGGATTTATCATCTTCCTAATCCAGAAGATTATGGAATTAAAACGCATTGGGAAGCTCTAAACTTCATGAAAGAACTAGGCTTTAAAACCAATCCGAATAATTTATTGGTAACTGATGTCGAAGGAATTTTAACTTATATTGCTGCCAAGGGAAAAGAACGACCTAGTCTTGCCTATGATATTGATGGAGTAGTAATCAAAGTAAATAGTATTGAAGAACAAAAACAATTAGGTTTTACTGCTCACCATCCCAAATGGGCAACTGCTTATAAATTTCCTGCCGAAGAAGTACTAACGAAACTAACAGATATTATTTTTACAGTAGGAAGAACGGGAAAAATTACGCCTAATGCTGTGTTAGAACCAGTTATTGTGGCTGGAAGTACGATCTCTCGGGCGACTCTTCATAATGAAGATTACGTCATTGCGAAAGATTTAAAAATTGGTGATATTGTATCGATTCATAAAGCAGGGGATGTTATTCCAGAAATTGGTGAAGTAAAAAAAGAACGGCGTACAGGAAATGAAAAAGATTTTGAAATGATCAAAACCTGCCCAATGTGTGGAGAGTTTATTTATAAAAAAGAAGGACAAGTCGATTACTATTGTATTAATCCCCTTTGTCCAGCTAGACATATTGAAGAATTGTGTCATTTTGTTTCTAGAAAAGCAATGAATATAGACGGTTTAGGGGAAAGAATTATCGAAGATTTCTATAATTTAAAATATATAGAAAAAATTCCCGATATTTATAAACTAGCTAGATATCACGATGAACTAACTGAACTAGAAGGATATGGTCAAAAATCAGTAGACAATCTACTAGAAGCAATCGAAAATAGTAAAAAGAATTCCCTAGAGCGTTTATTATTTGGTTTAGGAATACCTAATGTAGGAGAAAAAACCTCTAAACTATTAGCTACCCATTATCAGGATCTAGATCATTTAATGATAGCTAGTCAAGAAGAGTTAAATACCATTCCCGATATTGGTGAAATCATCGCCAAAAGTATTACCGATTTCTTTAATGAAGAAAAAAATATTCGTATCATCGAGGAATTAAAAGACTTAGGATTAAACATGACCTATACTGGTCCTAAAGTAGAAATCAATGATAACTTCTACAATAAAACTTTTGTCGTAACGGGAACCTTAAGAAAATATACCCGTCAAGAAATTGAAGACAGAATAGAATCTCTTGGTGGAAAATGTTCATCATCAGTTAGTAAAAAAACAAGCGCCGTTATAGCAGGAGAAAATGCTGGAAGTAAATATGATAAAGCGCAAAGTCTAGGTATACCAATTTGGACAGAAGAAGATTTTGAAAAATACAAGGAAGAAGGTTAGTTTTTATGAAAGAATTAGGCTATTTTATCGATCCAGAGGGGACCGTTAAAACATTTGGAAAATTTATTCCTTATGATAGTGAAGAAAAATGGAATAGCCCAGGACATGAAGAAAGTTTTGTAACAGAAATTGTAGATACTTTTTATTTTAGTATACTGGGACATGAGTATAATAAACAAAAAAGCTTTTATACTAACGCCATTGACTTATCTATTTCAGGCTGTGCATTGATTTTAAATGATAGCTATTCCGATGAAGATACTTCTATATTAGGTTATTTACCAACCAACCCTACAAATGAACAATATGAACAACTTGATTCAATCAATAAACAAATTAAAGATAAATTTAAAAAAATGCGATTATATGATTTTGAAGAAAGCGGTATAGAAGAAAACGAATATTCTTCCTTAAACCAGTACCTAGAAATGAAGAAAGATAATCTGAATAAAAGACATAAATGAATTCAATAATCTGTAAGAAGTTAGTACTTATTAGTATTTAACTCAGTAATCTAGGATAAACGCAAGAACTTTTTCTTATCAATAAAGACTTTTAAATAAATCTGATGATGAATCAATGACCAAACAAAATGTATATGATCATGATTTTTATCAGCTAAGATTATCTTAGTATAATCTTATATTATGTAGTTTTAATTCATAATTATTTTCATGCGTTTATCTTAGTAATACTAAATATATCCAAAATCAACAATTTCATGATATAATGATACATAGCCAATCGCTATGTATATTTTTTAAAGGAGGAAAAAATGAATAAACTATCAAGAGAAGAAGTATTACATGTTGCTCATCTCGCACGAATAAAAGTAACAGATGAAGAAATAGAGAAATACCAAATAGATTTAAAGAAACTTCTAGATGATGTAGATAAAATTAATGATATCGAAGTAGAAAGTGAAGAGTTATTGGTTACTCCTGTTGAACAAGATTCTGTTTTAAGAAGTGATCAAGAAATAAGTAGTGTAAGTTTTGAAGAAATAAAAAAGAATGTGCCAGCTGTGACTGGTAATTTTGTAGAGGTTCCGGTGATGATAGGTGAATAATTTAGAATTAAGTATAAAAGAAATTCACAGTCGATTAGTGAATAAAGAGATAACGCCACTCGATTTAGTAGAAGAATGTTATGAAAAAATTGAAGAAAATAGTATTCTCAATAGTTTTATTACTGTAAATAAGGTAGAGGCGATTGAATATGCAAAAGAACTATCTAACCAAGAAATAGAAAAAGATAATTTACTATGGGGAATTCCTATTGCGATAAAAGATAATATTTCCACTAAAGGAATTCGAACTACCTGTGCTTCTAAAATGTTAGAAAATTATGTCCCTATTTATGATGCTACGGTAATTGATAAGATAAAGAGTCAAAAAATGATTATTATTGGGAAAACCAATATGGATGAATTTGCGATGGGGTCAACAAGTCGAACAAGTTACTTTGGTGCCCCTAAAAATCCAGTCGATGATACGAAAATTACTGGTGGTTCATCTGGAGGTAGCGCAGCTTGTGTAGCAGGAGGCTTAGTCCCATTAGCGTTAGGAACAGATACTGGTGGCTCTATTCGACAACCAGCTAGCTATACAGGAATTGTTGGTATGAAGCCAACTTATGGACGTGTTTCTAGATATGGACTAATAGCTTTTGGGTCAAGCTTAGATCAAATTGGACCAATGACTAGAAATGTATATGAAAATGCTTTACTATTAAATACACTAGTTGGAAGAGATAAAAAAGATCTGACGAGTGCCGATCAAGAAGTAGAAGATTTTACTCGGTTGATTGGCCAAGAAGTAAAAGGAATGAAGATAGCGATTCCAAAATATTTTGTAAGTGATATTGTATCTCCTATCATCATTGAAAAATTAAATCGGGTAGTAGAAGTATTAGAAGCAAATGGAAATACCGTAGAATACATCAATATGAAATATCTCGATCAAGCAGTAACCCTTTACCAAATCATCGCAATGGGAGAAGCAAGTAGTAACTTAGCTCGTTTTGACGGGGTAAAATTTGGTTACCGTAGTGAAAACTCTTCCAGTGTCGAAGAAATGTATGAAAATACAAGAGGAGAAGGCTTTGGTAAAGAAGTAAAACGTAGAATCATGGTAGGAAGTTATCTATTAAGTGGAGATAATGCCAAAACATATTACGATAAAGCGTTAATGATCAGAAATGCCATGAAACAGGAATTTGATAAAGTATTTAAAGAATATGACTTTATCCTTGGACCAACTACGACAACCGTTGCTTACCGATTAGATGAAAACTTAGATGATCCAACAAAATCATTTATGGACGATGTATTAGTTATCCCTGTCAATATGGCTGGATTACCTGGAATGAGTATCCCAATGGGAAAAGATCAAGATAATATGCCAATCGGCTTACATATTATTGGTAATCGTTTTGAAGAAGCAAAAATGTATCAACTTGCGTACGATTTAGAAAAGAAACTAAAGTAAGGAGTGAAAACTTTGAAAAGAAAAGAAATCAAACAAAATGTAATAATGACTAGTATAGCTTCATGGCTCCTTGCTTCACCCCTTGCGATGAGAATAAAAAGTATAGAGAGGATAGCTAGTCATCGTATTATCTATGTTGGTAAAATATCAGGTGATACCAATGATGATATAAACCAAGCTGTACAATATTTAAAACTAACGAATGGATTAGAAGCAAATAATCAACAATCACAAAATAAAGAGATAAATAAAGCCTTAAAATATTTAAAATTAACAAACGGATTGGAGGTAAAATAATGAACGACTATAAAACAACAGTAGGAATTGAAGTACACTGTGAACTAAAAACCAATGCCAAAATGTTTAGTGATTCTTTGAATAATTATGGTGGCGTAGCTAATGTCAACATTAACGAAATTGATTTTGCCTTGCCTGGTACCCTACCAACAATTAATCAATACGGCGTAGAATTAGGGATTAAAGCTGCGTTAGTTTTAAACTGTACCATCAATAAAAAGCTTGTATTCGACCGCAAAAATTATTTTTATCCTGATCTACCTAAAGGTTATCAAATTACGCAGGCTAGAAATCCAATTGGTGTAAATGGATACGTAGAAATTGAAGTCGAGGGAAAAAAGAAAAAAATTGGAATTCATGATATTCATCTTGAAGAAGATACTTGTAAGAGTACCCATGCCGATACTAAGTCTTATTTAGATTTTAATCGAAATGGTGTACCCCTATTAGAAATTGTTTCAGAAGCCGACATGAATAGTCCGATAGAAGCTATGGCTTATCTAGAAAAATTAAGAGAGTTACTTCTTTATGCTAATATTTCTGACTGTAAGATGGAAGAAGGAAGTATGCGTTGTGATGTTAATGTGTCAGTATCAAAAACAGATAAACTAGGAACGAGAACGGAAACCAAGAATATTGGCTCTATCAGTAGTGTCGGTAGAGCGATTACTAGTGAGGCACTTCGTCAAATTCAAGAATTAGAACAAGGAAATATAATCACCGAAGAAACTAGAAGATTTGATGAAAAACAAGATCGAACGATTCTAATGCGGGTAAAAGAAACTGGCAATGATTACCGCTATTTCCCAGAACCAGATTTACCACCTTATCTAATTACAGACGATGAAATTGATAGAGTGAAAAAAACAATTGAAGTAATGCCAGATAAACGCCGTGCTGTTTACTTAGAAAAAGGAATATCCTCTATAAATAGTAATAAATTAATTCAAAACAAACAATTAAGTGACTTCTTATTAGGATTAGAGGATATTGATTTAGTGATTGCTAGCAACTTACTTTTAGGAGATATTTCTTCTTATCTAAATAAAACCGAGAAAAAAATTACAGAAACTTCATTAACAAAAGATAAATTAAGAGAAGTAACAACTATGTTAAGTGAAGGAAAAATAACTAATAAAGTATTTAAAGATATCGTAGTAGAGTTAATGGAAACAGATCTTTCTATTCCTGATATTATCGAAAAAAAGGGTATAAAAACAATTAGTGATGAAAATGCTTTACTAGATATCATCACCAAAGTAATTGTCGCTAATCCTGAAAGTGTAAAAGATTATCATGAAGGAAAAGATAGAGCGCTTAAATACCTAATGGGGCAGATTATGAAAGAGACAAAAGGCCAAGCCAATGCCACAATCGTTAGTCGTCTCCTTCAAGAAGAACTAAACAAATAAATAAGAAAGACTTTTAAAATGATACAATTTATTGTATAATCATATATCATATAAAGATGAAATATAGTTAATCAGGTACAAGAGATAAAGATATGTGAGGTGTATTAGATGAAAATAATCCGAAAAAATAAATTCACAATTATCGCAATTGTTTTATTTACCGCTTTAGTTTTTTGTTTATACCAAGCTAAGCAATTATTTTTTCCTAATGAGGGAAAAGCCATCTATGGTGATCGTTTAGTAGGTAAAGTAGAAGTAGATGAAGCAGTCTATGATCAAGTAAAGGCTAAAATTACCGAAAATGAACGAGTAGAGAGTGTGACTTTACGAGAAAATGGTAGAACAATCAACTTAACAATTACTGTAAAAAACGATACTAGTATCCAAGATGCTAAAGCAACAATTAATGGAATGTTGGATTTATTTACAGATAGTCAAAAAGGATATTACGATTTTCAAGTATTTATTGTAAAAACAGACGATGCGGAAAATAATTTCCCAATTATCGGTTACAAGCATCACAATAGCTCTGAATTCTCATGGACAAAAGATAGAGAAAAAACCGATATTAGTACAACTACAGAAGGTGGAGAATAATGAAGAAAAAATTAATAATTATTATTCCGATTGCCATTGCTTTATTGGTATTTATTGGGTTATACGTCTTTTTAAATTATACGGATGATAAAACCAATTTAACAGTATTAGAAAAAAGATGGATTACTAATAATTCGGGAACAAAATATGACTTAGAAATTGTCAATAATGTTCCTATTTTCTCCATGGCAGGAACAGGAGTTATCTTTGACTTCATCGATAATTTTGAAATGGATACCGGATTAGAATTTAATAAAATTTCCTATTTAAAAACAGTAGAACCTACTACTAATGGACTACGTTTTAGAATTTTAAATAACGATACTGCTTTAACTGACAATGACCTTTTATTAGCAGAGGATGGTTATGTAGCAATCAGTACTAAAAATGTCCGCTATGATAGTATTTCAGAAATCCAAAATGAAGTAATTGGTGTTTTCACAGCGGATGCTGGAGAGTTGACTTACTATTTAAAGACTGGACAAAATCTAACCTATAAAACCTATGATACAATTGAAGCAATGATGACAGATTTTGAAGCAGGTACCATTACGATGATGGTAATTCCGCAATTCCTTTATTTAGATCAAACACTAAGTAATGAAACTTATTATACGAATTATTACTTTACAGAAATGACCAAAAAAATAGTTCTTACTTTAACTGAGGATAATCAAGAGTTAAATAATGTTGTGAGAAAATACTTCGAAAAATGGAAACAGGATGACTATGTAACAACTTATAATAAAGAATATTTAAACTATTATGCTAGTGAACGAGGCTTAAATGATAAAACCAAGGCAGATTTAATTTCTAAATCTTATGTTTATGGTTATGTAGAAAACACACCGTATGAAGTAACCATAGATGGCACTCCATCAGGAATTGCCTCTGAATATATAGCAAGAACAGAAAGACTTACCAATATTGAATTTACTTATCAGAAATACAAAACAGTTGATGAACTAAAAGAAGCCATCAATAATGGTGAAGTTGATATTTACTTCAATTACTTTGGTTATCAAGGAAATGATTATACAGAAACTTTATCCCCAATGGTAGAAGAGTATGTCGTATTAACTCGCTTAGATAGTGGGGAAGTAATTAATACTTTTGAAGGGTTAAAAAACAAACAAGTCATGATGTTAAAAAATAGTCTTTTAACTTCTTATATTCAAGAAAACAGTAAAGCCAATGTCAAAGAAGTAGATAACCTTGATGATCTAACCGCCGGGAATCATTTAATTATTATCGATAGAGAAATTTATAACTATTATCGAAATAGTAAATTTTCTAAATATGAAGTTTTATATCAAGATAAGATGACCAATGAATACAACTTTATGATTAAAACAACAAATCAAGATTTTGCGGAATTATTCTCCTACATTATCATGACAAATTCGTATTATAATTATCGTTTGACCGGATTAAATTCATTAAATCTTTCTTTATTAGAAAGAACAAGTTTCCAAGAATTATATCTAATTATTCTAGGAATTATTCTTTTACCACTACTTATTCTAACAGCGATTTATATCATTTTAAAACGAAAGAAAAAAGTAAAAGAAGTGAAGAAAGAAGATCGTAGAAAATATACAGATATTTTAACTTCTTTAAAAAACCGTAACTATTTAAATCGTAATATGAAAGCTTGGGAAGAAAGTAAAGTATATCCACAAGCAGTAGTTATAGTTGACTTAAATAATGTCAAATATGTTAATGATAATTATGGCCATGAAGCAGGAGATCAATTAATTACGATAGCAGCTTCCATATTAGTAAATACTCAATTAGAAAACAGTGAGATTATTAGAACAGATGGAAACGAATTCTTAGTATACCTTGTTGGTTATAGTGAAAAACAAATAGATACCTACTGTAAAAAACTAAACAAAGAATTAAAAGAATTACCACATGGTTTTGGCGCGGCGACTGGATTTAGTATGATTACTGATGATATTAAGACAATCGATGATGCGATTAATGAAGCTACTTTAGAAATGAGAACCAATAAAGAAAAAATAAAATAAAAAGTGGTGATGCACTTTGAAGAAAAGAATGAAAAGATTTTTTAAACGACTATATAAGATTATACAAAAGCCAGAAATGCGAATATTACCCGGTCAACTGGCTTTTTTCTTAGTTTTATCGATTATTCCCTTAGTAGCGCTCATTGCGACGATCAGTGCTAATTTTTCCCTATCTATTGAATCCTTGATGGAAATTATTAACGATAGTCTTCCTAAAGAAATAGCATCTTTTATTAATGAGGCAATAGATGGTAAAAGTATGAACTTAAATATTGCAATTTTCTATATTTCAGCTTTCATCTTAGCATCGAATGGACCGCATTCTATGATTATTGGCGCTAATATGATTTACAAAGTAGAAAGTAAAGATTATATTACTAGACGAATCAAAGCAATCATTATGACAATAATTTTAGTTATTCTATTATTGTTCATGTTAATTGTACCAGCTTATGGTGATACGTTAATTTCCTTATTAGGAGAAGTAATTAAAGCTGAACCAATTATTACAACCATTTCAACCGCTTATACTATTTTAAAATACCCAATTTCGTTTTTACTTATCTTCTTTTGTATTAAGCTTTTATATACAATGGCTCCTGATACCCAAATCGCAAGTAGAACAACAACCTCAGGTGCCCTATTTACCACAGTAACTTGGATTATCGCAACAGAAGTTTATTCATTCTATGTTAATACATTTAATAGTTATAACCTATTATATGGTAGTATTGCTAACCTATTGATCTTATTATTATGGGTATACCTATTATCTTATGTCTTTGTAGTAGGAATGGCTCTTAATGCCAGTAGAGAAGATGCAAAAAAAGAAAGTGAAACAAGTAATAAAGAACAACTAAGTGTATAACTACTCGAATAACATGACAATATTGTCATGTTTAACTTTTCGAAAAAATTGTGAAACAATAAAAAAAGTGCTATAATGAAAATCAGGAAGGATTAGTGGAAATGAAGAAAATTGAAAAATTTATCAAAAAGACATCAAATAATATTAGGAAAATAGCGATTGGAGTCGTAACAAATCCCAAACGATTTTTTATATTAATGATAAATAGAATCGTAGAAATGATTAAAAATAATATTTTAATGATTGTATTTATCCTTGTTTCCCTTTTTGCTTCGACTTTATTACGTTATTTGACAGTAAAGGATATTTTAAATATAAAACCAATTTTAGCGGATGCAGCAGTAATTATTGCGCTTGGTGGCATCAGTTACCTATTAAAGGAAAAAAATCGTTTTCCTTATTTATTAGTCTGCAGTATTATTTTAAGTATAATCTGTGTGGTTAATTCCCTTTATTATACTTTCTACACCTCATTTGTATCTGTATCCTTGATTGGTACTTTAGAGTATTTATTCCAAGTAGGGGATGCCGTAACCGAAAACGTATTAAAAGTTCAGGACTTTGTTTATCTTCTTGCCCCAGTTGCCCTAACAATAACTTATTTAAGGTTAAAAAAGACAAAGCGCTTTCAAGCTCGAAATAAGAATAGACGTGATCAAAAGAAAGCCATTACTTCCTTTATTACCGCAGGTGTTTTAGCTTTTGTATTTATCAGTATGTTAACGTCACTAGAAATTGGTCGTTTTGCCAAACAATGGAATCGTGAATACATTGTGATGAAATTTGGTATTTATACCTATCATTTAAATGATTTAGTAAAAAGTATTGAACCTAAATTAACAACTTTATTTGGGTATGATAATGCTTTAAAAATGTTTAATGAATACTATGAAGGAAAAAGCGATGAGCCAACAACTATTAATGAATATACAGGTATTTTTGAGGGAAAAAATATTATTTCTATCCATGCTGAAAGTATCCAACAAATCGTTATGGAATTAAGCTTTAATGGTCAAGAACTAACCCCAAACCTAAATAAACTAGCGAGTGAGTCTCTATACTTTAGTAATTTCTATTCTCAAGTAAGTGTTGGTACTTCAAGTGATTCAGAATTTACCTTCAATACTTCATTAATGCCAACCAATACCGGTACTGCTTTCGTTAGTTATTTCAATCGTGAATATGTAACCATTCCTAAATTATTAAAAGAAAAAGGCTATTATACATTCTCTATGCATGCGAATAATGGTTCATACTGGAACCGAGAAGTAATGCATCAATCTTTAGGATATGATCGTTTCTATAGTAAGAAAGACTATGAAATTGATGAAGTAATCGGACTAGGTTTATCGGATAAGTCATTCTTTAGACAATCTGTTGAAAAAATAAAAGAGATTAACGAAAAAGGACAACCATATTATGGAACAGTGATTATGCTTAGTAATCATACACCATTCTCTGATGTCGATAAATATGGAGATTTTCCTGTAGATATTAAAGAAGAAGTTAAAGATGAAAATGGTAATGTAATTATCAACGAAGAAACTGGAGAACCTGAAATGGTTAGTTATCCATATATGGAAGGAACCAAATTAGGTAACTATTTCAAATCCGTACATTATGCGGATGCTGCCTTAGGTGAATTCTTAACTGCCTTAGAAGAAGAAGGATTAATGGAAAATACTGTAATTGTATTATATGGTGATCATGATGCCCGTTTACCGAAAGCTGATTTTAGTCGCTTATTTAATTATGATAAAGAAACCGATGGCTTAATTTCAGAAGATGATCCAAACTTTGTTAAAGTAGATAGTTATCAATACGAATTATTAAGAAAAGTACCATTTTTAATCTATAGTAAAGAAACAAAAGAATCTTTACATAAGGAGATTACGACTGTCATGGGAATGTACGATGTTATGCCAACCTTAGGTAATATGTTTGGCTTCTATAATAAATATCAATTAGGAAAAGATATTTTCAATACGACTGATGATAATATCGTTGTTTTCCCAAACGGTAACTGGATGACCAATAAAGTGTATTATAATACCCAAAAAGGGGAATACTTAACATTGAAAGAAGAAGAAGTTATTTCGGATGAATACATTAGTAATTGTCAAAAATATGCGGAAGACTTATTAAATGTTTCGAATTCATTAATCGTTTTCGATCTGATCAAGAAAGAGGAGGAACGAATTAATTCGGAATCGGATTATATTGAAGAAAAGGTTGCGGAATAATGAAAAAAGTAAAAAAACGGGTAAAGAAAAAAGCTATCATTTTGGTACTCATTCCATTAATTTTAATTATTGCCATCATCGTAGTAAATGTAAAAAATATGTTGGCTAAACCATTAACGGTAGAAGTAGTAAGTAATATTGATGAGTATAATTATTATTTGGAAAATACCGATAGTAGAATTTATAAGAAATATTACAAAGAATTAGAAAAAGAATTAGAAGACCAAAAAGTAGATGAGGAAAATTATGTTTCTCTACTAGCGAAACTCTTTACTATCGACTTTTACACATTAAGCAATAAAATGACAAATCAAGATATTGGTGGAATTCAATTTGTTCATGAATCACAGAAGGAATCATTTAAAAATGAAGCCACCAATAACATTTATAAATACGTAAAAAGTAACCTGACGGGTAAACGGAAACAAGAATTACCCGAAGTAAAGAATGCCACTGTAGAAGAAGTAAAGCAACTTTCATATGAAAATGAGGATGCTAATCTTGAAGACAGTAGTGCTTATCAAACCAAAGTAAAATTAGAATATGTCAAAGACTTAGAATATCCAACTGAAGTGACTCTTATTTGGATTCATGAAGGAATAAAGTTATCACTAGTAGAAGTAGAGTAAAAAAGAAAAAAAAGCTATCCAAGACGATAGCTTTTTATCATGAACAAAATTAACAATGATTTTATTACCAATAAAAAATTATTACCCTCACATGTCTATTTTCTTTAATTAGTGTAATTTTTCTAGTTCTTTTTTAAATGGAAAGTAATAGTACTTGTGACGTGTTTGTATTCTGCAGTTACTTGAATAAAATAAGTTTCCTTTTTTTGAACATATTTGGTGATATCTTGAATCATTGGTCCGTCATAGACAACAGTTAGATTTCTATCATTTCTTCTAATATATATATGAGTGTACTTAACATCGGTAGCTTTTACTTTACGTAAACTCTTTTTAGCTGCATTACAACTCAATTGAACCTGGTAATCATCAGCCATACATTTATAGGAAACAAAACTTAAAAGAATCTTATCATCATCATCTTTTACTTCATATTGTAAATGCCCTCCATCATAATCATAGGACTGTGCATTAATCGCATCAAAAGATACAAGGAAGGGAATAATAGGTAAACGATAGTGATCAAAAACTTCTACATTAATTAATTCATCATTAATATAGGCTTGATAAAGACGATTCTGCTTATAAAGAAAAGGACTCATAATGTGAATAGTACCGAAACACACTTTAATAAAAATAACCACAATCGCAATATATAGTAATTACTTTTATTATTATCTTTTTACGTGATTCTTTTGCCTTTTCTACGGTAGTGACATAATTCTGTTTAGCTTCTTTTCTTTCTTCTTGTAAGTCATGTACCATTTCTTCTTTGGTACGATAGAATTTCTTCATATACTCCTCCGACAAGTATTATTGTTTATACCATTATAGCATTCTATTTAAGAATTAACAGGATAAATAATTAATCTTCTCTCGCGGAACAATAGGTTATTGAATCTTAACGATATCGTATCATAAATAAAAAAAGAAAAAACACATACAGAATATATGTGTTTAACTAGGACTAAATGTAAACTCTTTAATCATAACAGGCTCTTCCTTTTCTAGATTAATTTTCATCTCTTTACTTACATCTTCAATACTATCTTCATCTAGAATATAATTCCATAAATCTTGTTTCATACTTGGATAATAAATCATCTTTCCGTATCCTGATAGACGAAGTTGATTAATAAAGAAAACATCTCCACCTTGATAATTAGTCGTAGTAAGAATTTCTTTGAAAATATTATAGAATGATAAAATCTCGTCCGTAGTTAAATTGGTATCTAAGTTTTTAGAAACAGTATCTAAGATAGATAATAATTGATTTACATCCCGAATCGTTGTCATCTTTTGAATCATTGCTTTAATAATTAATTGTTGATTATAACCCCGATCAATATCTCCTTGGGCTAAATCATAGCGATTTCTAGCTAAAACTAAAGCTTGTTCACCATTTAATGTTTGATAACCCTTATTAATGCAGATTTTCCCAGTTCGATCAGAATTATCTGTACATAGTCGTTTAGGTACTTCTACATCAATTCCACCTAAAGCATTAACCAAATTTACTACACCTTTAAAATTGACTTTGACATAATACTGAATATCGATATCGAAAGTATTTTCAATCGTTTCAATCATACAATCGGTGCCATACCAGCCGGCATGAGTTAATTTATTTTTTTGATTATTTCGACAACTAATTGGTAAGTAACTATCTCTAGGAATAGACATCATAGTAGCACTTAACGTATGAGGATTAAACGTAACTACGATTAAAGAATCTCCATTCGCATAACTATTACGCTGTAAGTTATCTTTTTCAGAATCAACCCCCATTAACAACACAGTAAATGGTTTAGTAACAGAAGCAGAATCTGAAGTAGAGGCATATTCTTCTTTTTTTATTGTTTTATCCTTATGAATAATTTCTCGTACATCATTCTGAATATTTTCAAACCCCGTAGTCTGTTGAAACATAACGGGATAATTACTAGAGATAAACAAAGAATCAATTTCTCCTTCATATAAATCAGTAAGCATCTTAGAAATATCTTGATAAGGAATAATTTCATTATCATGATCTAATTTATGTTCTTCGATGATTTCTTGCGCAATCACATAATTATCGATTGAAAGCGTATCATTAGTGATTCCTATTTTTAAATTGGTAACATCATCAATAAATTGTATCTTACTATCCTTCATCACAATCAAACTAGAAGAGTAGGCGATTTTACTTTTATTGATAGAATCGATACTATCATAAACACGTCCAATAAAACTAGCCCCAGCTACATTAAATATCGTAAACAAAATCATAAAAAAAATAGCAGGCCCTTGTTTCAATTTTCTTTTTTTATAGAAAAAATAAAAATCAATAATTAATAATAAACCAATTAATACCGTTCTTAAGACAGGTTCGATAGGACCTAGTTGACTAATACGATATATGAAATAAAAATTAGTAATAATTCCAACAAAAATAAAAAGTACATGTAAGCGAAATGTTCTTTTCTTCTTTAACTTTTTATTTTTTATTGTTTTTGACGTAACTTTAGTCTTCTCCATCTTTACACATCCCTATTATCATTATAACCAATTAATAGAATTTATACAAAAATAATAGGAATAATTACTAGATTTGACAGTTTTTAGAAGTGAAAAATGTAAAGACGAAAAAATAAAAGATCGACTTGTAGAACTTCTTTTATTTGTTTGGTATAATATATGTGTAGAACTAGGATAAGGAGGAAAGATATGAAAAAGATTTATTTTTTATTCATCATGAGTTTAACTATTTTTTGCTTTCTTCCAACTAGTGTAGAAGCGTTAACAGCAGCAGAAGTAGCGGCACGACCAACTGATTGTGCAAGTTATGAATTAGCAAGTGCGGAACCAGATGGTTCATTAAATAAAGTAGCTTGTTATAATACGTATGAAGAAGCAAAACAAGTAATGAATTCTACCGCCAATGATAACTTAGTTATCGTTGGTAATAGAAAAATTGTCGATGCGAAATATGCCTTGATTGATTATGATCAATTAACCGCAACTGGATATACAAGTGTTTATTCAGATAAAAATTTAAGTACTGAAATCACTTATATCAGGGGAGGAAATAGTGATGATGCGGTATTTTTGGAATTAGATCCCGGAACAGGTAGAATTAAGATTAAAGTATCAGGTACAGTTGGTTGGATAAAAAAATATGAAAATGAAGCTACAATGAGTTATCCATTATATGATATTGTACCATTATCTTGGGTAAAGAGTCCTAGTTATTATCAAGTAACTAGTAATGATTTGATTCACCATTTACCACTTAATGTTTATAATACAAAAGGAGAATATCAACTAGTGATTGGGAAAAAACCTTCTATGTTAAACGAAGGAACTTACTATAGCTATGATGGTAATTATTTTTATACGGATTTAAAACAGATGATTAATGATTATAAACAAAATACTTATCAAAATGCAGTAAACAAGGATAACCCATTTTATAATTATTATCAGTATCTATCCTTTCGTACCAAAACAAACTATAACGCAGCCAATATCAATCAATTTATTGATGCTAGAACAAGCAATGCCAGTTCAAAATTAAAAAATACAGGGGATTACTTTATCGAAAATCAAAACAATTATGGAATTAATGCCATTATCATGTTAGCAATTGGTATTAATGAATCAGGATATGGAAATAGTAATATTGCGCAAACAAAAAATAATTTATTTGGGTTAAACGCAATCGATAAAACACCAGGCGAATCAGCTAATTATTTCGCATCAGTTTCTGATTGTATTAGTGAATTTGCTTATGTATGGTTAGATTATGGATATGTTCAACCAGGTGATTATCGTTTTAGAGGAGCTAATTTGGGAAATAAAGGAGTGGGGCTAAATATTAAATATGCATCTGATCCTTATTGGGGAGAAAAAGCTGCTCAATATTATTATGACCTAGATAAATATTATGGTTTTCAAGACTATGAAGCATATACAATTGCGGTATTAAATAACAATTATACAGATACCGTTTATCCTAAAAAAACACCAGGTGGGTTAAATGTCTCTAGTAGTTTTTATCAATATAAAGTAGCGGGCACGCCAGTTGTTATTTTAGAAGAAGTAACAGGCCCAGATGTAAATGGCAATACTACTTGGTATAAAATTATGAGTGATCCGACCCTAGATAGTAATTTAGAGTATATAGGAGACTCTAAAAGTAATCCAAGAGTAACTTACCCATGGGATACGATGCATGTCTATGTACCAGCTAGTTATTTTTATAAAGTAAATAGTGGAAATAATACTCCACCAACTCCAACAGATCCAGATGTTCCATCAGAAAATCCGGATGAGCCAACTACCCCTCCAACACCGCAACCAAAACCAATTTCTTCTATTGTTCAAGAAGCAAGTTACACTTATGAAAATGGAATGATTTCTAAGATTCAGCCTGGAACGAGTGTAGAAACCTTAAAAGGAAATTTAACGAATACTGGGGGAGCGATTACGATTAAAGATCCTAACGGTAATGTAGTAGAAAGTGGAACAGTAGGAACAGGATATCAAGTACATATTACTTCAGGAACTACCGAAGTATTGACGGTACTAATTTACGGAGATACCAATGGGGACGGAAATATATCAGCTGTTGACTATGTAAAAGTTATGAATCATATAATGGAAGTTACAAAATTAGAAGGTTTTAATTATAAAGCTGCGGATGTTAATAGAGATAACAATGTAAGCGCAGTAGACTATGTCAAAATTATGAACCATATAATGGAAGTAAGTTTTATAACTCAGTAGAAAGGTGAATAAAATGAGAAATAAAATTATAGCCAGTTTTCTTTTATCTATACTATTTTTAATGCCAACTAATATATATGCAGCCGAAGGACCATGGCTGAAAATCACTACCAGTAGTACTACAATAACGGTCGGAAGTACTATAACAATCAGAGTATCACAAAATGATTTAGCTGGAAAGTTTTCAGTAACATCATCGAATTCGTCAGTTTTATCTGGTGGGGTAGGAAGCGACAAGTTCACTGTATCAGGTGAATCCAAATCATATAAATTTACAGCAAAATCAGCAGGATCAGCAAAAATAACAGTGAATGCAATTGATTTGGCATCGTTTTCAACAGAACAGAAATATTCTTCTTCAAAGAGTATAACAATCAATGTCGTAAAACCTCGCGAAAAATCAACCAACAACAACCTAAAATCACTAAGTGTAGAAGGGTATACTTTATCCCCAGAATTTAATGCGGATACCTTAGAATACACTGTAGAACTAGAAGCAAGTGTAGAAAAAATTATGGTTAACGCTGAAAAAGCTGATTCCTATGCGAGTTTATCTGGGGGAGGAGAAATTACTGTCTCTGAAGGAGATAATCGAATTGAAATTAAAGTAACTTCCGAAACGGGAAGTGAAAAAACATACGTGATTAATGCCGTAGTGAAAGATAGTAATCCGATAACTACTACAATAGATAATAAAGAATTAACAGTAGTTAAGAAGGCTAGCTCATTAACTAAACCTGATTTATTTGAAGAAACAAAGATTCAAATTAACGACATGGAAGTACCTGCTTTTTATAACGAAACAACTAAAACAACACTTGTTGGTTTAAGAGATGAAAATGGGAAAATAGAACTTTATATTTATGACCAAGAAAAAAATAGCTATCAAAAATACTTATCATTACATGGTACTGAAATTCATTTAATTCAAAAAGAAGCTAAAGGAACACCAGAAGGCTATCAAAAGGTCACTAAAAAAATTGACGATATCGAATATACAGCTTATCAAAAAGATAAAAGCGACTTTTTATTACTATATGGAATAGTTTTAGAAAACGGTAATGAGGGTTGGTATTCTTATGACACTAAAGAGAAAACCTTACAGCGCTACAACAAAGATATCGTAGAAAGCATAACCAAAGAATATCAAGAAATCCAAGATACCGATCATAAAGTAATCATTGGATTTGCCGTTCTTTCTTCATTCCTAGCTATAACTACTATGATTTTAGCTTTACGTAAACCTCGGGTAAAAAAAGTGGCTTCTAACGAAAAGAAAGAGAAAACATCCAAACAGGAAGATAAAAAAACAAAAAAAGAAACCAAAAAGAAAAAAGAGAATCTCTCTTTAGATGAAAAGAATGAAGAAAACGATAATGATGAAAATAATTAACCGAAAATATGAATAGCCTTTATTTAACAAGAAGAAATATACTATTAAATATCAAATGAGGTGAAATTATGAAAGAGGAGTTATGGTTAATTTGGAAACACCCTGTAACAAGAAGGCGATATAAAGTTGGCAGTTTAATTTATGATGATTCAAAGTATATTTTTAAATATACTAATCCAGAATTAGATGAAGCAAGTAGTAGTGGCTTTCTTTATTTTCCAGGTTTTGAAAATGTAAATATAGAATATGAAAACGAAAAATTATTTGCTAATATTGAAACAAGATTGCCTAATCCAGCACGGCCAGATTATTTAGAAATTTTAAATACCTATAATTTGAAAAAAAGTTCTTCCCAAATGGAAATTCTAAAAGCAACACGTGGGAGACTAATTACGGATAATTATGAATTCGTTCCAGCTTTTGATACAAATAAAATTGAATTCGATGTTGCTGGAACTAGACATTGTTCCGATGTAAAAAAATGTATATCATTATCGTTGATTAATGTGAATGACAAATTAGAATTAGAACAAGATCCTGAAAATGTATATGATCCCTATGCAGTCAAAGTAATTTTAAAGAAAAATAATGTAAGATATCATCTTGGATATGTGCCTAGGTATTACTCAAAACAACTATCAATTTTGCTAAATGACCAAGTACAGTATTCCGCAATGATTGAAAGTTTAAAATTAGAAAGTAAATTAAGTGATGAAGACATTACAGCACTTGTTAAATTAATTTTTAACTAGTAGAGGAGTGATGAAGCATTAAACAAGAAGTATGTTTATTTATACTCAATAATCACCATCAGTTCTTACTTCAAAAACGAAGCGCAATAAAAAGACATCATCCCAATAAATGGGCATTATTGCATGGACATGTAGAAGAAAATGAAGAAGCAAAAACCGCAATAATTAGAGAGTGTAAGGAAGAATTAGGTTTAACTATTAGAAAAAAAGAACTTCATTTGCTAACGACTATTTATGATAGAACTGATCATAAGATTTATTACTTTAGTATAGTGAAAGATATAGACATTAAGAATATAAAAATTCAAAAAGAGGAATTATCTGAGGTAAGATGGATGACACTTACTGAGATAAAGGCTTTAATCCATCAACGACCAGAAGAAATAGTCTACTCAGAAGACAAACTTTTATTATTTGCTTTGTGTGAAAACAATAGATAATAAAAATTGAAAGAAGGAAATTTTATGGATGCAAAAACTATTATTTGTAATCCGACAGGACATATTTATACCTATCAAAATAATCTACATGATGATAATCACCATGCACATATTGAATCAAACTGTAAGGATTTAAGAATTACAGAATATATTCCTATTTTATTAGTTAAAAGAGGTAGTTGTGTTTTAGATATCACAGAGAGTAGACATCTATGCGAAATTTATTTACCATTAATGCTCACCTTTAATCAGAAAAATTGGTTGCTTGCAAAAGAGGATTATCTAAAAAGTTTTCATTTAGGAATATATAGTATTAAAAGTGAAACAGAAGCATGTCTTAAGGACTGGCAAACTTTTGAAATGTTAAAAAGTGAAATTGAATCTAAGAAGATAAAGATAAAAACTTAAACCCAAAGGAGTAGTATTTATGAACAATTTAGGTAGTAAAACATTGGAAACAGAAAGATTAGTACTAAAAGCAGGAACAATGAAAGAACAAAAAAGACTGTGGGAGATTTTGATGATTCCGGAAGTAAACAGATACTTTCTGTCCGTGCCAATCAAATTTAGAGAAAAGTTAAAAAGTTGGGAAAAACAGAGGCAATTTTATGAAGAAGAGATGAAACATGCGCTAGATCCCGACGTGTTCAAATGGAGTATTTTCTTAAAAGATACAGGTGAATGTATTGGAAGAATTACTTGCCAAGAAGCACATGATGAAGATGAAAGTATTACCGATCCAGCTATCCGTGGAGTAGGATGGCTCATTGATCCTAAATATCAAAATAAGGGTTATATAACGGAAGCTGCCAAAGCGATGATTGATTTCATGTTTAAAGAGTGCAAAATAAAAAAAATAATAACAGGAGCTGCAATAGATAATCCTGCCTCTTGGAAAGTAATGGAAAAATTAGGTTTTAAAAGACAAGAAGAAACTAAGATGGTTCAATATACATTTCTAGATCAAGAAACAGAAGTCTACCTATATTTATTAGAATTTTAATTTATACCGCATAGAAAAAGATCTAATTCGCAATTAGCTTACATTAGATCTTTTTATTTACCTGAACTTAAAGTGATAGTAATTGTCGTATTACTTGGTACCTCACTATCTTTTTTCATTGATTGTTTAATTACAATATCTTTTGTCTCTTCACTACTTGCGGTAGTAAATGAACAAGTAAGATTAGCTTCATCGCATAACGATTCAGCTTCTGACTTTGTTTTTCCAATGAAATTAGGAACAGTTGTTGTACCACCCTGTGAAACTACTAAACTAACTGTATCCGTATTTTTAATTAAATCACCTTCCTTATGAGAAGAAGAAATCAATTTTCCACTTTCAACACTAGAATCAAAAGAATAATCAATATGATAAGATACCTCATTTTCTTCTGCCCATTCTTTAAAGTCATCGACATTCGTAAATTTAATCATCCGAATCTGCCCCTTAGAAATAACAACCCTAATCGTATCATTGACTTGAGCAACATCTCCTTTAATTTTACTACTACGAATTACTTTTCCTTCTTCGATAGCCTCATCAAATTCTTCCTTAAATTCAATCTTTAAATGATTATCTGTTGCCCAACTAGTAATTTCACTAGCACTCATATTTGAAAAATCAGGAATCGTAATATCTTTTTGTCTAGCTACTGTGATAATTACTTCTTTAGTACGTTCCTTATCAATAATTTTTCCTTTAGTAATACTTTGTTTAATAATTGTTCCTTCTTCATATTCGTCACTATAACCATATTCGACAGTATAGGAAATTGCATTTCGTTTTAACCAAAGACTTCCTTGAAAAAGATCTTTACCAACTAAATTAATCATCGCAATTGACTCTAAATCCTCTTTCTTACCAAGGGATGCTTTAAGCGTAATTTTACTATTTCTCTTCATTTCGTCATCATTTTCATTTTCTTGGTCAAAGATAACATCTTTTTTTACATCATCGCGGAATTCAAAATTAATTTCCACATTGGTTAAAAAGTTTTCTTCCACAAAATCTGCCACTTCATCCACAGTCCAACCAATCATATCAGGAATAGCAGTCTCTTTTTCTTGATTAGGACCATCTGAAACCGTAACTACAATTTTTTCAATATCTTTTACTAACGTACCAGGCGCGACATCTTGACTCATAACTCTATACATTTCCAAACTATCACTATTTTCATATACTTGTTCTACCGTAACTTTATTTGCTTCTGCCCATTCGATAACTTCTGTAATATCCTTACCATAGAAATTAAGGACATAGCTTTGACTAGGTAATTTTATCCAATTAGTCGCAACCATTAGTTGAAAGCCACTATATAAAGATAATAATAAACTAGCTATGATTACATAGATTCGTCCCTTAGGATTATCCGCAAATAGACTAATAATCATAAAAAATAAAGTAAACAGAACTAAAATGGAAACCCCGATAATCGCAGCTAACTGTTCAATTACATCCTGACTAGTAATTACCGTATAAATAAAATAAGTAACCATTAAAACAAAAGAAAGAGCTAAACTAAAATAAGTAAGATACTTAATCCAACGATTTTTCTTCGTCATTTCATCAATTCCCATTTGTGAAATTGTTTTTTCTTTTCTCAATCATATCACCTCTCTATTAATATAATTATATAATAAAAATTCTTCTCTACAAGATAAACTTTTTTCAAACTGTAAACTAAAGTGTCATAATAAAAATAGAAAAGTTTAAGACGAAAAAAGTAAATAATGATATAATAACAGTACTAGGGGGAAATTATGACAAAACAGGACAAACAACTATATACTTATCTACGTACTCATTATCGTATGATTATTTCTAGTTTACTGATTCTAATAGGAATAATGATTTCATTATTGTTACCAGATATTCTACTAAGAAAAGAAATAGGACTAGAAATAAAAGCATCGTGGAGCCCACTTTTATTTACATTAAGCTGGATTTTTCTTCTTATTGGAATCATGATCTTTTTAAAAAAAAGGACAAGGATGATCTTGTATGGAACAACAGTTGGATTAACGAATATGATAGTAATCTTACAAGATTTGTTTTTAAATGGTCAAGGAGAAATGTCACAAGTAGAGAGCTTCTTAACTCTTTTTAAGATAAAAGATTTTACTATTCATGGAAATATTATCATAGGAAGTATTATTTCCTTAGCTATTATGGGAATAACCCTTGTACTATTAAAAAAACAAGAAGAATATCACATGGATAATTATCAGAAAATTTATAGTTTACTGATTACCATTATTCTAGTTGGCTTTTGTAAAGGAAGTGCGACGACACTATTAGGACCAGAAATGATTAGTAAAACCGAAAAGATGGTTAATCCTAATCTATATGAGAAAAATACTTACCTAGCTCGTCAGGATATCACGAAGACAATGAAATTATCAGGAGTATATGAAGAGACTTACAGAAGTATTTGTGAGTGGTTAGGTAAAGAATATGAAAAAAGAAATCTAGAAGAATAAAATCAAACAATAGCTAAAATAGAAAGGATAAAGAGGATGAAGAAATATGAATGGCTTCAAAAAAATATGAATTTGATAGTATTAATTTTTTTATACATGCAACCAATCATTGATCTTTTCACTTCGTTTTGTATTCATGTCTTAGAAGTAAAAATTACCATCGGTATAGTAATTCGTGTCTTATTCTTATTATTTTTACTATTTTATTATCTGTTTGTATTACCCAAAGAAGCTAGGAAAAAGGGAAAATACATTTGGCTAATAGTAATTTATTTATTCCTCTTTATGGGAGAAATTTACCTATCAAAGGGTAGTAGTGTATTATTTTATGAGTTATCTAATACCGTAAGAGCTTTCTATTTTCCTATTTTATTAGTATTATTGTGGACAATTTCTAAAGAACAAAAGCTTATGATAAAAAAAAGACACTTTGTTTATATTTCTTTAATTTATATTTTCTTTATCATTGTTCCAACACTCTTCGGGCTACAATTAAACGGATACACAGAAGGAAAAATTGGCAATATTGGTTGGTTTAATTCTTCTAATGAAATCAGTGCCATTTTATCTATAGCTCTTCCCTTTATTGTCTATTATTTAATGAGAAGTAAGGAAATCATGAAAAAAGTTTTGATTTCCCTAGCTTGCCTTTTTGTCATCTTTAACTTAGGTAGTAAAATTGTGATTTTAAGCCTAGGAATAACCTTATTAGTATTCTTTCTTCTTTTGATAAAAAAACAAATAGAAAAAAAGAATATTAAAATAATTGCCTTATTTCTTTCTTTGATTATTGTGATTAGTAGTATCGGAATCGTACTTATCCCTAGAACGAATTTCTATCAGAATATAAGAATTCACCTCGAATTTTTAGGGGTAGAGAATTTTAGTGAAATATTCACTGATTATCAGTTGTTTGATCATTTTGTCTTTAGTAGTAGATTATCTTTTTTAGAAACAGCCGCTTCTAATTACCATCAAGCCCCCCTTACAGAAAAATTACTGGGAATAGGCTATGTAGAAAACTATGGGACATTAGAAGAAAACAGAAAAACGATTGAAATTGATCCATTTGATCTCTTATTTAGACACGGAATAATTGGTTTTCTCATTTATATGATTCCTTTTGTCTACCTGATTGTTTTGAGTATAAAGCAAAGAAAAAAAGAAAATTTTGTTTATTTGCTTTCCTTAGGTATAAGTATTTTATTAATGTGTTTATCTGGACATGTTTTAACATCACCAGCTGTCAGTATATTTGTTGCGATGATTTTGATCACTATGATAGATATAGATAAGAATAATCAAAATAGAAAGGAAATAGAATGAAAACAGGAATAATTATTGTAAATTATAATGATTTTACTTCTACTGAAAAGTTAATCCACAACATTAAAAATTACCGAGTAATTGATAAGATTGTTGTTGTAGATAATCATTCGAGCGATGACTCACCTCAGAAATTAAAAAAGTTAAAATTACCCAAATTAAAAGTAATCATTAACGAAGAAAATAAAGGCTATTCCTATGCGATTAATACCGGCGCTAAATATTTAATTGCCGAATATAAAGAGTGTAATATCATTATTTCTAATGCCGATGTGATTATCGATAAAGAAGAGGATATAGAAATATTAATTAAATTACTTCATCGTAAAAATGTAGGAATCGTTGCCCCAACTATTTTAGAAAGAAAAACTAAAAATAGAGGATGGAAAAATCCTACCCCTAAACAAGAAATTGTACTTAATTTAGCCTATATTCATCGTTTTTTTAGAAAAAAATATCTCTATTATGACGAAGATTATTATCAAGGAGATTTCAGTATCGTCGATGTATTATCTGGTTGTTTCTTTTTAATTCAATCCAAAACACTACAAGCAGTAAATTACTTAGATGATCATGTTTTTCTTTATTATGAAGAGAATATCTTAGCTAAAAAATTACAAGTAAAGAAAAAAATAAATCTTGTTAGTAATAAAGTAACCATTATTCACAATCACTCAGTCACAATTGATAAAAGCTTAAAAAGAATAAAAAAATATAAAGCGCAAAAGAAAAGCCAATATTACTTTGAAGTTGAGTATAACAATGCTTCTTGTTTAGAGAGAATATTATTAAAACTAACCGCATGGTTATCACAACTTATTCTTTCTATTAGCTATTTTATTCAAGACTTATTAAGAAAATAAGAAGGGGTGTAATTATGAAGAAAAATAAAGAGATGGTACAAGAAATTATCAGCTATCTAATTGAAGGCATTACTTCCATACTTTTAGGAATCTTTATTTTTCGTTATGGATGTCATCCTAATTTATGGATAGATGGCATCCTTATTTTTATCTTTAGTTGTTTTCTACTAATAGAAATATTTATCCTCTATCGAAGAAAAAAGAAACACATAGAAAAAGTTTTTCTTATACTAGGAATTCCTACTTGTTTTCTTTATACCTTATGTTTAGGACCGTACAGAATTATGGATGAAACCGCTCATCTTGTAAAGTCTCTTGATTTATCATACGGGAATATCATTACAGCTAAAGATGAAGAAAATAAAGGAATCGTTTATGTTCCGGAAGGGGTAAATGAAATTGATGATAAAAAAATCACGAACTTTTCTTCACTTAGTAATGCTTTAACAGAGGATACTGATTACGAAAATTTAGTGAGAATGAATCCATTTTTTACTTACACAGTTTTAAACTCTCCAACGCCTTATTTATTATCGGCTAGTGGCTTTGCGATTGGTAGAGTATTAGAGTTAAATCTTTATGTATCGATGTATTTAGCGAAAATTTTTCAGTTGATTTTTTTCTTGATTGCTGGTTACTTCATCATCAAATTTTTACCTGTTGGCAAGTTATTCGGCCTGATTTATTTGTTTAATCCTATGGTTTTACAACAGATGTCATCAATTGGTGCGGATAATTTTACCAATTTAACTTGCTTACTTTTGATTAGTTATATATTAAAACTAAAGTTTCAAGAAGAGGATATTACCTTAAAACAAGTTAGTTTATTAAGTATACTAATGGTTTTGGTTTCTAGTAGTAAATTTATTTATTTTCCATTGATTGGATTAGTGTGGTTACTGAGAAAGAAAATTACCACTAAAAGAGAAAAAATTATCCTGATTATAGCGACAATTCTTTCTCTAGCGATAGCTTTACTATTCATCGTGATTGGATTAGGTTATGATAACGAATTCGCACTATTTATTTCTGAAAACGAAATCGATGCGATGAAACAATTAGAATACGTTATTAAACAACCGTTTAAATTCTTAGTAGTTTGTTTATCTACACTATTTACGAATTTTAATCTCTATGTAGAAGGATTATTTGGAAGACAATTAGGAAATACGGATATATCTTTATTTTATCCTAGTTATATTGCCTATATTGTTTTATTCTTTTTCTCACTATTCTTAGAAAAAGAAAAACAGAGTTTAGAAAGAACAACCAAACTTTATGCTCTAATTGTAGGAGTAATTTTAAGTTTCTGTGTGTTTGGGGTAGAATATCTAACATGGAGTGGAATAGGAAGCAATGTCGTAGATGGAGTTCAAGGTAGATACTTTTTACCGTTCTTTATTCTTCTTATGTTCTGTTTAAAGAGAAAACCAAGAACTAGAAATTTAAAATATGTTCAAGAAATTTCTGTGTTATGCTTGCTCGCTATCGAAATAAGTGATATTTTTATATTATGTACAAGCTATGTGTAGAGATAGACTAAAAAATAATATTTTTAAGTAATTAACTGTATTTCTTTAAGTAAAAATAAGCATAAATTTCTATAAAAAAGATAAAATATATACGAAAGTGTCGCAGTAATGTCTCAGTAATGTCGCACCGGTGTCGCAGTAATGTCGCAGGTGTAGTCATGGCTTTCAAAACTCGACAGGTAAAATATAGAAAAATGATATAATAACGCTAGGAGATGATGCTATGGATCAAAAAGAGGTGCTAGAAGCAATAAATTACCTAAGAAAATATAAAACTGAAACAGATAGAATAGAAGTAAAAACAGCTAAAGGTGGCTTTCCTAAAAAATGCTATGATACATTTTCTAGTTTTTCAAATAAATATGGGGGAATTATCATATTTGGTTTAAGTGAAGATAATGATTTTACTACTGAAGGAGTATATGATGTAAAAGATCTTCAGAAACAAATTACAGATTTATGTAGTGATTCTATGGAGCCAACTATCCGTCCTGATATACTGGCTTTTGAATTTGAAGGGAAAAATATTCTCGCAGTAAAGATTGAAGAAATATTACAAAACAAAAAGCCTTGTTATTATAAACCTAGTGGAATTAAAAATGGTTCATATACACGTATTGGTGATAGAGATGATAAAATGACGGATTATGAATTGTATTCTCTTCAAAGTTATAAAGATCATATTTTTGAAGATACTAGACCAAATAAAAGAGCAAATATAGAAGATCTAAATCTTGAAGAACTAAATTCATATATAGAAAAAATTAAAAGTACTAAACCTCATTTTGCTAAAAATGATTTTAATAAATGCTTAAAATTATGCGGAATAGTAGATTCCAATAAAGAACAAGTTTTTCCTACTCTAGCTGGCATTATGACATTCGGGGAATATCCGCAAAGTTTTTATCCACAATTATTTATTGCTTGCATTGTTGTACCAGGTACTGAATTGGGTGATACTGGGTCATTAGGAGAAAGATTTATTGATAACAAAAGAGTAGAAGGTACGATTGAGGAAATGCTCAATGATACAATGAGCTTTTTAAGAAGAAATATGAAAACAAGTGTTATCATAGATGAAAATGGAAATAGAATTAATAGAACCGAGTATCCGTTAGAAGCATTAAGAGAAGCAGTTGCCAATGCACTAATACATAGGGATTATTCTACCCAAACAGAAAATGCCTATATCTCTGTTAACATGTATGAGGATAGAAGTATTAAATCCTGGAACACTATATGGTACGAACAAACTTGAAAAATTAGGAACAGCAACAACCATGGAATCTAGGAATCCAACCATTGTTAGGATTTTAGAAGAAAAGGGATCCGTAATAGAAAATAGACATTCTGGTATACCAACAATGAAACGAGAAATGAAACGATATGGATTGCCTGAACCTGAATTTTATGAAGAAAGAGATTGCTTTAAAGTAATATTTAGAAATAGAATGGCATATAAATCTCAAAGTGATACACAAAGTGATACACAAAGTGATACACAATTCACAATAGCAACTAATATTACTGAGAAGGTTTTAGAGTACTGTAAAGAGCCAAAAACGGCTAAAGAAATACGTGATTATTTAAATATCTCTTCAAAAAGATATGTAGCGTATAATATTATTAAACCATTAATTGATATGAGAAAATTGGAATATACCAACAAAAAAAGTATTAATGCTAGAAATCAAAAATATAAAACAGTGGATTGATAATATTGTATAATAAAAATGGATAAAAAGGGTTTACTTTGAAGAAATATCAGTGTGTAAATAGGAAAAATTAAAGTATCTCTAGATATAGAAGTCTATTTCCCATTTTAGTTTATGCACTTAGTTCTTATTCTAAAAACAAAAATTACAAAAAATAAAAAAAGTAGGTAAAAAGTATGAGAAAACAAAAAGTAATCATTATAGGTGCCGGTCCAGCTGGACTTACTGCCGGATATGAATTATTAAAAAAGAGTAAAAAGTATGAAGTGACTATTCTAGAAGAAACTAAGGAAATTGGTGGAATTTCTAGGACCGTAAAATATAAAGGAAACCGGATGGATATCGGAGGACATCGTTTCTTTTCTAAAGACCAAGATGTCATGAATTTCTGGGAAGAGATTATGCCATTACAAGGGAAACCATCTTATGATGATAAAAAATTACATAGAGAAAAATCATTAAAAGAAGGTGGACCAGATCCTGAAAAAGAAGATAGAGTCATGTTGATCAGGCATCGTGTTTCTAGAATCTATTACCTAAAAAAATTCTTTGATTACCCAATCAGTATGAAAAAAGAAACTTTTCAAAATATGGGATTAAAGAGAACTTTTGTCAGTGGATGTAGTTACTTAAAAAGTATGGTTGTAAAGAAACAAGAAGATTCTTTAGAGAACTTTTATATTAATCGTTTTGGTAAAAAATTATACAGTATGTTCTTTGAAGGATACACAGAAAAATTATGGGGTAGACATCCTAGTGAAATATCCGCAGATTGGGGTAGTCAACGTGTAAAAGGCTTATCGATTAGTGCGGTATTAAAAGATATGCTACATTTAAATAAAGGAAAAAAAGAAACCTCTTTAATCGAAGAATTTATTTATCCTAAATATGGTCCAGGTCAATTATGGGAGACCGTTGCGGAAGAATTCGAAAAAATGGGTGGTACTTTAGAGAAAAATCATAAAGTAGTAAAAATCAACTTTAAAGATAATAAGATTACTTCAGTAGTCTGTGATGTGAACGGAGAAGAAAAAACAATCAAAGGCGATATTTTTATTTCCTCAATGCCGTTAAAAGATTTAGTAGAAGATTTAAATGGTGAAGTACCAAAGAAAATTCAAAAAATTGCCAAAGGCCTTCCTTACCGTGATTTCGTAACAGTAGGGTTACTAGTGAAAAAGCTAAATTTGAAAAATGAGACTAAGATTAAAACCTTGGGAAATATTGTTCCAGATTGTTGGATCTATGTTCAGGAACCAGATGTAAAATTAGGCAGAATTCAAATTTTTAATAACTGGAGTCCATACATGGTAAAAAAACCAGAAGATACGGTATGGATTGGTTTGGAATACTTCTGTAATGAAAACGATGATTTCTGGAATATGAGTGACAAAGAATGCATTAACTTTGCGACAAAAGAATTAGTTTCTATGGGAATTATCAAAGAAAAAGACGTACTAGATTCACATCGTGAAAAAGTAAAGAAAGCTTACCCAGCTTACTTTGATACGTATAGTGAAATTGATAAGTTAGTCAAATATTTAAATAAATTTGATAATTTATATTGTGTTGGTAGAAATGGTCAACATAGATATAACAATATGGATCATTCGATGGTAATGTCATTCGAAACAGTAAAGAATATTTTAAGTGGAGAAAAGAAAAAAGATAATATTTGGAATGTGAATACCGATAAAGAGTATCACGAAGAGAAAAAATAATAATGATAGAATATGATTCGAACCAAAAATTTATGCATATTTTTTGCATAAATTTTTTAACTGTGTGTTATAATAGTACTACAAGGGAGGAATATTATGCTAATTGATTATTATGTTTCTGGGTACAGGTCTTTTAATAATGAAATTTATTTTACGATGGAAACGGATAATTATATAAAAAAAAATAAAGAAAATATTTTTGAACTAGAAACAGGAAATTTAGTAAAGTCTGCTATCATCTATGGACCTAATAATACAGGTAAAAGTGCCTTTATATCATCGATAGGATTATTAAAAGAATTAGTTCTCGGAAGAAAGACGATAAATGAAGTAAAAGAAGATGAAACATTATTTAATTTTTACACTGATGAAGAAAATAAAATTATTAAATTTAAAATCAAATTTTTAATAGAAAAAAGTATCTATGAATATGGCTTAGAAATTAAATATAACTATGGAATTATTAATGAATTTTTAACTGTAAATAATGTCAATATATTTAATACTAATAATATTGAGGATAATCAAGAAGAAGTAAAAAATTTAATTAAAATATATGCATTTTACAAAGATAAATTAATTGTATCTACCTTACCAAGAGAATATATCAAACATGCAGAAAACATAAAAAAAGTTTTTGAAAATATTGTTATTTTTAAAGGTAATGGAGATGCTAAAGAAAGTATTGATAATTTCAAATTAGAAGGAGTATATAACTTTTTAAATACCGCAAAAGAAAAAGAAATAAAATTGTTAAATAAATTTATTAGTCATGCTGACATTAGCATTAAAGAAATAAAATTAGCTAATCAAGAAAAGGAAATAGATAATACTCTAAAAATAAATAGTATTCATTCTAATAAAAAAACTTCTATCTCTGCCCCAAGTGTATTTATCGAATCAGATGGTAGTAAAAAATTTATAAGATATATAGCGGAGATGATAAGAGCTTTTCAAAAAGGAAAAATTATACTTATTGATGAGATTGACAGCAGTTTGCATACAGTTTTAACTAAAAGCTTAATTGCTTTATTTAATAACGAAGAAAATAAAAATACTCAATTAATTACTACGTCTCATGATTTGTTATTGCTAGATACCGATTACCTATTTAGAAAAGATCAAATTTGGTTTATATATAAAGATAACGAAGAAATATATTTATACTCATTAGATGATATTAAAGCCAATGATGGGGCTAGAAATAAAACGATGATTTCTTATCTAAAAGGAATGTTTGGTGCCTTACCCAACCCTAAAATAGGAGAGTTGTTTTATGAAAAAGAAAAGTAAGGTTCCTATTTTAAAAGAAGATATTATTTTAATCGTTGAGGGTAATTCGGATTATAAATTTATAGAAAGATTGAAGTCTTTATATACAAATAAATTCAATATTGAAGTGCAGAATGCTAAAAGTGGTACTAAAATTATAAAAAAATATAAAGATAGTAAAAAAATTCACCCAGAAAAGAGAACAATTGTTCTTTATGATCTAGATAATAAAACTACAGTAGAAGAAATAAAAACAACATATAAATATAATGGTCTTAAATTAGATAGTAGCAATTTATATTTCATAAATCCTAAAATAGAGTTTTTATTTACTTTATGGCATGAGAAAAGAGCTTATACAATTGTAACGGATGAACAGTATCAGCAACTGATAAAAAAAATTTATGGAATAGAAAATTATGACAAAAATGTAGAACGATTAACGAAAATAATGAAGATTATTACAATAGAAAAAGTGGAATTAATACTAGGGTATTTAAAACAATTAAAATTAAATCGTGATTCCAAAGAATTACCATCCACCAATTTTGAAGATCTGTTTAAATTATTATTTAAGAAAGAAGAATAGGAGTAGAAATGAAAGTAAGTAGAAATAGTCCATGTCCATGTGGAAGTGGAAAAAAGTATAAAAAATGTTGTTTATTAAAATCAAAAGAGGAAAGAGAAAAAGCAGAAGTAACCGCTGAGTTAATAGACAGATTTATAGACAAAGTGTATGAAATGACACAAACAGAAAAAGTTAAAAATGAAAAATTACATAATAAAATGAAAAATATTATGATTTATCATGATGGATTGAATCCAAAAAGATTAATCAGAGATTACTTAGCGGTAATCGATTATATGTTAGAATATGCCGAGAAACATGATATCCATAGCTTTGAAGAGTTAGATGAGTGCTTCATTATCGGTTATTCATTTGATGATGTTATTAATGATTTTGAAATCGATATCAGTAATATAGAAGTTTCGAATGAAGATCTAATTAGAATTAATGACTACATGGATAGAATAATAGCAAATTTTGATTTGGAAGATAATGATAAAGAAAATATATTAAGGTGTAAGGCAAATAATTTGTTTAGAATAGGAAATGATACTGAGGGAGAAAAGATTATTCTTGATTGGATAAGGGATTTTTCAAAAATAAATCTTACAATTTGACAAAATAAAAACAACGACCTAAACTTATTAATAAATAGAAAAATACAAGGTAGGTCGTTGTTAATATGAGTATATCACAAAAATTAGAAAATGATTACAAAAATA